>CAYTKK010000054.1:0-9606 GCA_964438355.1 uncultured Lachnospiraceae bacterium | reverse complement strand
CAAAGCACCGGCTATGTACGCCGCGGCGGTATCGCCGTTAATGTTATAAGTGTTACCCTCTTCGTCGCAACCAAGCGTTGATATCACGGGGATATAACCGCTATCCAGCAGTTGAAGCACGGGGTCAATATTGACGCTCGTTATCTTGCCGACGTAACCGAGACGTTCGTCCTTCATAGTCGCGCGAATCAAAGCGCCGTCCATTCCGGATATTCCCATCGCCTTGCCGCCCTTCATTTCAAGAAAATTGACAAGCGATTTATTAATCTTTCCCGCCAGCACCATTTGTACGATATCGACGGTTTCTTTGTCCGTGACGCGCAGTCCGTCCACCCACTCTGTCTTTTTGCCCAGGCGAGCCATCATATCCGATATTTCCGGTCCGCCGCCGTGAACAAGCACGACTTTTACTCCGACAAGCGTAAGAAGAACAATGTCCTCCATTACTTGCTCTTTAAGTTCGGGACTCGTCATCGCGTTGCCGCCGTACTTGACGACGACTATTTTTCCGTTGTATTCGCGAATGTAAGGGAGCGCCTGCGTAAGCACTTGCGCGCGCTCCATATTAGTAAGATTATCTAACATAATTTTCTCCGTAAAGTCATTTCAGCCGTTTTTATTAGGTGCGATAATCGCCGTTTATTTTGACGTAATCATAGGTAAGGTCGCACCCCCACGCAGTCGCGTTTGCGTCGCCGTCGCCGAGAGTAACCTCGATGATTATTTCCTTTTCCAGTAAAATTTCCTTCGCTTTCTCCTCGGAAAAATCAACTCCGCTACCGTTTCGGCAAACCTCTATCCTTCCTTTAGCAGAAACGAACGACACGCCTATGGCGTTTACATTCGTATCGGCCCCGCTATAACCTATCGCGCACAACACTCTGCCCCAATTTGCGTCGGCTCCGAACATCGCAGATTTAAGAAGCGACGAGCATATTACGCTTTTTGCAATCTTTTTCGCGTTTGGCTCGTCCTTTGCGCCCATGACCTTGCACTCCAGCAATTTCGTTGCGCCCTCGCCGTCGCCGGCAAGCATTCGACAAAGTCCTACCGTTACCGTATTAAGCGCGCGCATAAACTCTGCAAAGTCCGCGCCGTCGCCGGTTATCTCATTATTACCCGCCAAGCCGTTTGCCAGCACTACCGCCATATCGTTTGTAGACGTGTCGCCGTCCACGCTTACCATATTAAACGAATTTTTTACGTCCGTCGAAATCGCTTTTCCTAACATTTCGGCACTTATTGCGACGTCTGACGTAATAAACACAAGCATCGTAGCCATATTCGGATGAATCATTCCGCTGCCTTTAGCGATTCCTCCGATATGACACGTCTTACCGTCCAACTCAAATTCTACCGCGATTTCTTTCTTAATCGTGTCGGTAGTCATTATTGCCTCCGCCGCATCCGAACTGCCGTTTTCGTTTAATCCTTCCACAAGTGCCGTAATTCCGTTTGCAATCGGTTCGATATTAAGAGGCTGACCGATTACGCCCGTGGACGCAACCACCACGTCGTCTGCCGATATACCCACCTTATCGGCTAATAGCGCGCTCATTTTTTCGGCAATTTCTATTCCGTCGGCGTTACAGGTGTTCGCGTTTCCGCTGTTACATATTACAGCCTGAGCCTTGCCGTTTATCAAATGCTTCTTCGTCACTATAAGAGGAGCGCCCTTTACCAAGTTAGTCGTATAAACAGCCGCCGCGCTTGCTAAAACCGAACTAAAAATTAGTCCGAGATCGCGCTTCGTGCGATTTTTTCTAACTCCGCAATGAACTCCGTTTGCAGTAAACCCTTTTGCCGCGGTAACGCCGCCGTCAATAAATTTCATTAGCTTTTCTCCTTGCATTACAGCTTAAGTCCTTCAGTTTCGTTTGTCCCGAGCACAATGTTCAGATTTTGTATGGCGGCACCTCCGGCGCCCTTGCCGAGGTTGTCGAAGCGAGCAACAAGCAATATACGCTCGTCATCACCCAAAACCGATATTTCCATTCCGTCTTTTCCGGCAACTTTCGCCGCCGACATAAACCCGGTTTCGTCGGCGCTATCCGCATAGCGCACGACGTCGCCGGTATAAGCGCCTTTATAAACCGCAACGATATCTTCCCGCGAGCCTTTAACTTGACTTGCGAAAAGCGGCACGGTTACTTCCATTCCTCGCGGAAAATCACCCACAATCGGACAGAAGCACGGAGCAAAATCCAATCCGCAAATCGCCTTCATTTCCGGCAAATGTTTATGTTTTTGACCTAACCCATACTGGCGCGGAGCGTCTAAAAGCTCGTCGCGCCCCGCTCCTTCGTATTCGGCAATCATTTTTTTGCCGCCGCCGGTGTACCCTGTTAGCGAAAACGCGGTTAAAAGTTCGCTCTTATCGAGCAAACCGCTTTTTACGAGCGGGCAAACCAAAGCGATAAAACCACTTGCATGACAACCTGGATTAGCTATCCTTTTTGACGCGGCTATCTTATCCTTGCCTATAAGTTCGCTAAAGCCGTACGTCCAACCTTGCGCGGTTCTGTGCGCAGTCGACGTGTCTATAACCACGGTACGTTCATTTTCGATGAGAGAGACTGCCTCTTCAGCCGCCGCGTCAGGCAAACAGAGTATCGCTACATCCGCCGCGTTCAACGCTTTTTTTCGCGCGGAAATATCCTTTCGCTCCGACTCTGGCAAAGTCAAAAGTTCTATATCTTTTCGCTCGCTAAGTCTCTCGGCTATATTAAGTCCGGTGGTACCTGCGCCGCCGTCAATAAAAATCTTAGTCATTATTTAAGTATTCCTTTTGCATATTCTATCTGAGAGAGCACCGACTGCGCCGACGCCCCCCCCTCGCTAGTTCTCTTATTAAGGCAAGTAGTCAGCGCGATTTCGCCGTAAACGTCGCCATTAAACAGTTCGCTGTGCGCCCTATATCGTTCGAGCGGGTAATTTTCAAGCACAAGTCCGTCCTTAATGCACTCTGCAACGATTGTTCCGGATATCTTGTAAGCAGAGCGGAACGCCATTCCCTTTTTAACCAAATAATCGGCTAGGTCCGTTGCATTTATAAAGCCTTTTTGCGCCGCCGACAGCATATTCTGCGTACGAGCCTTCATCGTTTTTATCATCGGCTCGAACACGTCTAGACACATTTTTACGGTATCGACCGCATCGAAAACGCTCTCCTTATCCTCTTGCATATCCTTGTTGTATGCTAGCGGCAACCCCTTTAGCGTGGTAAGCAAAGCCATCAAGTCGCCGTAAACTCTTCCCGTCTTGCCGCGCGCAAGCTCCGCCATATCGGGGTTCTTCTTTTGCGGCATAATGGACGAGCCTGTGGTGAACGCGTCGGAAAGCTCCACGAACGCGTATTCCCAACTCGACCAAAGAATAATCTCCTCCGAAAAACGCGATAAATGCATCATCAAACACGACGCGGCGGATAAAAAATCGACGCAAAAATCGCGATCGGAAACTCCGTCGATACTGTTTAGCGCTATCTTCGAAAAACCGAGCATAGCCGCCTCGCTACGCCTATCCACGTTATACGTCGTGCCTGCAAGCGCACAGCTTCCGATAGGGCAAACGTCGATATGCGTCAAAACGCTCTCGAAACGCTCGATATCGCGAAGAAACATCATAACGTACGCCATAAGGTGATGTCCGAACGTAATCGGTTGAGCACGTTGAAGATGCGTGTACCCGGGCATTATAGCGTCGTAATACTCTTCCGCTTTATTCGTGACCGTCCTAGCAAACGCCCTCAATTTTTCGATAATCAGTTTAGTCTCGTCGCGCATATACATTCTCATATCGAGCGCCACTTGGTCGTTACGACTTCTTGCCGTATGTAATTTCTTGCCCGCCTCGCCGATTCGGTTAGTCAATTCCTGCTCGACGAACATATGAATATCCTCGCTTGTAAGATCTATCGCCAGTTTACCGCTTTCGATATCGTCCAGAACAGACTGAAGTCCGTCCAAAACAGCGTCGCAATCCTGTTGCGAAATTATACCCTGCGCCGCAAGCATCGTAGCGTGCGCCATGCTTCCGCGAATATCCTGACGGAACAACCTGCTGTCAAACGATATCGAAGAATTAAAATCGTCCGCTACCGATTCGGTCACGCCGCCGGTGCGCCCTGCCCACATTTTTGCCATAACTCACTCCGTTTATTAAACGCAAATTGCCCCACGAGCGAATATAACTCACCCGTAGGGCGGAATTTGCAATTCTTACTTGTTTTTCTTGCCGACAAGCGCCTGAACTTTAATGGGAAGTCCGTAAAGATTGATAAATCCTGCCGAATCGCGCTGGTCGTAATCGCTTTCGCCGAAGGTCGCGATTTCCTCGCTATACAAGGAATAATCGGACCAAACGCCCGCGTTTATCATATTGCCCTTGTAGAGCTTTAGGCGCACCTTACCCGTTACGGTTTCCTGCGTCTTATCCACAAACGCCGACAAAGCCTCGCGAAGCGGCGTAAACCACTGTCCGTTGTAAACCAACTCGCCAAACGTAATGGACAACTTTTGCTTTTCGTGCATCGTCATTTTGTCTAGGCAAAGCTGCTCGAGAACGCTGTGAGCCTTGTAAAGAATCGCTCCACCCGGGGTCTCGTATACGCCACGGCACTTCATTCCGACAAGGCGGTTCTCTACGATGTCAAGAATACCTATACCGTTCTCGCCGCCGAGTTTGTTAAGCGCGAGAATAATATTTTTTGCGCTCATCTTCTCTCCGTCGAGAGCAACCGGAACGCCCTTATCAAATTCGATGGTAACGTACGTGGGTTCATCCGGTGCTTTTATGGGAGAAACGCCCATTTCCAGGAAGCCTTCCTTTTCGTACTGCGGCTCGTTGCCGGTATCCTCGAGGTCGAGTCCCTCATGCGAAAGATGCCACAAATTCTTATCCTTGGAGTAATTCGTTTCGCGATTTATCTTTAGCGGAACGCCGTGCTTCTCGGCGTACTCTATTTCCTCTTCACGCGACTTCAACTCCCATTCGCGCCATGGTGCGATGATGGGCATATCGGGTGCAAAATGTTTGATTGCAAGTTCGAAACGAACCTGATCGTTACCCTTTCCGGTGCAACCGTGAACGATTGCGTCCGCGTGCTCCTTAATCGCAATCTCGACAAGTCCTTTCGCAATGCAAGGACGAGCATGGCTGGTACCCAGTAAATATTCTTCGTAAAGAGCACCTGCCTTCATCGTAGGAATTATGTAATCGTCTACGTATTCCTCGGTAAGGTCAAGAATGTACAACTTGCTTGCGCCGGTTTTAAGCGCCTTCTCCTCAAGTCCGTCCAACTCATCGGCTTGTCCGACGTTGCCCGCAACCGCAACAACTTCGCAGTTGTTATAGTTTTCTTTTAACCACGGTATGATAATCGAAGTATCCAGTCCGCCCGAATACGCCAAAACAACTTTCTTAATATCTTCTTTTTTCATTGTATGCCTCCGCAAAACTTTTAATTTCGTCGATATTATAAACCTATACGAATTATTTGTCAACGAATTTACGGCGGTTTTTAATATTATTTCAAAAAATATGCAAAAATGCGTGGTTTTTATGCATAAAAGTATGTATATACTGCATAAAAATTATTGCGAATGCATATTCTGTTTGACAAATCCCAAGGAAACCAAAAGCGCTTTATCCACGCGCCGCATCTGCGAAAGCGGGATACAACCTATACGAGAGGACAACCGACGCTTATCGAGAGTGCGTATTTGCTCGAGCAAAAGAACGGAGTCCTTCCCCAATCCGAATTCACCGCGCCGAATTTCTACGTGCGTAGGAAGTTTTGCCTTGGTGAGCTGACTGGTTATGGCGCACGCTATCACCGTCGGCGAGTACTTGTTACCCACGTCGTTTTGCACAATCAAAACAGGGCGCAGTCCGCCTTGCTCAGAACCGACTACGGGACTGAGGTCCGCATAATAGATTTCTCCGCGCTTTACTTCCATTACCCTTCTTTTGCCGCCTTAATAACTTTTTTCCTGATTCATTTTATGACTAAAATTTCGCTCAGGTGTATGAGTTATTGACATCGACGTACATTTTTATACTAATTGTCTTTTGCAAGCGGTTTAACAAAAAAACGATCGACGAATCGACCGTTTCGAAATTATTTAGTTATAACACCTTTTGCGGTTTTGCTTTTTAACGCTAATAAACGCACGCAGCAAAAAATTCACCTACAAAAACTATTCTCCGCATTGCGACGCCGAAAACAAAATATTTACCGACGGCTTACGTCACGGTTTACACCCGAGGTGCCTATTCCTCCTTAAACAGCGCCTCCGCGGCGGCAAGGTCATCATGGTTGTCTATCTCGAACCATCTGCCCTTAAGCGGGTACGCATAAAACTTCTGCAAGCCGAAAATTTAGTTGTCTTCGTCGTGCGTCTGCGCACTTTTACTTTTATGCTCGGATAAATCAGACTCAAACAAGTCTTGTTTTATCTGAGAGGTGGAAATTTCAGGCGTACGCGGCAAATAAACGACTTCGCAATACTCCTTAAGAAAATCAAACTTTCCGTTCCAATCATCGCCCATTACGAATATGTCGATGTGATACAACACTGCATCAGAACTTTTTTGTTCCCAACTGTTTTCCGGAATTACCAAATCGACATACCTAAGCGACTCGAGCAACATTTTACGTTGCTCGTATGTAAAATACGTTTTTTTACCCTTTTGCTCAGAATTAAACTCGTCTGTGCTTAAAGCGACTATAAGATAATCGCCTAACGCTTTTGCTCTTCTCAATAAATTTATATGCCCATAATGCAATAGGTCGAACGTACCATATGTTATTACTCGTTTCATTGTAATTACCTCGTTAAAATCAATGGAAAAATCTGCGTTCATCGCATTTACATTCCGACGCTAGTCATCAAAAAACCGCTTCCTCGATGCGGATTACGGTAATTCCACAACCGACGGAAAATCCCATTTAATTATATCACAACGCTCTATTCTTTGCAAGTTCTTTGCAGATATTTATAAAACATATCGAGGGGTTGATAACGTCATCCCTTTTCGTCACAAAAATTCAAGTTGCTTCAACCGTACGCTACATAAAATTCGATTTTCGAGGTATTGACAACACTCGCCAAAAGTGATAAAATTAAGTCAAGTCGAAAAAGAAAAAGTTCGCCGTTCGATGCGGCAATTCCTCGGTACAATGAGGAGCGCTTTTACACATCGTGTTTTCGACAAAAGGACATTTTATGAAAAAGGTTTTGATTTTAACCGCCAGCAAAACGGGAACGGGTCATAAATCGAGCGCAAACGCAATCGAAAAACAACTTCGAGAACGCGGCTTCGACGTTAGGCAAGAAGATTCCTTCCTGACTATGGGTAAACTGGGCGAAAAACTAGAAGACGCATATATCCCCTGCACCACCAAACACCCGTATATATGGAAGCTGGCGCATAAGCTCTCCGATATTTTTCCGTGCGTACTGCATACGCTTATGTACATAAACTGCAAAAAACAAATGACCGCTATAATCGACGACTACCGTCCTGACCTAATTATATCGGTACACGGAATGTTTACCCGCGCCGTATCTAAAATACTTAAAAAGAAAAAACTCAATATTCCGTTTTGCATCAACGTAATAGATTTGGTCAATCCTCCGCACATTTGGCGCGACAAACGCGCGACGATATCCTTCCTTCCCACCGAGAAAATCAAGGAAAACTACCTCGCGCTCGGCTTTAAGGAAGAGCAACTCGTCGTTTCGGGTTTTCCGATTCGCGAAAGCATTCACAGACGAGAAACGCCCAAAACCGTGGACGGCAAAGTTAAACTTCTGATGATAAATCCTTCGCTGAAAAAGAAAAAAAGCGTTCGGTTCGTACTCGAAGCGGCAAAAATCAAAAATTCCGAGCTTACCGTCGTTTGCGGACTGGACGAAAAACTACACGACGAATTACTAAAAGAAAAACAAGTCAATCCTCTGCTTAGCAACGTCGAAATACTCGGCTTTACAAATAAAATAACCGAACTGTTGGAAAGCGCTCACATCGTAATGACGAAGGCAGGGCCAAATATGCTGCTCGAGAGCACGAGAAGCGGCTCGGCTGTAATAGTAACGGGACACATTCCCGGTCAAGAAGCGCACAATCATCTATACATAACCGAAAACGGTTACGGATTAAGATGCGAAAAACCCGAAAAACTGGTTTCAGTAACGGAGGAATTTATATATAACGGCGGACTGGAAAAAGCGCTTAAAGCGACGCTAAACTCCGACTGCAACAACGGCGCGGAAATCATAGCCGACAATATACAAAAACTTCTTTCGCTTGAAAACAATGACTAAAAAAACCAGGAGAAGAACAATGACCGAACAAGCTAAACTACAAGGCAAACTCTCGCCCTCTTTGATGTGCGCAGACCTTATGAATGTGGAAAAATCGTTGCGCGTTTTCGAAAAGTGCGGTATAGAAATGCTTCACATCGACATAATGGACGGCGTTTTCGTACCCAACTACACTCTCGGTCCGGACTTTTGCCGCGGCGTACGCAGAGTGACTGATATTCCGCTAGACATTCACCTTATGGTAGAAAATCCCGAAAAATGCATCGAAGCTTTCGGACTTCGCGAAGGCGACTATATGTCGTTCCACATAACCTCAACGCAAAAGCCGCGAGAAATAATCGACAAAATTCACTCGTTCGGGGCAAAAGCACTCGTCGCCGTCGAACCGCCGGTCGGACTGTCTGCGCTCGATTCCGTTAGCGACATCCTGGACGGCGTCGTCGTGATGACGGTAAATCCCGGTTTTGCGGGGCAAAAACTCATTCCCGAAACGTTGGATAAAGTAACCGAATGCCACAGAAAATTCGCGGCGGCGGAAACGCACTTCGAAATAGAGGTCGACGGAAACGTCAGTTTCGAAAACGCTCCGAAAATGCGCGCGGCGGGTGCGGATATTTTCGTTTGCGGCACTTCGTCCGTCTTTTCCAATGGCGACTCGCTTGAAAACAATATCGAAAGAATGCGTTCTTTAATCGAATAACGCTCGTAGCTGTTACAAGTCATGTTCAAGCGTTTACTTTTTCGCAGAAAAATTTGACGTGTTTTAACGTGCTTTTTGCATTTTCCCTCGCAACGTCAAAAATTTAACCGATTTATAAAAGCGCGTTCGAGCGCAGTCTCTAAAACACACTCCTATGTTCACCTTCGTTACGGAACGTAGGAGTTTTTATATACGCAAAACAAGTGCACCGGCGACTAAGTCTAATAATAATCGGAATAATAGTAAGAATCGTGCGACAAATTTTGCCACTACAAAGGGTGCTTTTCATATAGCGCTCTGCCTTATGCCCGAAAAATCAGATTATTTTTAACGGATACCCGAAGTTTATCTAGGATTCGGGTATCCGTGTAGCTTTTGTAAATATTTTTCTTTCTAAAAATTTATTTAACTCGATAATAAATTCGGCTGTTTGATAACAGACTCTCTTCTATCGCAAGCTCTAGACTAATCGTCTAACGCCGCCGTCGCTTCTTTTACGACTTTGCGTTTTATGTATTTTTGCACACGCCGCGACAACACCGAATTATCTTTTGTATTCGGCGTTCATTTGCTTAA
>CAYTKK010000053.1:0-9703 GCA_964438355.1 uncultured Lachnospiraceae bacterium | reverse complement strand
GAATTGAGAAATTGTTTCAGTCCGTCAAATCCCTTTTTGTCGGCAATGTCCTTAATCATCCGGAATCCCTGCCCATAGACGGGATCGGTGTTTGCTTCGATGCGCTTGTTCAGATAGTCGCGATTGTGGAGTTTATTATAGAGCCAGCCGACATATTCGGCAAAGCCTTCCTTGACCTGCATATCCCGGATTCCGGGGAAATGCGTCACAAGCCAGTCATGCCCGAGTTCATGCGCCATGACATATTCCATGCGTTCTTTCGGAAGACCGTTCAGGATATAGATATTGAACAATTCCGAAGTTTTTTCCTCTTTCTCGGAAATCTTGCGCCCCAGCAGATCGCGCGTTACCACCTTTTCCAGCTCGGCGAGATATTCAAAAAGTCCCTGTTCCGTCACAACGTCGGACTGGCTGCGGGATTTCTTGTGAAGTGTCTCCTGATCGATCAGATAAAACTGAATGGGATGATTGGTGCCGAGCCCGAGTTTGTATTTCAGGTCGTTTCTTACGGACTGGAAATGTTTTCTTGCGGTGTTTTCGTTGTAGACCGCTGTCTTGGAACAGGTTGGGCAGATCACACGTCCGTCATGAAGCTTTCTGCCGCCGGTCGGAATCTGGCACGAGAAACAGCGGGGCTTTCTGAGACAGTCCGGGCAGGCGAAGAAAGAGTTGTCTGCTGCGAGCGCTCCGGCGGCGGAACGTTTCCCGCAGACCGTGCATTCCGGCAGTGTGGATTCATAACATTTCTGAGAACAGAAGATTTTGTCATTGGAAGTCAGGTAACTGCCTTTGATCCTTTTGGCACAGACCGAACATTTCGGGAGGGACTGCTCCAGGCTTTTGTCTGCGCAGGAGCGTGAACAATAATTTTTATTTTTGATCCGGTAATAACTTTTTCCTGCACCGATTGCATGGTTGCACCAGTCGCACTTCAGGCTGTTCGAAGCAATCAGCGGGAACGGGAAAATGAACAGGAAAGAAAGAAGACGGAAGCTCCTTCCGAAAAAAAATATGGATTTTCTTTGCCTCATAAGCATTACTCCGCATTGAATTACCGCAGAAACGGGATTACTGTAAAGTACTGTAAAGTCAGAAGGACAGGAATGCAAGGGGTTTTGTTCCTGCCTGCGGCGTTGTTTCGGGATTTTTATAAAAGATGAGTAAAACGGTCAGCGGCAGTTTTGAAATTAAGAATTCATGTGGTCTTCATGCCAGGCCCGCATCCCTTTTTGTACAGGAGGCGTCCGGTTACGATGCCGATATCTCCGTGCAGAATGAAACGACGGGGGATAAAGTCGACGGCAAAAGCCTGATGGGGCTTCTGATGCTTGCGGCGCCCCGCGGGACGAAATTGAAGATCGTGGCGAGCGGCTCGGATGCCGACCGGGCGCTGCACGCTCTCGGCGGACTCATCATGAAAGGATTCGATGAAGAGTAGTGACGGCAGAGCGGGGTTGCCCGATAAGAAAATAAAGCGGGAAGTCCTTTATCACGGGATTCCTGCATCTCCGGGAATCGCAATCGGGACGGTTATGCTGATTGCGGAGTCTCACCGTACACTGTTCAAAGACATCAAAATCACCGGTATCGCGCCGGAACAGGTCGATACCGAAATTGCTTTGTTCCGTCAGGCGATCGACAAGACCAGAGACGAGATCAAGGAGCTCCGGACACGTGTCCAGACTTCTCTCGAATCCCATGACGCCAATATTTTCGATGCCCATTTCCTGATCGTTGATGACAAAATGCTGATGAACGAGGTCTGTTCCTCGGTTTCCAAAAAACTGATCCATGCCGATGCCGCGTTTTCCCAGACCATGCAGAAATATATTGCGGCGATTTCCGCGGTGCCGGACCCTTACCTGCGCGAGCGCGCCGCCGATGTTCAGGATGTCGCAGCGCGCATTCTCTCGAATCTTTACGGGTTGGAGCGCCCGAAACTTGACCATCTGCCGGGGCCGCGCATCATCATCGCAAAGGATCTGACTCCTTCCGACACGGCGCTGCTCGACCGCACGAATGTGCTTGCTTTCGCCACGGAGTCGGGAAGCAAAACCTCTCACAGCGCGATTCTGGCACGTTCCATGAGAATCCCCGCAATCGTCGGCATGAACCACTTCGTCGAACGGGTGGAAGACGGCGACCGGATGATTATTGACGGTTTTCTCGGAATTGCGATCCTGAACCCGGAAAAGCAGACGATTGAACTTTATGAGCAGAAAGAGAGCCGCAAGGCAAAGCTTTACAACGAGCTTCTGCGCGAAACCCAGCTGAAATCGGAGACCGTTGACGGATACCGCATTCATCTTGCCGCCAACGTGGAGAATGCCGATTCTCTGGAGGACATTAAAAAATACGGCGCGTCGGGCATCGGGCTGTTCCGGACGGAATATCTTTACATCAACCGTCCGACACTTCCCACGGAGGAGGAGCAGTTTGAGATTTACAAAAAGGTCGCCACGGCAATGGACGGCCAGGCGGCGATCATCCGGACTCTGGACCTCGGCGGGGACAAGCTCAGCGAGGCGCTCGGCGCGTATCACGAGCAGAATCCGTTTCTGGGACTGCGGGCGGTTCGATTGTGTCTGGAAAAACCGGAGATTCTGAAAGCCCAGATGCGTGCGATTCTCCGCGCCGGAGTTTTCGGGAAGATCCGCATGATGTTCCCGATGGTCTCGTGCATGGATGAGCTGAATAAACTTTTGAAGCTTCTGGAGGAGGTTCGTTCCGACCTGAAAAATTCCAATATGAAATTCGACGGCTCCATGGATATCGGAGTCATGATCGAAATCCCGTCCGCGGCGCTGATTGCGGATAAACTGGCGAAGAAGGTGGATTTTTTCAGTATCGGAACCAATGACCTTGTGCAGTATACGCTTGCGGTTGACCGGAACAATGAGAAAGTCGCGCATCTGTATGCTCCGACCAATCCGGCGGTTCTGGAACTGATCGGGCGGACTGTCGATGCGGCGGAACGCAACGGCATCTGGGTAGGCGTCTGCGGCGAAGTCGCGGGAGACCCGCGTTATATTCCGATTCTGATCGGGCTCGGCGTCAAGGAATTGAGCATGTCTCCGCTGTCCATCGGGCACATCCGCCGTCTGATCCGCAAGATTTCCATGTACGATGCGGAGCGGATCGCGGAAAAAGCCCTTGCCGCGGAGACCGCCGAGGAAGCGCTTGCCTATTCGATGGAATACCTGGAGAAGAAAGTTCCTGAAATTCTCCAGCAGCATGAACTGTAACAGCGGAACGAGGTTTCGGTGATCGAAATTTTATTCCGCTGTATTGTCCGGATGCCTGCCAAGCGCCCCTTTTCTCTCAATAAGTGAGGATGGCGAAGTTTGCGATCTTGTATTTCGAATACAGTTCCCCGCGGCTGTTTGCTCCCGCATGGCCGTCAAGAAAGGCGACATTGCAGAGTTTTGCATGGACTCCCGCCGGTTTTGCATTGTTTGTATTCCTGCAATCCCAGACATACCAGGGGAAAGGGGCTGCGCTGGCGGTTCCGTTGGCGGAATCCATGAAATATGGAAAATTTGAGGGGCGTGAATAAGCCGGTTGACTGGTTTTGAATGCTTTGTCAGGATAAACTGTTGTCCTGCCTGTACTGTCATAGGCATATTGCGCAATGCCGTAAGTATACAGGCTGTTGACCAGTCCATTTTGCAGAATCAATCGGGTGCCCGATTGTTCTTTTACGGTCGGACATGTCATGTACCTGGCGACATGGTATCCTCCCACTGCGAGATATTTTCCGGGAAGATAGCCGTATCTGTATAACAGGGTGCCGTAGGCTTGATAATTTGCATTGCCGGCAGGGGAGTAAATCGCTCCGGCAAGCGGACCGAATGCCCAGCTGTCATTGTCATTGATGTAAAACTGGGCGATCTGCCCTGCCTGTTTCAGGTTATTCAGGCACGCAATGGATTTTGCCTTGGTGCGTGCCGCGTTGAGCGCCGGAAGCAGCATGGCTGCCAGGATCGCGATGATCGCAACCACGATGAGGAGCTCTATAAGGGTGAAAATTCTTATTTTCACCCTCGAAGTAAGAACAGAGGAACATGGAACTCTGAAGTAAGAAGGAACGGGGAAACATTTGAATAATCGAACAATCGAACAATTCAACAATGGAAGGAAAAAAGAAGAAGTGAGGTCAGGGGACTGGCAACGTCCTGCCCTGTCCTGCTGCCGGAATGAAACATCCCTGTTACAAATTTTCTTCATAGAAAATTTCGTCATAGTGAAAATCCGGTTCATTATTTCATCTCCTTGTCATAACTTAAAAGATCGCTGTCAATATTTTCTGCCCGGAAAAGCCACTTCCCGTTTTTCAATATGGTTTTCCCATATACGGATTGCAGCTGTTCCGGAGCTCCGACTGTGATTTCCGCCTCGGCTGTTCCGGGGCCCAATGCCACGACTGCCACTCGACGGCTGCCGTTTCCATCGGAGAATTCCCACGCGCGGATGTCTCCCTTTATCGTTTTGACCGGCAGTTTTTTGACCGGCTTTCCCGACAACAGAAAAGGTTCGAGTTTCCGCAGCATACCGATGCCGTGCCGAATGGTTTTCAGGTTCTCCTCCGTATTTCCGTCGAGTTTCGGCTCCGGTCTGCACAGCGGTGCATAGGTATAGAACACATAGCCGCGCGGCTCATAGCCTGCCGCCAGCAGGATCATCGAACGGAATTCATCAGCAGACGGAAAACGGAAGGTTTCCGCCTGTGCCGTTGCAGGAAAATAACGACGGAAGTTGAACATCTGCGGGACAATCCAGAATGGAAGACCGGCTTCCGCAGTTTTCTGCAGATGAGTTTCCATGGATTTGATCGAATGATTGTTTTTGATGGGATAGGGATCGGAGCCGATGATATCCGCCGCGGGACCATAGGGTTTCATAGACTCGGTGGTATAACCGACCGCTCCTACAATCCACACCGGATGTTCCGGGTCAAGACGGTTCAGCATATTGCGGCGTTCCGTCATTTCCGGGATCATCTGGTTCGGCAGTTCGTCGCAGGTGTAATAACCCAGCAGGGCGGGACGGTTGCGGAAGGTTCGCGCCGTTTTTTCTGCAATCGCGGCGGGAGTTGGTTCCCCGTAAAGGGAGGTGATTGACCATTTTCCCGCATTCCGGTAAAGGTTTTTCAGGGAAAAGATGAGTTTCATATGATTCTTTTCACAGTAATCGAACACTTCTCCGATCCGTTCCCAGCCTGCTTTCTTTTTGCTGAATCCCATGGAGAGGCTGTTGTAGGGGAGAATGGTGTTGAATCCTGCGTTCCGGATTTTGTCCAGTTCCCAGGTGAACTGGGCGTTGCAGTAAACCCCGACAGGCAGAAAACGCCTGCCGTTGACTACGGCATATCCCTGTTCGTCGATCCGGCAGGATGCCGCCGGCTGTGGTTCCGGGAGTTTTCTGACGGTCAGCGGAATGGAGGTTTCTTCCAGTATCAATTTCCGGGCGGTATCCACTACGGAGACTTTCAATTCTCCGCCGCCTTCGAGCTTGCCCGGCAGCTGCAGCGATGCCTGTCCGTCTCTGATCGGTGCGGACATCCGGTGCCCGTTGAATTCGCCGCAGATCGCCAGCTTTCCGGGCCTGGCGGCATTCATAATGGATTTGCCGTCCCTGCTGAATGCCAGTCGGAGCGCTTTGCCCGGAGCGATGACCGACATGGGGGCATTCAGCGGGTAAACCGTCCATTTCATATCTGCCGGAGTGACGATCAGATCGTCATAATAAACTTTGCCGGTACATCCTTTGCCCAGATACAGGGTTATTCCAGTTTTTTCCGCATTTTCAGGGACTTTCAGATGATTCACCTCGATCCGGGTCCAGTCCGTTGTGCCGCGAAGCCCGTTGGGATACGCTCCTCCGCGAATCCATTTCCCGTTTTTGTCGGAGAACTCCACTGCGAAAGTGCCTCCGCGACGGTCGCCGCCTTTCACATCTTCACTGCGGATCATGATGCTGAAATTGTAAATTCGTCCCGGCTTCAACCGCAGGGACTGGCTGGATAACTGGTATTCCGCCGGATTGCTGCGTTCCAGAAGAAGCCCTCCTGACGCCACTGTCCCGAATCCGCGCTCCACCTTGGCTTTTCCTTTCAATTTCCAGCCCTTGGCGCCTTCTTCAAAGGACGGATTGATTACTTCCGGTGCAGGTGTCTTTTCCGTTTCCGATTTTTCATATTGGTCCAGATCAATTCCCGCGGCAAAAAATGTAATCATCCATGTTGATGCCATGCAAAACAGTTTACTCATAAAAAACTCCTTTCACTTGAATCCGATTCCATTATAATTTCATTTTGCTTCCGGCAGTTCCTGCATGAATTTCGGGAAATACGGTACCTTGCGATGAATCATTTCTGCAGGTTTTGTTTTCATGACTTCCCGCAGGACTTCATAGACGGCCTGCCAGTATTCCTCTTCCCTGATTTTTTCCAATGGGATGAAATGCCCCTCCTGCTGCCAGTGAGACAGATAAGAGACCAGTTTGACTTTTCTGTGCAGCCCCAGTTTCTTCAGTTCCTGATAAGTGCCTTCCGTTTCGGCATGCCAGCAAAGCAATATTTCCGGCGGCGTGTCCGCGCATAGATAGCGGGTGTGCTGCTCCCGCGCATCCGGGGAATGCCCCGGCATGGTGTTTTCACGGTATTCCGGAAAAGCAATATCGTATTTCCGGCGGATTTGTTCCCAGTTCTTATCCGCATATTCCTGGTATCCCTCAAGCGGCGCTTTGAACTGCAACGCAATCCGGCGGTATCCTTTTTCAACGATCTTCCCGATAACAAAATCAATGGAGGAAAAAGTATCATATTCCACGACATGTACCGGCAGATTCCCCGCATGATGCCGCGCCACTCCCGCGATTCCCGCACGGTGAACGGTACGGGCGAGTTCCGCAGTCAGAGTGCCATAACCGAAGACCAGCCCGTCAATCGGCTGCTTTTCCCAGAATTCCGCATCCTGCCGCAACCGCTTGTTGCGCCCGTCCAGAAACAGCATATTGTAACTGTCCCTTGCCAGGCATCGGTGAATCAACTGGAAGAAATCGTGGGTGATATTGGTGATTTCCGTACTGCCGGAGCATAAGAAACCCCAGGCATAATACCGTTCCCGCACTGCTGATGCATGGCTGATGACGGAACCGCGGGGACCGGGAGAGATCAGTCCGCTCAGGATCAAAGGTTTGACCGCTTTGCTGATCGTTTGCAGAGAGACCTGGTATTCTTTCATCAGCGTCCGCAGCGGCGGCAGCTTTTCACGGTAGTATCCTCCCGTGATCCGCTGCTCCAGTTCCGCCGTTATTTTAGTGTGTTTTGTTTCGATCAACATTCAGCTGCGCATCCGTTTTTTACCTGGTTGCTTCTCATAATACAGTGTTCTATAGTCTGTTCTATATTAAATTATACAACAAACTGAGAAAACCGCAAGTATAGAACACTGAAAAAAAGCATTTTTTTATTTATGGTAAAAAGGAGCGTTACACATCTGCGGGATGGATGATGCGGTGAATCACGGCTTTCAGGGCTTCTTCTTTTGTTGAGACGATCCCGTCGAGCTGGAGATCTGCGGCATACTTCAGCAGAAACCCGACTTTGGGTCCGGGCGGGACACCGAGCGCAAGAATGTCGGCGCCGGTCAGGAACGGTTTCGGGACGGCATCCGTGTGCGAGGATTCCAGCTGATGCATCCGGTCAAGCAGCAGGAGATAGTTGTCCAGCTTGCCGTGGCAGGAAATGCAGTCGATCCGGTGAAGCTCCAGTTCCAGCGGGAAGTTCTGGTCGGCAATGAGCCGCCGCCATTTTGCCGTCCGCATTTTGTCGACCTGCGCAAAACGCATGTGATTGCGGACTGCCGCCGTAATGTTTTCCGTCATCCTGTAAGGCATTTTCAGCCGCCGCAGGATTGTTTCCGCCATTTCCGCGCCTTTTTCCTCATGAGAGAAAAAATGGACGCGCCCGTCTTCCCTGACTCCACGGCAGGACGGTTTTCCCACATCATGGAGCAGAACCGACCAGCCGAGTTCCGGCGACGGATATGCGATATGGGAGAGCATCAGCATGGTGTGTTCAAAGACATCGCCTTCGGGGTGGAATTCGGGCGGCTGTTCCACGCCGCGCATGGCATCGATTTCCGGGAGGAGGACTTTCAGAATGCCGAGTTCCGCCGCCAGACGGAATGCCCGGTCCGGCATCGGCCCGCACAGAATCCGCGTGAACTCGTCCCGCACTCGTTCCGAGGAGAGAAAACGCAGTTTATGGGTGAGTTCCCTGATTGCGGACATTGCCCTCTTGTCGAGTTCCAGCTGCAGGCGGACCGCAAAGCGGATTGCGCGGAGCATTCGCAGATAATCTTCCGAGAAACGGACGGCGGGATCGCCGATCGTGCGGAGAACTCCCCGCCGGAGATCGTCATAACCGCCGGTGTAGTCGATGAGTATTTCTTTTTCGGGATCAAGAAGCATGGCGTTGATCGTGAAGTCGCGCCGCGCGACGTCCTCCTGCGGCATTTTGCTGAAACGCAGAGTCTCCGGGCGCCGCCCGTCCTCGTAATCGCGCTCCTCGCGGAATGTGGCGACCTCGAAGTTCATGGAGTCCGCTACCACCGTGACGACGCCGAACGATGCGCCGAGCGGGATGGAGCGGGGAAACAGCTTCATGATTTCCGCAGGCACCGCATTGGTCGTAATGTCGTAGTCTTTCGGGAGCTTTCCGAGGCAGAGATCGCGGACCGCGCCGCCGACGATATACGCTTCAAATCCGGCATTGCGCAGTTCCGCAACGATTCCCGCCGCGGCGGAAAACATGCGGCGTTCCCGGATATTCCTGTTGATTTTGAAAGGTATTTGCATAAAAAATCACTTCCGGCATTTGAGTTTCTCTCTTTTCATGCTTAAATATGGACTGAAAAACAGGATTTGCAAGAGGATTTCATGAAAATAGCATTCTTCGGCGGAACTTTCGATCCGGTTCACAACGGGCATCTCGCATTGGCAAAGCTGGTGCTGGAGCACCGTTCAGCCGGGCGGATTCTGTTCGTCCCCGCTCCGAATCCGCCGCATAAGACGGACCGGGTGATCACTTCGTTTGAAGTCCGTTATGAAATGCTGGCTCTGGCTCTGGAGGGGAAAGGGGAGGGTTTTGCCCTCTCCGACATCGAAAAACGGCGTTCGGGGCGTTCTTATACGATAGATACTTTGAATCAGCTGTCGAAATTATATGAACATGATGATATATTACTGCTGATCGGGGAAGACAGTCTCCGGCAGCTCCATTCGTGGAGACAGTGCCATGAGATTGTCCGCCGTTTCGGGATCATTGCTTATCCGCGCGGAGAGGAGCCGGTTTCGCGGGAGGAGTTGAGCCGGCACTGGTCGGAGGAGGAAACGGAGAAACTGTTGAGTGCAGTTATTCCTTCGGCGCCCTGTTTTCCGGTATCTTCCACGGAGATTCGCGGGATGATCCGGCGGGGGGAATGGGAGAAGGCGGAGGCTTTGCTTCCGCCACCGGTCATGAACTTTATCAGAAAAAACGGTGTCTATACAAAATAACCTCAGGAGGGGAATCATGGCAGAAGCTGGAACGGCAAAGAAGACGGCAGGGAAAAAGGAAACGCCTGAAGAAAAACTCGCAAAAGTCTGCGAGGAAATTGCGTATGACAGGAAAGCGGAGAACATCATCCGTCTCGACCTG
>CAYTKK010000052.1:0-9745 GCA_964438355.1 uncultured Lachnospiraceae bacterium | reverse complement strand
AATGATAGTTAACCCCGAAAAATACGTCGAGCGCTTTGTCGCGGCGGGTGCCGAATATATTACTTTTCATGTAGAGGCGGCGGGCCAAGAATCCGGCAATTTGCTTAGGAAAATAAGATCGCTCGGCGTAAAAAGCGGTTTGGTAATTTCGCCAGATACGCCTGCTCAGGCGGCATTTCCGTTTCTTGAAGATGCGGATATGGTACTTGTGATGAGCGTGTATCCGGGGTTTGGCGGGCAGAAGTTTATTCCGTCGGCTTTAGATAAACTGCGCGTATTGAAGGCCGAGATAGAAAGAAGAGGATTGGCTGTTCTTTTGGAGATTGACGGCGGCGTTTCAAAAGCAAATGCGGCGCAAATTAAAAGCGCGGGTGCCGACGTGCTTGTTGCAGGTTCGGCTGTATTTAACGCTTCGGATGCGGCGGAAGTAATAAAAGATTTGAAAAATGCTTAAAAAAAAGAAAAAATCAGCGGACAAAGCGATAATATTTCTTAACGGCGATGCTCCGAGCGAGCGCGAAATCGAGTGCGCGGCTTGTTCAGACGCGTATATTATTTGTGCTGACGGAGCGTACTCTTACCTTATGGGTAAACTGATACCCGATCTTTTGCTCGGGGATTTTGACAGCTATAAAGGCGAGTTGCCCGGCGACGTGGAAACGCTCGTTTATCCGCCCGAAAAAGATTTTACAGATGGACATTTGTGTCTAGAGGCGGCGCTTGCTCGCGGATATAAACAAATTGAAATTCGCGGAGCGTTCGGCGGCAGGATTTCTCACACTTATTCGAACTTATCACTTCTTTATCAGGCAAAGTGTGGCGGCGCGTGTGCGGTATTGATTTCGGGCGGACAGCGCGTATATCTTGAAAGCGGAAGAATAGAGCACTCGTGCACGGTCGGCGACATTGTTTCGCTCGTACCCTTTTTCGAATCCGTTCATATAATACAATCGGAAGGATTAAAGTACCCGATTGTTGACAAAACGCTTGGGCGATTACATATCATCGGCATTTCAAACGAAGCGACCGGAGTTTGCTTTTCGCTTGAGTGCGAGGGCGAGGTGCTTGTCTTTATCAATTCGGAAAAGGAGTAGAGGTAATGAAAATCGTCTGCATAAAGGCCCCCGGATTTTTGCGCGCGATATTAAGGCTGTTTATTAAAAAAGATAACTGACGGTTGCGCGGTTTTTCGAAAAGCCGTTGCGTTAATTAAAAGCATACGTGTGCAAAAAAGCGATACAATTGATAAAAAACTTGGCGATTGTAAAAAAAGAAAGAACCGCACTGAATACGGTTCTTCTTTTTCTTAATCAAAAATTCGGCTATTACGCGTTCTTGTTGAGCGTTCTTTGGCAACGAGTGCAGATATAATCGTTGGACGAAAGACCCTCGATTTGCCCGTTTACCTTATGAAGATTCGCACTGAAAGTACGCTTGGTGTGACGATTGGAGTGGCTGACGTTGTTGCCGCTCGTTTTGCCCTTTCCGCAAATTGCGCATACTTTACTCATATTACACCTCCGTGAGAATTCGTAGACTTACCTAAACACTATACCATTTTCGCAAAAAAAAATCAAGCAAAAAAGCGTCAATTTATAAATTTTTTTATAAAAACCTTAACAAATTAAATTTTTCAAGAACAAATGGCTTTTTTGAAGAAAAATTTACGATAAAATTGATAAATTCGCTAAAAAGACTTGATTTTTCCTGCCGATTAAGTTAAAATATAATAGGTAGTGGACATATACTACCTACAGGAGGTCGCATGAGCGTAAATACCGTTAACGCTTACGGTCGCATTACAGTTACCGAAGAAGCGATTGCACAGGTAGCCGGGAGTTCGGCGCTTGATTGCTACGGTATTGTCGACCTCGTATCGAAGAAACTTTCGGACAGCATAGCTGATTTGGTTCGTAAGCAGAAGGTTTCTCGCGGCGTCCGGGTGTTTACCGAAGGGGATAGGATTTTTATCGACTTGTACGTAATTATGAAGTACGGTGTGTCGATTGACGCCGTTGCCCAAACTCTTAAAAAAACCGTAAAATATGATGTTGAAAAATTTACCGGAATGGTAGTAGATACAATTAACGTAAATGTGATAGGAATCCGAGTATAGCCGAAGGTGGTTATATACTTGTATAATGCAATTAGTGCATAATGGAGGAAAAATAATGCAGAAGTCTATCAACGGTGCATTACTTAGAAAGATGTTTCTCAACGGCGCGAAGCTGTTGGACGTAAATAAAGCTTATGTCGATTCGTTAAACGTTTTCCCGGTTCCCGACGGAGATACCGGAACGAATATGTCGCTGACGTTGTTTTCGGCGGCGAAGGAAGTGTCGGCTTGCCCGAGCAATAATATCGACGCGTTGTGCGACGCTATGGCTAAGGGCGCGCTGAGGGGCGCACGCGGAAACAGCGGCGTTATTCTCAGTCAGATAATCAGAGGAATGACGGACGTTTTGGCAACTTGCGGCGAGAAAATAACTGCAAAACAGTTTGCCAAGGCTATGGTAAAAGGTACGGAAATTGCATATAAGGCAGTAACTAAACCTAAGGAAGGCACGATTCTTACCGTTGTTCGCGCGATGAGCGAACATGCGGAAAAAATAACGAAGTCGAGTATCGGCATGGACGAGTTTTTCAACTCGATGATTGAAGCCGGCGAGGAAATGCTTAAAAAGACGCCCGAAATGTTGCCGGTTCTTGCGCAAGCAGGAGTGGTAGACGCGGGCGGAAGAGGCCTTTTGGTTATGTTCCAAGGCTTCTATCACGTTCTTCTAGGCACCGAGGACGTATCGCTTGCGTTTGACGATAAGGTTTCGATTTCCGAGGACCAGTACAGCGAAAAGGCGCATTTCGATTATAATGACCTTGCCGAAATAGAATTTGCATATTGCACGGAGTTCTTTATCATCAATCTGCATAAGAAAACTACCGAGGCGGATATCGACAAGTTCCGTGAAAACTTGATGGCGATAGGCGATTGCGTGTTGGTTATAGGCGATCTTAATTTTGTAAAAGTTCACGTCCATACCAACGAGCCGGGCGTAGCTCTTTCTTACGCGCTGGAACTTGGCGAACTCGATAAGCTTAAAATTGAGAATATGCTCGAACAAAATCGTGCGCTTATCGGTCAGAAAAAAGAAGATTTGAAGGAGTTCGGACTTGTTTCCGTGTGTGCGGGCGAAGGACTTGCAGGGATTTTTAAGGACTTATTGGTCGATTACATCATCGAGGGCGGGCAAACGATGAATCCCAGTGCCGACGATATTGCAAGAGCTTGCGATAAAGTTCAGGCAAAGGACGTGTTCGTGTTCCCGAACAACAAGAATATAATTCTTGCGGCGGAGCAAGCGAAGGCTTTATCCAAGCGCAAACTTCACATAATTCCGTCGCGTAACGTTCCGCAGGGACTTGCTGCGGTGCTTGCGTTCAATCCCGAGGATTCGGCGGCAAACAACGAGACGAATATGATTGACGCTATGGAGTTTGTAAAAGCGGGAAGCGTTACTTACGCCGTACGCAGTACGCAGGTCGACGGTCTTACCCTAAACGAAGGCGATATCATCGGTATGGATTCGAAGCATATTGTCAGCAAGGGCGAAAGCATAAACGAGGTTACGACCGAGTTAATCGACAAGATGATGGACGACGATGTTACTAATATTACGCTGTATTTCGGTAGCAACGTTACCGAGGAAGAGGCGGGCGCGATCGCCGAAGAACTTGCCGAGAAATACTCCGAATGCGATGTGGACGTTCATTTCGGCGGACAGCCGCTTTATTACTACATCGTTTCGCTCGAGTAATAAATAAGTAAATCGGATAAAAAGTTATTCGAGTGTGATTGCTCGGATAACTTTTTTTTTGAAGTCGTTGTTTTTCGCGGTAGGCGTTGTCGATTTTTTGTAAACATAAATTATTGATTTTTGCTTTCATTACGCGGCAATTATGCGCTTTATTGAGTGATAAACGAACTGAAATTTTTCGTTAGTCCTCGCGGAAATGTCCGTGAAACGTCATGAAACCGGTTGTCCACAATTATCAACAGTCGTGAAATTGCTGTGGATAACTATGTGGATAAGTGGAGAACTTCGATTTTTACGGCAAAATATTATTGATTTCGATATAATAATTATAAAATAATGTGGAAAAATGCAATTTAGCGATATAAAAGGCTTTGGAGCAAAGCGAACGGAAAAAATGAAGGCGGCTGGATTTTCGTGTCCCGAAGAACTAGTTTATTTTTTTCCGATTGACTATATAGACGTAAAAAATCTGTGCGACCTTGCTTCCGTTGCGGACGGGGCGCGCGCAGTTATTTTGGCGCATGCGGAAAAACAGCCGAAGCCGGCGTATCCAAGGCGTGGTCTTTCTGTAGTAAAGGTTAAATTTATTTACGGATGCGACGTTGTCTATTGCTCGTTTTTCAATCAGCCGTACTTAGCTAAAAATCTGTTGCCGACTAGGTATTATTATGTTTATGGAAAACTTAAGCGTAACGCAAAAAGCTACGAAATAATCGGAGCAAAAC
Source organism: uncultured Lachnospiraceae bacterium (assembly GCA_964438355.1). Classification (GTDB taxonomy): domain Bacteria; phylum Bacillota; class Clostridia; order Christensenellales; family Pumilibacteraceae; genus UBA10677. The sequence continues at coordinate 5,208 of CAYTKK010000052.1, read as the reverse complement.
TTTTGCCGTTTACCGGAGACGAACCGCCGATGATTCCGATTTACAAGCAATTAAAAGGATTATCGTCGCGGCTTATTTCCGACGCAGTGCGCACAACGCTCGAAAGAGTAAAAGCGGGGAGCTTCGCACCTTTGTCAATTCGCGAGAAACTTGGATTGGGTGATGTCGACGGCGCTATTCGCGAGGTGCATTTTCCTTCGTCCGCTAGCGCTCTTGCCGAAAGTAAACGTGTGCTGGCTGTCGAAAAACTTGCATATAATCTTTGCGCCTATTCGGTTGTTCGTTCGGATGAGGGTGTTTATAGACAAAAATTTTATAGCCGAAACGATAATGCGCTTAAGGCGATGATTGAGGCGTTGCCGTATAAACTGACGCAGGCGCAGGAAAAGTGTATTACTGCGATTGTTTCAAGGTTTCACTCGGAAAAGCGCTTAAACGCATTGCTCGAAGGCGATGTCGGAAGCGGAAAAACAATCGTTATTTTTCTTGCTATGTATTACGTTGCTCTTTCCGGCGGGCAAAGCGTTCTTATTGCTCCCACCGAAATTTTGGCGCGTCAGCATTATGAAAAAGCGACGATGTTTTTCGAAAATACCGGAATCGAATGTGCATATCTTTCATCTGCTGTTCGAACAAAACGAGAGAGAGATTGCGTTCTGGAGCGAATAAACGACGGCAAAGCCAAGTGCGTTATCGGTACGCATGCGCTGCTTTCGGACGATGTTAAATTTGACAATCTGTTTTTGGCGGTTGCAGACGAGCAACATAGATTCGGCGTAAGTCAGCGTGCTCGTTTGGAAAATAAGACTAAAGGCGCAGACAGCATAGTTGTTTCCGCAACGCCTATTCCGCGCACGCTTGCGCTTGCGCTTTACGGAGAACTCGAGCGATTTTTGCTTGACGAGGCGCCGCAAAAAAGAGGCGGCGTAACTACGCGTTTCGTGCCCAAGGAGCGCGAGGCGGGAATGTGGAATTACGTTGCGGAACGTATAGCCTTGGGTGAGCGCGTGTTTGTCGTTGCTCCGCGTATCGAAGAGGCGGATGACTGTCCGAGCGCGGAGTCGATATACGAGGCAAATAAACTGCGCTTCGGCGACGACATCGCGCTTCTTCACGGGAAGCAAAGCGATAAAATTAAGAACGAAATTATGAGCGAGTTTACTCGCGGCAAAGTCAAAGTTTTGGTGTCGACTACCGTAGTTGAAGTGGGGGTCGACGTGCCCGACGCAACCGTTATGATAATTTACGGCGCGGACAGATTCGGACTTTCTCAGTTGCACCAATTGCGCGGAAGAGTCGGCAGAGGAGAAAAGAGCGCGTACTGTTTTGTGCTCTCGTCGGTCGATTCTGAAAGCGTAAAGTCGCGTTTAGACGCGTTTATAGGTTGCTCGGACGGCTTTGCTCTTGCCGAGCGTGATTTTGCCACGCGAGGCGCGGGAGATTTTATCGGTCAGGCGCAGCACGGCAATGCGGGGTCGTTCCCTTCCGACGCAAGCGTTATAGCCGACGCAAAACGTCTTGCGGGCGAGGTGACGCTCCGTCCCGATTGCGTAAAAACTATTCGAGAAAAATTAAGCGACGAAAAATGCGATTACTTTGACGAACTTACTCTAAATTGATTATTTCCGATATAGGACTCTAGTTTTATGTCGGGTTTAAGGATTAAAGATAAGAAAATTTCGATTATGCAAATCGGCTTTTTTAGTCAATGTTTTTCTATTATATATTATCATTTACTTGACAATGCGCGCGCGCCGATATATAATATCTATATCATAGTAAAAAGGTAGGAATTATGAAACTGTCGACAAGAGCAAAGTACGGATTGCGCGTGGTTTTTCTGCTCGGTCTTGCTAAGTCTGACGAGCCTACGTCAGTTGCGACGCTTGTTTCTCAAACGGATTTAAGCGTCAAGTATTTGGAGCAACTTTGTTCGATGCTTCGTCGTGGCGGAATAGTTCGAAGCGAGCGCGGTGCGAACGGCGGATATTGTTTGGCGAGAAACGCGGAGAAAATAACCGTCGGCGAAATACTTAATGCGTTGGATGACGGCTTCGACGTCGGAGAATGTTTGGACGGAAATTGTCGTGACGCGTATTGTCCCAATAAAATAATTTTTAAGAGACTTTACGATTGTATTGACGGAGTTTTGTCGTCAACGACGCTTGCGGATATGATAAACGATTTTAGGTGTGTGAGGTAAGTGATATGGATAGAATATATTTTGATCATTCGGCAACGACGCCGCTCGATAAAGAAGTGTTGCAAATAATGTTACCGTATTTTTCCGACGATTTCGGAAACGCTAACAGTATGCATTCGTTCGGTCAAAAAGGCGCGTATGCCGTGGACGAGGCAAGAAGAAAAATCGCAAAGCTTATCGGTGCAAAACCTACCGAAATTTATTTTACCAGCGGAGGCACGGAGGCCGATAACTGGGCGATAAAAGGAATGGCGTCTAAACTGAGCGGAAAAGGTAAACACATAATAACTTCCGCGATCGAGCATGCTGCAATTCTTTCGTCGTGTCGTCAGCTCGAAAAGCAGGGTTTTGAAGTAACGTATCTTCCCGTCGATTGTTTCGGCAGGGTAAATCCCGATGATTTGAATGCGGCAATTCGTCCCGACACGATACTCGTCTCGATAATGCTTGCGAACAATGAAATCGGAACGTTACAGCCTATAAAAGAACTTGCGGCGGTGGCGAAGAAGCATGGCGTATTTTTCCACACCGACGCGGTACAGGCAGTCGGTTCGTTGCCTGTTAACGTTCGCGAGCTTGGCGTAGATTTAATGTCTTTTTCGGCTCATAAGTTTTACGGACCTAAGGGAATCGGCGTTCTGTATATAAAGAGCGGTGTAAAACCGGATAAGTTTATGACCGGCGGTCATCAGGAAAGAACTATGCGCGGCGGTACGACCAACGTTCCGGCTGTCGTCGGAATGGCGGCGGCGCTTGAAAAGGCGGTAGCTCATATCGACGAAAACTATGCTTATGTCAAGTTCTTGCGCGACCACTTTGTCGAAAGGGTAAAAAATGAAATTTCGTTTGTAACTTACAACGGTCACGAGACGGAAAGGCTTCCGCAGAATGCAAACTTTGCGTTTGATTTTATCGAGGGTGAGTCCATATTGATGCGTCTCGATTTGGCTGGAATTGCATGTTCGTCCGGGTCGGCGTGCTCGTCCGGGTCGTTGGAACCGTCTCATGTGCTACTGGCGACCGGTTTGCCGATAGATAAGGCGCACGGTTCGATTCGTTTTAGCTTCGGCAAGGGAAACACGATGGAGGAAATTGATTTTGCCGTCGACAAACTTAAAGAAATAGTTAGTGTACTGCGCGATATGTCGCCGCTGTACAGCGAGTATAAAGGAGAGTAATTATGTATAACGAAAGAGTTTTAAGCGAGTTTCAAAACCCGCAGAACGTAGGTGAACTTAAGGACGCCAACGGAGTAGGGACTGTCGGTAACGCGACTTGCGGCGATATTATGAAAATATTTATGAAGATTGAAAACGGGATTATCGAGGATGTCTCTTTTCAAACCTTCGGATGCGCTGCGGCAATCGCGACCTCGTCGGTTGCAACTACTATGATAAAGGGTAAGACGATTGACGAGGCGCTCAAGATTACGAATGCCGAAGTGGTCGAAAAGCTCGGTGGATTGCCTGCTCAAAAGTTGCACTGTTCGGTGCTTGCCGAGGAGGCGATTAAGGCGGCTATTAACGATTATCTTAAAAAATATAAAGCGGAACATTCCGAAAATTAAGTTTTTTATTCACTCAAAATACGGTATATAATATCGTCCTAAGTTATAATTTTTCATAAATCGCACATACTAGGCGCGAGGAGGTGAAATATATAATGAAGGAATTGTTTGTAGGTGCGGCAATCGGTATGGCGGCGGGAATCATGTTAGGAATGAATCCGAAGGTTCGCCAAGCAATCGAACAGGCAAAGACGAAGCTAAGCTCGCAGTGCTCGAAGGGCGGACAAAATAAAGGCTGTACCGAGCAAGGCGGAGCGCATTCCGCAAACGGTTGCGGTTGCGCGACTTGCGACGACGAGCAGGTCGGCGGCGCGTGTGAATGCGGAGACGACTGCGGCTGTCGGGGCGTGTGCGAATGCGATTCGGATACATGTTTGTAACGAGCGACAAGAAACGGTGACAAAAAGTTGCCGTTTTTTTCTGAAAGTTTGTTGAAAACGCTGTTCAAATTTTCCAAACTATGCTATACTCGTATTATGAGAATGCTTGGAGTTGATTATGGAGACGCTCGGATAGGTATTGCCGTGTGCGATGAGATGCAGGTTCTGGCGTCGCCTGTGGGTACTATTAAATCGCAAAGCATGCGCAAAAACATAGACGCGGTGGCAGAGATTGCTGAAAGAGAGAGGGCAGAGATTATAGTTGTCGGTTTGCCTCTCAATATGGACGGTAGCGAAGGTCCGCGAGCAAGCAAGACGCGTGCGTTCGGAAGGGTGCTGGAAAAAGTTTCCGGCAAATCGGTGGTATATATGGACGAGCGACTCACTTCCGTACAGGCAGATGAAATTATGGACGAGGTGCTCGTTAAAAAATCGAAACGTAAAAAATTGGTGGATACGATAGCTGCGCAAATAATTTTGCAAAGCTATATAGACGCCGTAAAATAAAAGGAGTAAGTATTATGAACAATGATCACGAGAACGTAGAAATTATGGACGAAGAGAGTATCATCACTTTTTACGACGAAGACAAAAATCCCGTCGAGTTTTATGTGGTTGCCTGCGTCGATTACGAGGGCAAATTTTATGCTTTGCTCGACCCCGTCGAAGAGATGGAGGGCGTCGAGGACGGCGAAGTATTTATTTTCGAAGTTCAGCCTATGGAGGACGGCGAGGATAATTTCTTACCCGTAGAAGACGAGGCGCTTTTGGACGCGGTGTTTGCCGAGTACGTAAAGAAAGCAGAGGCTGACGGTTGTTGCTGCGGTTGCGAGGATTGCGACGGCAATTGTGAGGACGCGGAGTAATTTAATCGTTAGAAAAAATATTTGTGAGAAGTAACGAGATGCGATATTAAAGATGAAGAATGTATTGCAAAAAAATTATGGTTGTTTACAATCTGTGAAAATTGTAAACAACCATAATCCTATTCTGGAGCAGAATGAAATTTTTTGTGACGCGGAAGCGCATGAATTCGACGGAAGATTATATGTGTACGG
>CAYTKK010000051.1:0-9915 GCA_964438355.1 uncultured Lachnospiraceae bacterium | reverse complement strand
CGCCTTAAAAAGAAGCTTTCCTAAAGTGTGTTGAAAAAACGTTTGTATAGAATGAACGTTTAATGAAAAAACGTAAACGTATCCGCTCGCGGCAACAGCGTCGCGAGCGGATATTTTATATCCCAAAGGTTCATATGCGGCTGTGACTCGAATACAATATATGGAAAACCCTTCGGAGTGTCTTATGCGTATCGGAATAAAATTTTTTCGTTCTGTAATTGCCAACGGTTTAATTGCGGCGGTAGTCGTTGCGTTGTTTTTGTTAAGCCTTGGCGGCGGAGTCGTCAGCGTTTCGGCTGAATCTGACCCTATATACAAAGGGGCAAATCAAAATAAAGTTTGTTTGATGGTAAACGTATATTGGGGAACGGAGTATGTGCCCGAAATGTTGGCAATTTTTGATAAGTACGATATCAAAACGACATTTTTTGTAGGCGGTTCATGGGTGAGTGCTAATGAGGAAGTTTTTTTGCAAATAGTGAACGGCGGCCACGAAATCGGCAATCACGGATACAATCATAGAAATCATTCTGACATTTCTGTCGTTGCCAACAAACAAGAGATTTTGGCAAACCATCAACTGGTTAACAAAATTTGCGGTGTCGAAATGAAACTTTTTGCACCGCCTTCCGGAGATTTTGACGCAATAACGCTTGAAATTACGAAAGATTTGGGGTATACTACTATTATGTGGTCTAAGGACACTATTGACTGGAGAGACCACGATAGTAATTTAATTCGAACTCGGGCGACCAAAAACATAAGCGGCGGAGATTTGGTGCTGATGCATCCGACCGAACAGACGGTTGCTGCATTGCCCGACATTATTTCGGACATAAGAGCTAAAAATTTAACTGTTGCTCCGGTAAGCGAAGTTATAGCGACCAATGAGTAACAAAACGGAGGATATATTGAATAAATTACTTAGGTATAAAAACGGTTTGAGGGTAGTAATTGCGCCTATTTCGGGAGTTCGGTCGATATCCGCAGGCTTTTGGGTGGGTGTTGGTAGTGCGCTCGAATCGGCAGATATCAACGGACTTTCTCACTTTACGGAGCACATGATGTTTAAGGGTACAAGCAAATTGTCACCTTTTGATATTGCAAACGATTTTGAAAGTTACGGCGCAAACGTGAACGCTTTTACCGGCAAAGAAGCTACTTGTTATTATATAAAAGCGGTCGACGAGTATTTCGAACATTGTTTTTCGTCACTTTCCGATTTGTTGTTCGATTCGACTTTTCCTGCCGAGGAACTTGATAAGGAGCGTAAGGTTATTGTCGAGGAAATAAATATGGTTGAGGACTCGCCGGAGGATATTTGCTTTGATTTGCTTGCCGACGCGGCATACGGCAATACGGGAGTCGGACAAACCATTTTGGGCCCGGTTGAAAACGTTTTGCGTTTTTCTGGCAACGATATTAGAAAATTTATGCGCAAATATTATTCGCCTTCGAATATTGTTATCGCACTTGCGGGTAACATTAGCGAGGAGCGGGCGGACGCACTTGTTAAAAAATTCGTGCTTTCTCGTTTTGTTGGCGAATATTCTTCGTTTTCTCGCACTGATAATACATTTGTCAGCGGAGTTTACAAAGAGAGAATTAAGGATTTTGAACAATCCAATATAGCGCTCGCGTTTCCGTCCGTGTCGTATTCTTCGGCGGAGAATCTTAAGCAAGTGGCGCTTAACGTTGCTTTTGGTGGCGGAATGAGTTCGCGACTTTTTCAGTCGGTAAGAGAGCGTCTCGGGCTTGCGTATAGCATTTTTTCGTCGCAAATGTCGTATTCGGATAGCGGAGCGATGGCTATAGTCTTAAATATCAGCAAAGAAAATACAGCAAAAGCATTGGGTGCAGTGAAGGATGAAATAGATAAACTTTTGGATACGGGAATTACTGATGAAGAGTTACAACGTACTAAAGTTCAGTTAAAATCGTCTTTAGTTTTTTCTCTTGAAAACACGCAATCAATAATGTCTTCAATCGGAAAACATGCTATAATTACTGATTCGCTATTCGACGTCGAAGAACGAATGACGCTTATAGATTCGTTGACTTTAGACGATATAAATTCGTTTGCACATAAAGTTTTGGACTATTCGAAAATGTCTGCTGCGTATGTCGGAAAGGCGCAAGACACGAACATACTCGAAATTTTTAAGTAATGGGGAGGTAATTTATGGATAAACTGGATAAAATTTTTGAAATGCAAGCAGCTTTAGACGGATACATAAAGGAAAACCGTAAACTGGATTTTGCTGTTGACGAGTGGGTACAGAAGCGCTGTCTTGCGTTGATTAGCGAGGTTAGCGAACTGCTTAACGAAGTTAATTTTAAGTGGTGGAAAAATAAGAAAGAACTCGATTTGTCTGCCGTAAAGGAAGAGATGGTAGATATTCTGCATTTTTTTGTAGGAATGTGTATTGACGTCGGTATGACCGCTGATGAGATGTTTGATATCTATTGCGGAAAGAACGAAGAAAATTACAATCGCCAAAACGGTATTTCGTCGAAAAAAGGATATGAACTTAGCAAGCAGGGCGAATAATTTTTATAGAATTATATAAATCGAACGCACAAATACCTCATTGACGGCTTGTGCGTTTAATTTATATTTTTTACGGAAAATGATTGTAAGAATTTGATTTATATGGTATAATGTATTTGTAAAAGATTACGATGAGGTATTTGTATTCCGATGCAAAAAAAATATTCTGAAAGAAAAAGGGACGACAAAGAAAGCGCTACCGGGCAAACCGTCGGTGTTGTGCTGATTATAATTTCTGTTTTCCTTTTGATATGCACTCTTACTAACGGACTTGTTTTGGGCGATATAGGAACGATTATTACCAGATTTCTTTTGGGTATTTTCGGCTATATAACTTTTCCGATATTATTGTTTATGTTTATATACGGCGTGCTTAAGGTTAGGAATAAGAAACTTGCGGTGCGCACCAAATACGTTGTCGGTACGCTCGTTGCGTTATTATCGTTGATTATAATAGCGCAAATTCTTAGCACTGTCGGAATTATTGGCGGTGATTTTTCTGCATACATCGGTTCGGTTTACAAGGTTACTACGCTTGGCGGAGTAATTTTCGGACTGTTTTCGTACGCTTTTAACGCGCTGTTCGGTACTGTTTTTTCGTGCATTTTGTTAGGACTTGTAATTATTGCGTCGATTTTCTTTATGTCTTCGTTTTATGCGGGTTTGCCCTCGGTAAAGGCTAGGGATAAAAAGAAAAAGTCAAAAAAAGAAAGTTCGTTTGTTTCGTCGCGTCACGACGAAACGGAGTTTTCTTCCGGTGCTCGCAAGGGCGGACTGTGCGTTATTACGCTTGATAAAACCGACGAAATCGCTTCGGCGACAAAGAGCGAAGAGGGAAGTTACGACGAAATGACTCGTTTGCGTTCGTCTGTCGGGGAAAGAGAGTCTGTACACAGTCAAGATCATTCTATGTCGGATAGAGAACGCGCTCGCAAAATATTATTTGGCGATTACGATGATATTAAACGCAGGTTTTCACCGCAAAGTTCCGTTGCTTCGACGCCGCTCGCATCGACGCCGTCGTCTACGAGTGTAAGAAATAAAACTTCCGAAAAAAGCATACCGGAAGTTGCCGTTCCCGCGCCGAAAGCATTCGAGCATAAATATGTAGCCGGCGAAATTATAAACGGCGACGAACTTAGCGCAAGAATGGCTGAAGCCGAAAAAAAATCTGAGGAACGTAGTTCGGCGGAACGTACAAGTTCCGTTTCGTCAAAATCCGTTGAGAACGTAGATTCAGCTTTTAGTGCAAATTTTGAACCGTATTCCGGCGATAAAACTACGGCAGATACCGATATCGCTTACAACCCCGGACCTATTGTTAACGGTGATTATTACGTTGCCGGACGCGAAGTGCCTACTGTCGCTGCGTTTGAAGAAATAGTAGAATCGCCGCTTTATACGCCGATAGGTATGGAAAAACGCGAAGTAGATAAGTCTGAGGGCGACGATGAGATTGATGGCAAAACAAATTTTGAAGAAAAGTCCGCTTTCGAATCCGTACAACGCGACGATGATCAAGCTTACGAGGAAGCAAATTCGTCTATGTTTGAGGACGACGAAGACGAATCATACGACGCGATTGATGAATTAGAAGAAAGCGAAGAAGTGTTTGTTGATGAAATCAGGTCAACAATTATAGAAGAGGACTTTACTGCTGAAGAAATTAAAGAAAGTGGCGATACGCTCGGCGATTACTCTTATGAAGAGGAAGGCGACGACGAAGATACTTCAAACGCAAGTGTAGCTGTGAGCAGTTCTGAATTTGTAGATACGAGTCGCGATATCGTGGATGAAAAAACGGTCGATGTTGACTCCGATTCGTCGATAATAGAAGACGAGTCCGTTGTTGACGAGGATGAAGATGTCGACGGCAGGATTGTTTACGACGGAGAATCGACTATCGAGTCGTCATATCAATGTGATGATGTCGCTTCGGACGAGCAAAAACGTTCAGACACGTTTGAAAAAACCACAACGTCGTTTACTATTTCCGACGAAGTCGAGGACTTGAGTGAAAAGTCATACGATAATCCCGATGACACTACTGGCTATTACAAGACGGTTGACGCTCCGGTAAGCAACTCGTCCGAAAAAACAAGTTCTGAACGTGCAAAGAGCGCTACTAAGGTAAACGTTAACGAAAACCAAATAGATATAGATTCTCTTGTGCAAAAGAAGGCGGAGAGCGAAGTTACGGCTACTCCGGCACCGGCGCCTAAGCCTAAAAAGTCGAGCAAATATCACGCGCCGTCTATGGATTTACTCGTTACCGAGTCGATGAATCCGGAGGCTAGTGATGACGAAATACAAGAAAAAATCAGTCAGCTAGAGCAAACGTTGGAGCAACTTAACGTTCCTGCGAAAGTTAACGATTATACCGTAGGCCCTGCGATTACGCGTTACGAACTCGATATGCCTCAGGGGATGTCGGTAAAGAAGATTGAAAACCTCGAATCCGATATCCGCTATGCTTTAGCTTGCAAGGGGCAGATTCGTATCGAGTCGCCTATTCCCGGTAAACGCGCCGTGGGAATCGAGGTGCCGAACGACAACATTTTTATGGTGGCGTTAAAAGACATTATTGATTCGAAAGAATTTAAGAATTCGCCTTCTCCGTTGACGATTGCTTTAGGTAAAGATATTCAAGGAAGAGTAAAGTTTGCTTGTTTGGAAAAACTTCCGCATCTTCTTATAGCGGGCGCTACCGGAAGCGGAAAGAGTTCGTGTCTTAACTGCTTGCTTATCAGTCTTATTTATAAGTCGTCGCCAAGCGACGTGCGTTTAATACTGATAGACCCCAAACGCGTCGAATTTACGTTATATAGCGGTTTGCCGCATATGTTGATTCCTAATGCTATTACGGATATAGACCAAGCGATAAATGCGTTTAAGTGGGCCTATGACGAAATGGAACGTCGTTATGTTACGCTTCAGCGCAAGCAAGTAAGAAATATTCAAGAGTATAACAAACTTGAAGAGGTTAAAAACGGGGATGAACCCAAAATGAGTTACGTCGTCATTGTTGTCGACGAGCTTGCAAACCTGATTATGGCTTCGCCTACGAATAGAAAAACGCTCGAGGATATTATAATGGCGATTGCGAGTAAAGCGCGTGCAGCCGGTATACACCTTGTTCTTGCGACGCAGCGTCCGTCTGTCGACGTTATTACCGGCACAATAAAGGCTAATTTGCCCAGCCGTATTGCTTTTGCCGTAACAAGTGCGCAAAACTCGCGTATTATTTTGGACAGCGTGGGCGCGGAGACGCTTCGCGGACGCGGTGATATGCTTTATGCGCCTGCCGATGAAAGCGAGTATACGCGTATACAGGGTGCGTATGTCGAAAACTTTGAGGTTAAGAATATTGTCGATTACGTTATTTCTCATAACGTTGCCGATTTCGATTCGGAATTTGAGAGCGCAATAGCGAAAAAAGAACCGCAAAAACCCGCGCCGGGTGAAAACGGTAACGGCACTGCCGACGATAACGGCGGATACGATAAGGAACTTATTGACGTAGTTCGTTGCGTTATTAAGTGCGGTTCCGCATCGTCGTCTATGATTCAACGCAGATTCCGTTTCGGGTGGAATAAGGCGGCAAGAATTTTGGAGCAAATGGAAGAACTCGGTTTTGTCGGTCCGCAAAACGGAGCAAAGCCGCGTGAGGTTGTTGTAACGCCTGAAATATTTGAGGAATTTTTCGGAGAACCGTATAATGAGTAAAAAGATTTCGGTAGTGTCGCTCGGTTGCGATAAAAATCGGGTGGATACAGAAAATATGCTGTGGTATTTGTCTAGCGGCGATTACGTCGTTACGGACGATTATTCCGAAGCGCAAGTGATTATCGTAAATACGTGCGCGTTTATAGAAACCGCTCGAAAGGAAGCGATTGACACGATTTTGGAGATGGCGTCATATAAACAAAACGGAGCGTGCGAAAAACTTATTGTTACCGGGTGTTTGGTTGTACGTCATCGCGAAGAACTCGAAGCTGGATTGCCGGAGGTCGACGCATTTTTAGGAATCGACGAATATGAGAAGATACGCTTTGTGATAGAAGGCAAAGAAACTGCGGTTTGTCAAAAGTGCGATAACAGAGTGCTGACCACACCGCTTCATTATGCGTACTTACGAATAGCCGACGGATGCGATAACTTTTGTACGTTTTGCGCGATTCCGTCCATTCGTGGCAGATATCGGTCGCGTCCCGTTGAAGAGCTTGTTGCCGAGGCGCAATGGTTACGCGATAACGGCGTTAAAGAACTTATATTGATAGCTCAGGACGTTACCGGTTATGGTAAAGATATCTATGGTCAACCCAAACTACTTAAACTTATCAAAGAGCTTTCCAAAATTGATTTTACTTGGATACGGCTTATGTATTGCTATCCGGAACTTGTTACCGATGAACTTTTGGATGAGATTGAAAGCAACCCGCGCGTTGCAAAATACATAGATATTCCGATGCAACACGTTAGCGATAAGGTGCTTAAAAGAATGGGCAGAAGAAGTAACTGTCGGCAACTTACGGATTTATGTAAAAAACTTCGCAAACGCGGTATAGCGCTGCGCACTACGTTTATGGTCGGATTCCCCGGCGAAGGAAACGAAGAGTACGACGAACTTTTGAGCTTTGTCGACAAGTACAAGCCGCTTAATGTGGGAATTTTTGCTTATAGCAAGGAAGAGGGAACTGCCGCAGCTAAAATAAAGGGCGGCATATCGCGTTCTGAAAAACTGATACGCGTTCAACGCCTTGGAAGAATACATCTTGCCAACGTGACGAGTTTTAATATGAATTCCATAGGACAGGTTGTAGATGTTATCTATGAGGATATCGACTATGAGCGCGGAATGTTTAAGGGGAGAACGCAATACGACGCGCCCGATATTGACAGGTCAGTGTATTTTAAGGCGAATTATGCTGACGTTGGTGAGGTTTATCGCGTAAAAATAACCGGTTTTGACGATTATGATTTGATAGGTGAGGTGGTTGATAATGAATTTGCCGACTAAAATTACCGTTGCGAGAATAGCTTTGATACCTATATTTGTGGTTCTTTGTCTCGTTAATTTTCCGTATCATTTTTTGGCGGCAGTCGTTGTATACGCGGTTGCGAGTCTTACGGATTGGCTGGACGGTTATTTGGCACGTAAGTATAATTTAGTGACTGATTTAGGGAAATTCTTGGATCCGGTTGCCGATAAGGTTTTGGTTGCGACTGCGCTGATAATTATCGCGGTTATTCCGTCGATTTTTCAGCTTTACATAGTTGTTTTTTCGATAATCATAATTGCTCGCGAATTGATTATTACGTGTTTTCGCACGATTGCGGCAAGTAAAAACATTGTTCTTGCAGCCGATTATTTAGGAAAAATTAAAACTTGTACGCAACTTATAGGTATAATCGTATATCTTTTGTCGTTATCGTTTTATGGCGACGTTTGTATGATTCTTATGTGGGTCGGATTTGTTTTTCTTGCAATTGCTACACTTTTTACGATTATTTCCGCGATAAATTATATCGTAAAAAATCGTGCGGTTTTTTCTGCGACCAACAATAAAGACAATGAGTAACGAGACGCAAAAAAACGAATTTTCAACGCTTGTCGGCGAACTGTTTTCGTTGCTTTCGCAACGTGGCGAGACAGTGTCGACTGCCGAATCGTTTACGGGCGGGCGAATTGCTTCCGAAATAGTTAAGGTTAGCGGCGCAAGCAATTTTCTCATCGAAGGAACGGTTGCGTATTGTCGTAAAATAAAAGAAGAACGACTTTTAGTCAATTCCGAGACGATAGACAATTGTGGAATCGTCAGTGCTGAGGTTGCAAAAGAAATGGCGAAAGGTTCTCGTCGTCTTAGCGGAGCCGATTACGCGGTTGCAACTACGGGCAACGCGGGCCCATCTTTCGAAAAAGGCGATGCGGGCGCTGTCGGATTTATTGCGGTTACCGACGGGGAATGTTTTGTCGTAAAAAAGTTAGAGCTTATCGGTACGAGAAAAAACAATATAGAGCTAGGTGCGTATGAGGCACTTAAGGTTCTTGTGGAATTTGTAAAAAATCGAAGGGGTAAATAAAATATGGAAAAAAAGACTAAAAAAACATCATCGGTTATTGACGCCAATATGTCTAAGGAAGATAAGGCAAAGGCTCTTGAAGACGTAATTGCTCAAATAGAAAAGACGTTCGGTAAAGGCTCTATAATGCTTATGACGGACAAGGGCATTGATAAAGTCGAAGTTATATCTACAGGTTGTTTGGCAATAGATCTTGCGCTTGGAATCGGTGGACTGCCGAGGGGCAGAATCGTGGAAATATACGGCCCTGAGTCCAGCGGTAAAACCACGTTGTCTTTGCATGTCATTGCTGAGGCGCAAAAGGCAGGCGGCAACGTTGCTTTTATTGATGCGGAGCACGCCCTCGATCCCGTGTATGCTAGTAAACTCGGAATCAATTTGTCGGAGTTGTATATTTCTCAGCCGGACAATGGTGAACAAGCGCTCGATATTACAGAATCGCTTGTTCGTAGCGGCGCACTCGACGTGGTCGTAATAGACTCTGTAGCAGCACTTACGCCCAGAGTCGAAATCGACGGTGAAATGGGAGACAGCCATGTCGGCGTTCAGGCTCGCCTTATGTCGCAAGCTCTTCGTAAACTCGCCGGCGTTTGCAACAAAACAAAAACGTGTATTATTTTTATAAATCAGCTTCGTGAAAAAGTCGGAGTTCTTTATGGAAATCCTGAGGTAACTCCGGGCGGAAAAGCACTTAAGTTTTATTCGTCTGTACGTATTGACGTTCGCAAGGGTGAGGCTATAAAGGAAGGCGGAGAAGTAATAGGAAATAAGACTAAGATTAAAATCGTTAAAAACAAAATGGCGCCTCCTTTTAAGGTTGCGGAGGTCGAAATCGTTTATGGCAAAGGAATAAGTCGCGAAGGCTCGCTGTTTGAGTTAGCGCTTAAGTTTGACGTCATTGAAAAAAGCGGTTCATGGTTTAGTTATAACGGTGAAAAAGTCGGGCAAGGCAAAGAGGCGGTAAGGGCAAAACTTGCCTCGGATCCTGATTTTTATTCGGAGATCGAAGCAAAGGTCAAAGCTCTTGCTCTTGAAAGCACAGATTTGTTTGAAGGCGGCGATGACGACGATGTGGTTACTGAATAGTCGTTTTTATAAAGAATATTAATTTGTTGGTCGTTTTTTGCCTATACTTTTGGTTGGATAATTAACGCAGTTTTCGGGGCGATACGCATAAAACGAAAATTTACCGTGTGTTTTTTCCGTGATGCAATAATTCCGATTATATAACTCTTGACAAATTCTATTGATGAGAGTATAATAATCTGCAGGGACGATTT
>CAYTKK010000050.1:5342-9976 GCA_964438355.1 uncultured Lachnospiraceae bacterium | reverse complement strand
TACAAGTTGGGATTAAGCTGAGCAAGCCGCGGCGTCACCGACAGCAATACATACGGCATCGTAATTATCGTGTGGGTAATTATAAGTGCGGGAAAACCTTCCAACTCGCTAGGAAACAGCGTAAAAAACAGCATAAACGCCGCGCCGGTTACTATATCGGCGTTGACGACCGTAATTTGGCTGATTCCGTTGATAAGAGCCTTCGGACGACGCTTTAACTGATAAATCCCCACGGCGCCGACCGTTCCTATGATTGTGGCGAGCGCAGAAGCAGAAAGCGCCACTATAAAAGTATTTGCAATCGCTTCCAGTATTTGCTCGTGAGCAAACAAGTCCAAATACAACTGAAAAGACCAATTTATATCCGCCCAATTGCTCATTGCCTTACTGTCAGGCGCGAACGAAAATATGATAAGAACGATAATCGGCAGGTACGTAAACAACAGCATAAGCGCGATAATCGTCCAACCGACCGCCTTAAAAAGCTTACTTTTCATTTTACGCCTCCTACGCTCGATTTCTCGTTTTTGCCACCGAGCAAATTAGCAATAATCATTGACAGAGCAATAAGTATCAACATAATAAACGAATAAGCCGCGCCTATATTCCAAGTGTAAAACTCGCCTAAATAGTCGTTGATAAGGTTGCCGAACAGATACACGTCCTTATTGCCTAGCATTTCCGCAATACCTATCGTGGAAACGGCGGGCATAAAGACCATGAGGATTCCGCTAATGACGCCTTGGATAGAAAGAGGGAACGTCACCTTAAAAAAACTTTTTACCGGACTCGCACCGAGGTCGTACGACGCTTCGAGGTAACTTTTGTCCATATTCGACAGCGAAGTATATATCGGCATAAGCATAAACGGGAAAAAGTCGTACACAAGTCCGATAATGACCGCTACCGTGCCGCGTTCGATACTGAACAACTCGAATAACGTACGAAGAGCATACGTACGCAAAAGCGAATTTATCCACATCGGCGTTATAAAAAGCACGACGAGGATTCCTATCTTATTAAACGGCGACGACGCCAAAATATACGCAAGCGGATACGCCAACAAAAAGCAAAAAACGGTAGCTATTGCCGCTATTCCGATCGACTCGAACAATACGTTGCGAGTTTCGGCTTCCGTAAAAAAGTACGCGAAGTTAGAAAGCGTAAAACTGCCCTCGAAGTCGACTAGCGCAAAATACAGCATCATAACAAGAGGCAGAACAACAAAGACCACGCACAAAAACGCGTACGGAAAAGCAAAAGCCTCTCTCTTAAACGCGGGCTTTTTCATTCCTCGTCCTCCTCTTCCTCTATGCGCTCGACCTTGATTGACGCGGGAGCGATATTGATACCGACTCTGTCGTCAAGGTCCCACTCGTCAGGCGTGTCGACGTAAAAATCCTCGTCGGTGTCGGTATATACCTGAACCTGATAATACGTGCCTTTGTAAAGAGTCTGCGTTACGTTTGCGCCGATAACGCCGTCCTCCTCGTCGTCGGTAAGCTCGACGCTACCGAAATCAACGCTTACCTTAACAGCGTCGCCCTTTTCAAACGCCTCGCCGCCGCCAAATTCGAAGTCGCCGTCGCAAAATCTTACGACGCCGTCCCCTACAATCTCTCCGCGGAACTCGTTTATCGTACGAAGTTTCTTCATTATATGGAATCCGCCGGGTTCGATTTTCAATCTTACTCTCTCGCCGGGACGCGCCTCTTTCGTGGACTGAACCGTAAATTCGTAGCCGCCCGCAAGCACAATCATCTCGTACCACGTTCCTTTGAACACGGTGGACAGCACTTCG
The DNA here is from genome assembly GCA_964438355.1 of uncultured Lachnospiraceae bacterium. Taxonomy (GTDB): domain Bacteria; phylum Bacillota; class Clostridia; order Christensenellales; family Pumilibacteraceae; genus UBA10677. The sequence goes on along the minus strand of CAYTKK010000050.1, from coordinate 8,175 downwards.
CCTTCCATCTGACCTTTGCCGCTAGACTCGGGATACAGCTTAATGTCCTCGGGGCGAACAACCAAGTCCACCGCCTCGTTTTTAGCAAAGCCTTTATCCTCACACTCGAACTCCACGCCCAAAACGCGAACGCAAAAATCGCGTATCATTTCGCCCGAAAGAATGTTGCTTTCGCCTATAAAGTTCGCAACAAACGCATTTGCCGGCTCGTCGTATATCTTTTTGGGCGCACCTATCTGCTGAATGACTCCGTCGTTAAACACCACGACGACGTCTGACATCGTAAGTGCTTCTTCCTGATCGTGCGTTACGTATACAAAGGTAATACCGAGTTCGCGATGCATTCTCATAAGTTCGAGTTGCATCTCCTTGCGCATTTTAAGGTCAAGCGCACCTAGCGGCTCGTCGAGAAGAAGAACCTTCGGCTCGCACACAAGCGCTCTTGCGATTGCAACGCGCTGTTGCTGTCCGCCCGAAAGCGAGTTTACGTCACGATAGCCGTATCCCTCCAATCCTACCATTTTTAGTGCGGCAAGCACCTTGTCGTTAATCTCGGGCTTGGTAAACTTTCGCGTTTTTGTGCGCTTATTCCCTTTTTTGTCGACATATTCGCCGTCGTACACTCTTTTAAGTTTAAGACCGAACGCCACGTTTTTGAATACGTTAAGGTGCGGAAACAGCGCATACTTTTGAAATACCGTGTTAACCGGACGACGGTAGGGCGGGATTTCGGTAACGTCCTTACCCTCCAGCAAGATATTTCCAGACGTAGGCTGAGCAAAGCCGGCAATCATTCTCAAAAGCGTCGTTTTTCCGCAACCGCTGGGGCCCAAAAGCGTTACGAACTGTCCGCGCTTTATGGATAAGTTTATATCGTCGATGACGGTAACGTCGTCAAAAACCTTGGTTACGTTCTTAACCTCGATAATCTTCTCGCTCTTTTCTCTTACGGTTTCTCTCATAATGACCTCGCTCGATTAAAAGTTAGGCGGGCAGGACAACCACAGCACGACAGCCTTCCCTTTTCCTATGTTCTTCAAATAGTGCGTTTTGCTCGCGCAGTAATAAAAACTCTCTCCCGCTTTTGCTCGCACTCGTTTTTTGCCTATCGCGACCTCAACCGTTCCTTCGAGAACGTATCCGAACTCTCCGCCGTCGTGCGGTAAGTCGCGCTCGGACTGCGCTCCCTCGTTCAGCACAAGTCTTATCGCTTCCATTTCGTTTTTTTGCGCGGACGGAACGAGCCACGTTATCGACCCCGTTTCCGTCTCCTTTACGAAATAATCGTCCTCGCCGAAAACAGTCTGTTCGTCCTCGCCCTCGGCAAAAAAATCGGTTAACGAACTACCAAGCGCCTGTAAAATATCCTTCAACGTCGCTATCGACGGAGACGTAAGGTCGTTTTCGAGCTGCGAAATATACCCCTTCGTAAGCTCGCACCTATCCGCAAGCTCCTCCTGCGTCAACTGATTTCGCAGTCGCAATTCCTTTATTTTAATACCGATTTCCATTCTTCCTCCTCTGCCGCACGGTTTCAGAATACTAAACGCGCGGTTTACAACGTCAAATGATAATAAACTTAAAGTTTAATTTTACTAAACATTCGTAGTTTAACGCTTATGACGAATTTTGTCAACCGCTTGTGACGCTATTTCGAAATTTTTTTGAAAATACTTGACAGCATTATGGCATTACGTCTATAATTTAGTTATGGAAAAGGAAAAACTTTTGAAAATAATAACGGTATCGGTAACCGTGTTTATTGCCTTGTTGGTAATTTCTCTGGTCATCAATCTGGTAAAATTGTCCTCGATTAACTCTCGCAAGGCGGAACTAGAAGCAGAACTCATTGCTCTGGACAACCAAATTCAACGCAACGACGCAACGATAGATTACGTTCGTTCGGACGAGTACATCGACAGGTATGCGCGAGAATACCTCGATATGATAGGCAAAGACGAGGAGGCGTTTTATTAACGATGAGGGCGGTTATAGACGTTGGAAGCAATTCGGTACGAATGATGACGGACACGCCGCAACCCGTTCATAAAAAAGAGGTCATAACCACTATGCTTGCCGAAAATTTGGCGCATAGCGGTTTGCTTTGTCCGCAAGCGATTCAGCGTACGCTCGACGCTATCAAAAATTTGTGCGAAAGCGCAAAAAGACAAGGCGCGACCGAAATTCTTATTTTTGCCACCGAAGCGGTAAGAAGCGCGAGTAACGGCAAACAATTCGTCGAGCTTGTAAAACGGCACACGGGTCTAATTGTAGACGTTATCGACGGCGCCACGGAGGCAAAACTCGGCCTCATGGGACTTATCGAAAACAGGCAAGAAGAACTTACCGTCATAGACATCGGCGGCGCGAGCGTAGAAGTTATCAGAGGTAGCGCCCGCGGCATTACTTACTCGAAAAGTCTGCCGCTAGGGGTCGTAAGACTGTTAGATCGCGTCGGAGAAAACATAAGCGACATCGAAGCTTTCGTAAAAAACGCCGTTACGGAATACGGTTTCGTCAGCGGCACCGAGGGAGTCGCGATAGGCGGAACGGCTACGTCTCTTGCAGCAATCGACTTACGGCAAAAAATATACGACCCTTACGCCGTACACGGACACGTGCTGAGCGCCCGCGTACTCGAAGATATAATAGATATGATTTTTTCTTCTTCCGACCGCGTACGCGACTTCCCCGCTCTCGACGAAAAAAGAGCGCGCGTAATCGGACACGGAGCAATTATGCTTTACGCGCTAATGGAATACCTAGGACTGTCTTACGTTACGGTTTCCGAGCGCGACAATATGGAAGGATATCTTCTTTACGTCGACGGCAA
>CAYTKK010000050.1:0-5242 GCA_964438355.1 uncultured Lachnospiraceae bacterium | reverse complement strand
CGTAACGCCGACAAAATCGAGGAGGTATTATGTACGCAAAACCCAACAACTATTCGATTTACCCGTCTGTAGTAAAAGCGGACGAAAAAACGGTTATTACTATAGTTCCCAACGAAAGAGCTTTTCTGTTGTTCGAAGACGCGGATTACGAACTTACCGTTATTCACTGCCAAGCGGACGTGCCCGATTATCACAACGTTACTCCGTCGGCAAACGATCACCTCTCGGTCAAAGCAAGCGACGGAGTGATTCGCTTCGAATACGCGCTTCTCGGCGAAATGGAGCACACGATTCTCTTAAAACGCAACGGCGTTCTTATCCAAAAATTCAACCTGTATTCCCTTTATCCCGACTTATACGAACTTATTCCGCTTAAGGGCGACCTTCATACGCACTCGTTCCGCTCGGACGGAAAACGCGACCCGGCGGCACTATTCGGGCACTTCCGCGAGCAAGGTTTCGACTTTATCGCACTCACCGACCACAATCGCTATTTCCCCGGCGGTGAAATCGACGAGGTATACAACGGCGTACAAACCGGAATGTTTCGCGTTTACGGCGAAGAGGTACACTACCCCGGCAATACCGTTCATATCGTACACGTAGGCGGGAAAAAGAGCGTTACGGCGCAGTATATAAAAAACAAAGAAAAAACGGATGCGGAAGTGGAAAATCTGCTTGCTTCCGTACCCGATTCCGTCCCCGAGAAATACAAACGCCGCTACGCGATGTGCATGTGGGCTTGCAATAAAATCCACGAAGCCGACGGAATCGCGATATTTCCCCACCCAAACTGGAAGCCGGACTTATCGCTTACCTATAACGTAGTCGACGAATTTGCTTCTATCTTACTTAAAAGCGGAATGTTTGACGCATTCGAATTATGCGGCGGCGTAACTCAATCGCAAGACAATATGCAAATTGCAAAATGGACCGAACTAACCGCACAAGGCCATAATATAAAAGTAGTCGGCTCCAGCGACGTACACGCGATAACGAGTTCGCTTTTTGCCACGCGCTTTACGTTGTGCTTTGCGTCGTCACGCGACAACGAGGGCGTAATAGACGCTATAAAACGCGGAATGACTCTTTCGTGCGAAACCTCCGGAAGCGGCAAGGAAATCGACACTCGTTGCTACGGAAGTTACCGCCTCGTAATGTACGGACAATTCCTCTTCAACAATTACTTTCCCGAATACACGAGGGTCTGCGAAGGCGGCGGCACGGCTATGCGCGCGTTCGCTATGGAGCAGGCTCCTGCCGAACTCGTCGAACTTCTTGCCGAACAGGCTCGTAATTTCTCCGACAGATTTTTCGGTCGCGTCGTGGCTCCGCTCCCATCGAAAAAAATGCTCGAATTTGAAAATAAATGGCGCAAAACGCAAATCGAGGATGGTCCCAACAGCAAAGGCAGCAGTATAAACATCGCCGTCCCAAATATGCAATTATAGTCAAAAAAAACTTAATACACAATCCAATCCCCGCATTCGCACGATATCGACGATAATTTTCTTGCTCTTCTCGTCGATTCATCGTTTGAGTGCGAGGATTTTTTATAATGCTTTCCTCACGGCGCATTTATAACGCCTTATATACCTAGCTCAATCAGTTCCCCATCCCAAATTTAGTTACGTAAATCACGTTTATTGCGTCTAAAAGCAACATAATCGGTACACAATACAATGAGAATAAGGGAGGAACCATATTGAACGAAGTTTTATATCTTCTTATAACCGCATGCTCTAGCGTTATCGCGCTATTTTTAATCGCGAAGCTCCTCGGCAAAAAACAAGTCGCTCAGCTCAACTTCGTCGACTACGTAATAGGTATATCAATCGGCTCGATTGCGTCCGAAATGGCAACGGATATCAGTGACAAGCCGCTTTATTATTACCTTATCGCGCTTGCCGTATATCTGCTGTTTGACGTCGTCATTAACTTTTTAGGGCGAAAAACGCCCGTCCTAAAGCACTTCTTCAAGGGCCGCCCGATAGTAATCGTTTACGAGGGCAAAATCAATTATAAAAACCTCAAAAAGAGTAAGCTTGCCGTAAACGACCTTATATGCCTATGCCGTTGCGAAGGCTACTTCGACATCACGCAAATCGAGTACGCAATTCTCGAAGACAACGGTCAATTAAGCATTATGCCGAAGGGCGCGTTTAAGCCCGCCACCACGGGCGACATTTCCGAGCGTCCGCCACAAGCAAATCTCCCCTTCTATTTGGTGGTAGACGGGCGCGTTTCTTACTCGTCTCTTAACGAACTGGGGCGAACGACCGAGTGGCTTATGCGCGCGCTGAATATACCGAGCGACAAAGAACTTGGCGATGTCATTCTCGCCGTATACGATTCCGAGCACGACAACGTAATAGTCTCCTTCAAATAATTTTTCATTGCATAAGCAACCGCCTAACCCCCTTCGATTTAGGCGGTTCTGCGTTACGAAACCATATTATTTTCTCTAAAAACACAAAACAATCGAAGCCGACAATCTAACCGGCTCGTTTGCGTATGCACCGAAATAGTAACTCGCTTGAAACCTACTACCGAGCGCCGATACGTAACAAACTCATCGCCATTGTAAACAACGCTTTTTCTCGATTGCTTTTCAAAAAAAATCCGGCACTTTTTGCGCCGGACCGAAAAAATCTGTTGTTTTTTTCAAAATTTCCAAAGTTATTTGTTCTTTTAGCGTTGTGCATTAAACAATTCTTTGCCAAGCGCCTCAATTCCATTTTTTATTCTTAAAGCGACCTTAAATCTTACTTCGTGCCGAAAATTCTGTCGCCGGCGTCGCCCAGTCCGGGCAAAATATATCCGTTTTTATTCAAGCATCTGTCCAGCGTCGAAACATAAATTTCAACGTCGGGATGGGTAGACGCAACCTTTTCCAGTCCCTCGGGCGCGGCGATAATCGACAAGAGTTTAATGCTCTTACAGCCATGATTTTTAAGTAGCTTAATCGCGTCACACGCGCTTCCGCCGGTAGCAAGCATCGGGTCTACGACCATAACGGTTTTTTCGTCGATGCCAATGGGGAGCTTGCAGTAATATTCTTGCGGCTCGAGCGTTTCTTCGTTGCGATAAAGTCCTATATGCCCTACCTTTGCGGCGGGGAAAAGCGTCAGTATTCCGTCGACCATACCGAGTCCGGCGCGCAGAATGGGAACGATTGCAATCGAGTTTTCCTTGATAATCGTCTGCGTGGTTTTTTCAAGCGGCGTCTCCACCTCTATTTCCATCGTCGGAACTTCCTTAAAACTCTCGTAAGCAAGAAGAGTAGCAAGTTCTTTGATAATTTCGCGGAATTGCTTGGTGTCGGTCTCCTTGTTACGAATTATAGCAAGCTTATGGCGAATAAGCGGATGGTCCAAAATGTGTACGTTTTTGTAATCTTTCATTTCTAACTCCTTACTGCTCTGTTATTTTTCTTCAGTAGTAGCCGCTTCGTCGGTAACTTTTTTGTCGTCTACCACCTGAGTTCCAAACATCGTTTCCTCGGTTTCTTTGTCGTACTTAACTTCCTTCTCGACTTCGGCTTTTGCCGGCTTAAGAATCAGGTTAACGATGATTCCGAGTATAAGCGCACAAGCGATGCTGGAAATTTCTACTTTACCGAACTGCAAGTACATTCCGCCAAGACCGGTAACGAAAATGGCGGCGACTATAAACAAGTTCTTGCTGTTGTCGAGGTCTACGTGCTTGAACATGCGCAAGCCGGATACCGCAATAAAGCCGTAAAGCGCGATACAGATACCGCCTACGATACACGACGGAATACTCTCGACAAAGAGCATAATCGGATAGCAGAACGCAATAACAATACAAAGTATAGCGGTGGTAATGGTGGTGTAAACCGAAGCGTTGCGCGAAATAGCCACGCAACCTATGGACTCGCCGTACGTAGTGTTGGGGCAACCGCCGAACAGCGCTCCCACAAACGAACCTACACCGTCGCCTAAAAGCGTCCTGTGGAGTCCGGGGTCCTTAAGTAAGTCTCTGCCGATAATCGAGCCGATATTCTTGTGGTCGGCAACGTGCTCGGCAAACACTACCAAAGCAACGGGAGCAAACGCAACAAATATGGTAAGAACTCCGCTGAAGCCGTCGAGTTTAGAAAAACCTTCTTCGAACATTCCTACAAACGTAATGTTGGGAAGCCAATTGCCGAAATCGGTTACTTTTGCGAATATCGAGAAGTCTATAAGCTTGCAATACTCGGAGCCGCAAGCATAATAACCGATAAGCGTTATTGCCGAAGCAAGTACGTATCCGCCGAGCACGCCGATAACGAACGGGAAAAGCTTCATCGTCTTGTTACCCTTAACCGAAGCGATAACCACGATAAGGAAGGTGGCTATACCGACGGCAACGGCAAGAAGGTTGTAGTTAGCCTCAGAAACTGCAATGTTCATAAGATTGTTCATCGCCGAGCCGGAAAGCGACAGTCCGATAAGCGCAACCGTAGGTCCGATAATTACCGGCGGCATAAGCTTATCAAGCCAATCGGTACCGACGCATTTTACCACTATGGCGATAATCACGTATACGAGAGCCGCGAATATCGAGCCGAGTATTATACCGAAGTAGCCGAAAGCGACAGCGGTTGAAAGCGGCGTAATGAATGCGAACGAACTGCCTAGGAACACAGGACTTTTGAATTTTGTAAACAGAATATAAACGAGCGTTCCGGCGCCAGCTCCTATAAGAGCCGCCGACTGCGAAAGATAAACGCCGCTTGCGTCCGCAAGAATGGGGACAAGAATAGTAGCCGCGATTATCGCCAAAAACTGCTGAATTGCAAAAAGCAGATTTTTGCCGAAGGGCGGCTTGTCGCTTACGTCGTAAATTAGACCGTTGTTGTTTTTCATATAGTACCTCCCGAATTTTCTTCCGCACAAAAAAAGAAGCTCCCGAAAAAGGAACTTCAAACGGAATAACTGTTAAATAGAGAATACGGACAAAAAGAGAAAACGAGCGCCGCTTCCGTGTTGCGTCTGATATTATGATTGCAGGCAAACGTTAAGCTCATTGTACCCCTCCTCTTTCGTTCTCTTAGGCTATTATATCACAATGCTATGCTAAAACGCAACTGATTTTTCAGCAATTTGTAAATTTAGCGAAAACGAATCGCCCATGACACCAAAAGCGGAGCAGGTCCGCTAACGAACTCACTCCGCCTTTAGATTACTCATTTTTTTATCAAACATTTATAGCCGCAACAAATCCTTCGATTTAT
>CAYTKK010000049.1:0-10266 GCA_964438355.1 uncultured Lachnospiraceae bacterium | reverse complement strand
CCGATATTGTAACCTTTTCGGTACATCAAATCGCAAATGTACTTATCACCGACGGGCGTGCGCACAAGTCTACGACCGTGTTCGGCAAGTTTGTTTTCAAGCGCAAGGTTATTAAGTATCGTGCCAACGACCACACCGTCCTTTATCTCCATATTTTTGGATATATTGTAAAGCACGGTGTCGCCGTCAATAATTTCGCCGTCCATAACGACCGCAAGTCTGTCCGCGTCTCCGTCGAACGCAAAACCGAGCCTGCAATCGCTCCCCTTCATACTGTTGCGAACGTACGAAGGATACAACGCTCCGCAACCGCTGTTTATTTTTTCGCCGCGCAACGAATAGTTATCGACCATAACCGTCGCGCCCAGCCTGCGAAACGCCGCCTCCGCAACCGTAGCCGCCGCGCCGTACGCGCAATCCAGCCAAACCTTAAGTCCCCTAAAGTCGGCGTCGACAGCGTTCACAACGTAATCTATATACTCTTGTTTCGCGCCGATTGCCTTGGTGACTTTGCCTCCTCCCGTGATGACGGGCGGATTATCAATATAATACTCGACGCTTCCTTCCTGCTCCTCGGTAAGTTTTACGCCGTTGCCGTCAAAAACTTTGATACCGTTATACTCGGGAGGATTGTGCGAAGCGGAAATCATTATACCGCATTTTGCTCCGTGACGAATGGCAAGCATAGCTACTGCCGGCGTGGGCAAAATACCCAAAAGAAGAACTTCGCCGCCCATGTCCGTAATACCTCTTACCAGTTCCCTTTCGATTTCCTCACCGCTTACTCGAGTGTCTCGACCGACGGCAAAAATTCCGCCGCGAAAATACTCGCCAAGCGAAAGACCTGTTTTATACGCAAGAGCCTCGTCGAGTTTATCGCCCCACTTTCCTCGTATTCCGTCAGTACCGAAATATTTCGCCATTGTTTTACCTCCGCACATCAGTATAGTTTTTTTTACCGCTACTGTCAAGTTGTTTTTTCGAAAATTTACAACCGGTTTCGCCCCAAAAAACCGCTCCGCCGCGTTGACAAATAACCTCGCGTGTTGTATCATATAATATGTTCGGGACGGTGGAACCGTTTACCTGAATATATGTTGTCGCGCCCGACGGCGTTACGTTTTTTTCGGAGGATATATGTCCGCATTGATTGAATCTATCCAAGCGTTTCTTTTAGCTGTTTTTAAGCTTCCCGAAATCGTAGTTACGCTTATTGCGATGGTTCCTATAGTAGAAGTTAGGCTTGCTATTCCGATTGCAGTAGGTTACGGACTAAACTACTTTGCAGCATGGAGTTTATCGTTTCTCGGATCGTCACTAGCTGCCGTCATACTTCTTCCGATTTTGATTCCGTTTATAAAATGGCTGGCAAATACCCGACTTTTTCGAAAAGTCGGCGGAGCGATTCTCGCCAAATTCGAAAATAAAGCCGCAGGTATCGCCTCGAACGACGATAAATCCGATGAAGGTACGCCTAGCACCGACAAAAAAACGCGAAACGGCGCTTTCAAAAAAATGCTGGGAACGTTTATCTTCGTAGCAATTCCTCTTCCTCTTACGGGAGTTTGGACGGGATGCGCGGTCGCATCCATCATCGGACTGAAATATTGGCAAGGTTTATTAAGCGTAATCGGCGGCAACCTCGTCGCAAGTCTGATAATTTTACTGCTGTGCGCTTTTTTTGAGCCGTACATCGACCTGATAATCGCCATAATCGGCGCGATTGCCATAGCAGTCGTTATCGTTCTTTTAGTAAAAATCTTTTTGTTTAAGCCGAACGGAAAAAGCGAATCAAACGGAACCTCGACTCGGAAAGACGAATAAAAACAACTATAAAACTCGGACGGCGCATTCAAAAACGCTCGCTCGCTTTAGGAGATAATTTATGTGCGGAATAGTAGGCTACTGCGGCAACAAACAAGCCGCGCCGATACTTTTGGACGGATTAAAACGGCTTGAATACCGCGGATACGATTCTAGCGGAATTGCCGCGATAAACAACGAAAAAATCGCTTCGTTCAAGGCAAAAGGCAGGCTGTCCGCCCTTTGCGACATGACCGAAAACGGTAAACTTTTGCTCGGAACGGTAGGAATCGGGCACACGCGTTGGGCAACTCACGGCGAACCGAGCGACGTCAACTCGCACCCTCACGTTTCGGCAAGCGGAAAATTTGCGGTGGTGCATAACGGTATCATCGAAAACTATCTGGAACTTCGCCGTTTTTTGGCGGAACACGGCTTTACATTCGTTTCGCAAACGGATACCGAAGCGGTCGCTCATCTTCTAGATTATTACTATAACGGCGACGTACTCGACTGCATAAGAAAAACGCTGAATAAACTTAAAGGCTCTTACGCTTTGGGCGTTATATGCGCCGACACGCCGTACGCTCTTTACGCGGTAAGAAAGGACTCCCCTCTCGTAATAGGTCTAGGGAAAGGCGAAACCTTTATCGCGTCGGATATGCCCGCGCTTCTTCGATATACGCGCGAATTTATTCTTATCGACGAAGGCGAAATAGTTAGGGTAACCGCCGAGGGCGCAGACATATTTAATCAAAATATGGAGCCGAAAAAGAAGCAAAGCTTTACCGCTGCGTGGGACCTCGAAAGCGCCGAAAAGGGCGGCTATCCGCACTTTATGCTTAAGGAAATACACGAGCAACCTCGCGCTCTTCGCGACACAATCGCATCGCGCATAACTTCTAGCGGCGAAATCGAACTCGACAAAATCAAACTTCCCGACTCTCAAATAGCCGCTATATCTAAAATAAACATCATCGGTTGCGGCAGCGCATACCACGCGGGGATAGTCGGAAAATATTATATCGAAAAAACGTGCCGAATCCCCGTCGAAGTCGACCTTGCAAGCGAATACCGCTACCGCGACCCGATAGTAAAGGCGAACACGCTTACGATAATCATATCGCAAAGCGGAGAAACGGCGGATACTTTGGCTGCCATGCGCGAAGCGAAACGACTAGGCTCGCGAACGCTTGCAATCGTCAACGTGGTAGGTTCGTCGATAGCGCGCGAAGCGGACGACGTGCTTTACACTCTCGCGGGTCCCGAAATCGCGGTGGCAACCACGAAAGGCTACACTTCACAGGTTGCGGCGCTGTATCTGCTCGGACTAAAATTCGCGTCCGTTCTACATACTCTTACGCCCGAAGAATACTCGCGTCAACTTTCCGCGCTTTCTTCAGTACCCGCCGCCGTCGAAGAAATCCTCTCTTCCGTAGAGAAAATTCAATATGTCTCTTCACTGTACCGAAAAAGCGAGGATACATTCTTTATCGGACGCGGAACGGACTATGCGGCGGCTTTAGAAGGCGCACTGAAATTAAAGGAAATATCCTACATTCATGCGGAAGCATATCCGGCAGGCGAACTTAAACACGGCACCATATCGCTTGTCGAGGACGGAATAACCGTAATCGCCGTATCCACAGACCCGGCGCTTGCGGAAAAAACTCTTTCCAACGTTAAAGAAGTCAAAACACGCGGAGCACGCGTAATCGCGATAACTACGCCGCAAACCGCAGCTATTGCCGAAGAAGCGGATCACACCATCGTCTTACCCGAATGTCACTACCTTATCGCTCCCCTTTTAACCGCCGTATATCTTCAACTTTTCGGCTATTACACTGCGGCGGCGCGCGGTTGCGACATCGACAAACCGAGAAATCTCGCAAAATCGGTTACCGTCGAATAATTCATCGAAAGTTCGACCAAAAAACGACGGCATTACCGCCAAACTCATATCTCAAAAAAATACAAATTAAAAAAAAACAAAAAACTACGTTACGGAGAAAATAATATGGAAAAGAAATACGTTACAATCTTACTTGACGGAATGGCAGACTACGAAAACGAAAACGGCAGAACGCCGATGCTGGACGCCGAAAAGCCAATGCTCGACAGTCTTGCAGCAAAAGGCGAGGTCGGGCTCGTACAGACCGTTCCCGCCGGAATGAAACCGGGAAGCGACGTAGCCAATCTCTCGGTTATGGGCTACGCTCCCGACGTGTATTACACGGGGCGCTCTCCTCTCGAGGCACTGTCGATAGGCGTCAAAATGAATCCCGAGGACGTCTCTTATCGCTGTAACATCGTCACGCTGTCGGACGAAGCCGACTGGCGCGAAAAAACGATGATTGACTATTCGTCCGGCGAAATAACGACTCCCGAAGCTCGCGAGTTAGTCGAATATTTGGCAAAAAATCTCGATTTGCCTGCCGAACTCGAACTTTACGCAGGCGTAAGCTACCGCCACTGCCTACTGCGTAAAAACGGCAACACCGGTATGCATTTTACGCCGCCGCACGATATTTCGGGCAAAAAAATAGGCGATTATCTACCCAAGGGCGAATATGCCGACCAAATACTCGAACTTATGAAGCAGTCCGAAAAACTGCTTAAAAATCACCCCATCAACAAGGACAGAATCGCGCGCGGACTAAATCCCGCGACCTCGATTTGGCTATGGGGCGAGGGACGCAAGCCTGCCCTTACCGACTTCTTTACTTTGCGCGGAAAAAAAGGCGCGGTTATTTCCGCGGTCGATTTGTTAAAAGGAATCGGTATCGCCGCCAATATGGAAGTAATCGACGTCGAAGGAGCGACCGGCACCATTCGCACAAACTTCGATGGCAAAGCGGCGGCGGCTATCGACGCTCTGCAAAGAAACGACTTCGTATACGTCCATCTCGAAGCGCCCGACGAATGCGGACATCAGGGTAACTACGCCGAAAAAACGGAATCCATTTCGCTTATCGACAAAAAAATAGTCACCCCGATCGTAGAATATTTGCGCAAAAGTAAAATTCCGTTCCGCCTTGCGGCTCTTCCCGACCACGCGACCCCCATATGCAAAAAAACACACGTGTCCGACCCGGTTCCTTACCTTATTTACGACAGCGAAAACGAACAAACGGGTGCCGCGTTCGACGAAAAATCCGCAGCAAAGACGGGTAACTACTATCCCGACGGCGTCAGCCTCGTAGAGCGCTTTCTCGGATAAACCGTCCAAATAAGCGGCTACCGAACAACTTCAAAACTCTGTCGTAGCAATGAATCGACAATCCAAGAACAGTTAGATTTAATAAAAAAATCATTACGCAAAAAGTCAATTAAAAAATCAAGCGACCCCGAAAGTTTATCAAAACATTTAGGGTCGCTTCAAAATAACGGACTTTAATTAAAATTTTACGAAAACATAATCCGAAATCATTAACGAAAAAAGCGGTTTCTCTCTCCGCAAGGAGACAAAAGCCGCTTCGTTTTTATATTATCTTGTTTTTCGTTTTATCTATTGCCGCTCTACAAATAATTCGACCGCAGAATCAAAATTCGGTTAACGTGACCGTACGGTTCATTTAATCGCCGTTAGTCCTCTACAGCGGCTTTTCTTACCATAATCTCGCGTAAACGAGCCTTTTCGTCTGCCGTAAAACGGTCGGTACGGTCGTAAAAATACAAGCCGTTTTGTTCTTGCTCCACATCATAAAGTTGCGTATAGCATAACGCCCAGCATTTGGGATTATCCAGCAAGACGTCGGTAAGTCCTTTATATCTTGCAATGAACGCTTCCTTTCCTTCTGCCGCCGTACCATAACCCCAGCCGCCCTTTTCGCCCGGAGCCTGCAGCTTAATTCCGCCGTACTCGGATACCCAATAAGGCGTACCGTTGTACGTTTGACGTTTGGGGAAATTGTCATAATACGGATTTTCCGCATAATGCGCCGCGAATTTCTCGGGGTCTTGCTCGTAGCAATGGATATCGTACGTATCGGTTACTACGTGGAAATTTCCGCTCGTGTCGATGACGGGTCTCATAGGCTCGAGCGACTTTACGACGGAATACAGTACGCGGTGTACATCATCGTCTTGACGAGCTTCACGTCCATCCCACTGCTTGTCCCACGTCTCGTTCAGACAGCACCAGCCTATAATCGACGGATGGTTGTAGTCGCGACGAACCTCTTCCAGCCAATCGGGAACGACGTCCGCAAGTACCTTTATGTCGTCGAAGCGAACACCCCAGTCGTAATACTCGTCCCATACCATATAACCTGCCTTGTCAGCAGCGTAAAGAGCAAGCGGTTCGAAAGCTTTTTCGTGAAATCTTGCGCCGTTAAAGCCGAGTTCCATAGATAATCTTATATCTTCGTCGAAGCAGGACGCGTCGGGCGCGGTATAAACGCCCTTCTCGTAAAAGCCTTGGTCAAGCACGAATCTTCCGAATACCGAACGACCGTTCAAATAGAATTTGCCGTCCTCGAGCTTAACCGAACGCATTCCGAAATAAGTATATACCTCGTCGACTACCTTATCTCCCTCAAAAAGCGTAAGTTTAAGGTCGTACAAATTACCCTTGCCGATGTCCCACAAATGAAGTTCGGACAAGTCGATGTTGAACGCCGCAAAAGCGCAAGCCGTTTTTGCCGTCGCCTCGCCCACAGCCTTTCCGTTAAAAGACGCTTCCGCCTTCACCGTTACGGCAGAAGGAAGAACCGTGTTCAGTTCGATTGCAAGCGCACTCTGCTCCACCATCGGGGTTAAACGGAAAAAGTCGATGTGTTGCGGCGCTACCGCTTCAAGCCAAACCGTTTGCCAAATACCCGTCGTGCGAGTATAGAAGCATCCGTACGAGAATTGTCGACGGCACTGCTTGCCTCCGCCGTAACGACCGTGACGAATGTCGTCGGCTGCGTGTACGACTACGACGTTTTTGCCTCCGTCTTTGCTAAGAAACGGCGTAATATCAACGGCAAAGGGCATATATCCGCCGCGATGAGAACCGGCGAAAGATCCGTTTACGTAAACCTTAGCCTCGTAGTCGACGGCGCCGAAATGCAAATATATTCTCTTACCCTTCATTGCGTCTGGAATTACGATTTCCTTACGATACCAAACGGCGTCCATAAAGTCCGTGTACCCGACGCCGGAAAGCTCGGATTCGGGCGCAAACGGAACGTTGATTTTTCCGTTCAACGAATCGCGCAAATAATATTCCTTTGCTTCGCCTTCGTTACAAAAATCAATCTCGAATTCCCACTCGCCGTTAAGATTAAGCCAATTTTCTCTGCGAAATTGCGGATTGGGATATTCTTGCCTATAAACCTTCATCTTTTTCTCCTTCTATGTTTATTGATAAACGCTTCTGTAAACAAATAACCGTCACATCGAAGCGAACATCGCCATTATAAGTCTACCTAGCCGCGATAACCGTGCAAGGAACTTTACCGTCCACGATGTCCTGCATATCGAAACGCGAGGAAGCTATTATTACCTTGGTACCATTTTGCACACAAGGCTTAACGTACTCGAGCTTTGCTCCCGCCCCGTTCGCACCCTCGCGCGACGCGCCATAACACAGCTTCTTAACCTCGTCGATATTTGCGATAACCTCGTCGGCGTTTGCTCCGCTTATTTCAGTAATCAGCGTGCTCGGGTCGGACAAATCGCGATAAATTCCGTCGAGGTTTGTCAAAATAACAAGCTGTTTTGCCTTAACGATACACGCCACCTGTGCCGCGGTCTCGTCGTTATCCACAAGTTCGACAACCGCCTCTCCGCGAATCGAATGAAGTCGCTCGATCTCCCACTTGCGGTTTTCCTCATCGGACACGCAGTCGTTGTAATTTATAATCGGAATTGCGCCTTGCTCCGCGCAACGCAACAACAATCTTCGTATGTGTTCGCGCTTTTGTTCGTCGTTAAAATGATAATGTTCCAACAAGATTTGTCGTACGCTGTAACGCGGGTCTATAAAATTGCGGTACGTCTCCATAAGTATCGCCTGACCTTGCGCCGCATAATCCGCCTTAACGTCGTCCGCATTCCCGACAAGCGGCTTGCCGTTGCGACGAATGTAATCGTATTTTCCTATAACGGTAGCGCCCGACGATATCCATATCATTCCCGGTCGCAAAAAACGCGAAAGACGCAAAAATTTATTATAATCTATCTCGCCGTGTACGCTGTCAACAAGCGCCATCGATCCGATTTTTCCTACGAGTTCAACGTCGAATTTCATTCCATACCCTCTTTTTCGGCGTCCTTCGTCACTGCTCGCCGCCCGCATTATGCTTTACCCGAGCCGAGACTTTGCCAATCACGTTCATTTTATCATAACTTAAACTTAAGGTCAACCGTTTTCGCTTGCGCGCGCGATTATTTTGTAGTATAATCGTGTGCGATGGTACGCTTGTGCCGAAACAAAAAAACGGAGACCTCGCCATATGGAAAAGATAACGTCATTCACAATCGACCACCTAAATCACCCCGCAGGAATTTACCTATCCCGCGTTGACGGCGATATATTCACTTACGACGTACGAATATGCGCGCCTTATCGCGACGAGCTTCTTACAAACGCTCAACTTCATTCGCTCGAACACCTTCTCGCTACCGTCCTTCGCAACGGCAAGCAGCGCGATAAAGTAATTTACGTCGGACCGATGGGTTGCCAAACCGGCTTCTACGTCCTATATCGCAGACTGGAAAAAGAAGCGGCGACCGTCGACATAACAAACGCTATGCGCACGATTCTCGACTATGACGGCGAAATGCCCGGAAATACCGAAAAAGAATGTGGCTACTGCCATAACCTTTCGGTGGCGGAGGCTAAAAAGGCGGCGGCTTTGTTCCTTTCGCGCGCAGGTTTTCTCCCAATTAACAAGTAATGTTTTTCCGTAAATTCGGAAATCTTTCTTCTTTTACAATCGACTGTTACAATCGACCTCTTTTGTTAGTTTGTCAGCATTACTTTTTAACTACCGACTTCGCCGCAAAAACGCAAAAACTCGCAAAAACACGAAAAAAATAGTTTGCAAACAAAAAGAGACGCCTCGTTTTCAAAAACATGGCGCCTTTTTTACCCTGTATCGTTTGACTATTTTTTTCGAATGCATTATAATAGAAAAGGCGCGTGAAAAACACATAGGTTACGCGCCGATAAACGTTTGAAAAATCTATTTGGAGGAAGCAATATGAAAAAAATGACTATTGACGGTAACACCGCCGCGTCGCATATCGCGTATGCGTTCAGCGAAGTTGCGGCAATTTACCCCATCACCCCCTCTTCCCCGATGGCGGAAGTTGCGGACGAATGGTCGGCTCAGGGCAGAAAGAATATGTTCGGACAGCCCCTTAGACTTGCCGAGATGGAATCCGAAGCGGGCGCCGCAGGCGCGGTACACGGCTCGTTGGTAGCGGGCGCGCTTACTACCACCTACACCGCCAGCCAAGGTTTGCTGCTTATGATCCCGAATATGTACAAGATTGCGGGCGAGCTGCTCCCGACGGTATTCCACGTCAGCGCACGTGCGCTTGCCGCTCACGCGCTTAACATCTTCGGTGACCACGCCGACGTAATGGCTTGCCGTCAAACCGGCTTTGCGCTTTTGTCGTCCAACTCCGTACAGGAAGCAATGGACCTAGCACTGGTAGCGCATTTATCCACGCTTAAGGCAAGAGTTCCGTTCCTGCACTTCTTCGACGGTTTCAGAACCAGTCACGAAGTAAGCAAGATCGACGTTATCGAGTACGAGGATATCTTGCCGCTTGTCGATATGCAGGACATCTACGACTTCAAGCGTCGTGCGCTCAACCCCGAGCACCCCGTTCAGATGGGTACCGCTCAAAACGGCGATATCTACTTCCAGAACCGCGAGACCGCAAACAAATACTACCAGGCTGTCCCCGGAATCGTAAAGACGATGATGGAAAAGGTATCCAAGCTTACCGGCAGAAAGTACGAGCTTTATCAGTACTACGGCGCGGCTGACGCAGAGAAGGTTATCGTTATGATGGGCTCCGGCTGCGAAGCTGCGGAAGAAACCGTCGATTATCTGACCGCAAAGGGCGAGAAGGTAGGTCTCCTTAAGGTTAGACTTTACCGTCCGTTCTCCGCAAAGGACTTCGTAGACGCAATCCCCACATCCGTAAAGAAAATCGCAGTTCTCGACAGAACCAAGGAAGCAGGCTCGCTCGGCGAACCGCTTTACCTCGACGTGTGTGCGGCACTTGCCGAGCAAGGCAGAGCGGACATCAAGGTTGTCGGCGGCAGATACGGACTCGGCTCCAAGGAGTTCAACCCGTCGATGGTCGGCGCGGTTTACGAAAACCTCGACCTCGCTACGCCGAAGAACCACTTCACCGTAGGTATCGAGGACGACCTTACCGGCACTTCCCTTCCCGTAAAGACCTTCATCCACGTTTTGCCCGCTGGCACCAGCCGTTGCAAGTTCTACGGACTCG
>CAYTKK010000048.1:2089-10499 GCA_964438355.1 uncultured Lachnospiraceae bacterium | reverse complement strand
CGTACATAAAGTGCGTCGAAGAAGTTGCCGTCGGCAACGGCGAATTCAAAAAAGCCAAGCGCTCGATAGAAAAAGAGCTTTTGACTTTCGAACCTAAGTCCGTAAAATATTTTATGGAAACGTTTATTCCCGCGTTCGCGCTTACCCTCGACGAAATTTCCGTTGACTGAAAGCGTGTGGCGCCGAAACCGTTATAAATAAGGAAGGATGTCGCTGATAAAAGCGATAATCTGCGTCGATAAAACGCTAAAAAGACGCGTTCGGTGCGCTTGTTGCGTAAAGACAGTCTGCAAACGGCGACGATACGGTAAAGATTGTAATTAAGGTAAAGACTCCGAACGTTTATATCTGAGAAAGAACTTATGAAAAGTGCGAATAATCTTATCGTAAAAGTACAAAAAGGAACTTATCCTCTCGGTTAAGTTCCTTTTTTATAAAACGTTTGAATATAAACGAATTATTTTGCGTCGAATTATGTAACCAAAACGCGTTTGCATAACCAAAAACCGTTTTTTACACATTCGTGTTGCTAAAAATGTCGTCGAGTTTATCGAAGAATATGTCGATTTCTTCGTAAGTAATGGTGTAGGGCGGTAAAAGACGAATGACGTTGCTGTTGGTGCAATTGATAAGAACGCCTGCTTGAAGCATTTGCGCCGCTATATGGTGACCGTTAAGCTTTGGCGAGAGTTCTACGCTTTGCAGTAGTCCGAGACCGCGTACGTCGGTAACGAAAGTGTACTTTCTAAACTTCGATAACTTACCCGCCAGATACTCGCCTTTTTGCCTGATTTCGTCTAAAAGTCCGTTTTTTAACTTATCGACAACGACGGTAGCGGCGGCGCAAGCTAATTGATTGCCCGACAGAGTCGAGCCGTGATCGCCGATTGCAAATGCGTTAGCGACTTCTCCGCGCGCGAAAACCGCCGAAATGGGAAGTCCGCCACCCAGACCTTTTGCAACGGTAACTATGTCGGGTTGAAGTCCGTGATGCTCGAATGCAAACATCTTTCCCGTGCGACCCATTCCCGTTTGTATTTCGTCCAAAATAAATAAGACGTCGTGCGCTCGGCACAAAGCGTAAGCATTGACCAAATAGTCGTAGTTTGCAGGACGAATCGCGCTGCGACTTTGAATTACTTCCAGCATTATTGCGCCCACGTCGTCGGTTAGCGCTTCGCGTAGCGCGTTTAAGTCGCCGTACGGAACATGCTTAAAGCCGGCGGGGAGGGGCGAGTATATTTTGTAATGACTTTCCTGTCCCGTCGCTGTAAGAGTAGCTAGCGTTCTGCCGTGGAACGAACCGTTTGCGGTTATGATGGTAGGACGATTTTGCGCTCTGCGATTATAGTGTTTGCGTACGAGTTTTATGGCGCATTCGTTTGCTTCGGCGCCCGAGTTCGCCAAGAACATTTTATCGAAAATGGTCCCCTCTAGCATTTTTTCGCACAAAAGGGCCTGCTCCATATTGTAATAGAGGTTGCTGGAATGTATTATTTTCGCGGCTTGCGACGATATCGCCGCCACGAGGTCGGGATTATTGTAACCCAAACAGTTAACGCCTATTCCCGAAACGAAATCTATATATTCCTTTCCGGTTGTGTCGTAAAGACGATTGCCTTCGCCGCGAACGAAACATACGTTCTGACGGTTAAAAACATTCATATAATTGCGCGTAGAAAGTTCTTTTATGCGCTTAAAATCCATTATTGTCCCCTTGTATTTTGTGACGGTTGCCTCTGTTTTCGACAAAGCTTGTCGGCAAGTCACCGCGTTCGTTTCAAAAACCTTGACTATTATATAGAAAACCGCGATTTAAGTCAAGCGAAAACCGCAAAAAAAAGAAGATATTATGATGAAAACTTTTTGTGCGTTTTGCACATATCCTACAAATATTTTTGTGCAAAATAATCTTGCCGAATGCGTTGTGTTGTAGTAAAATATTTATGACGAAAACGAAAATATTAAGGAGAGGAAAATATGGCAAGTTTATCGTTAAGACATGTATATAAGATATATTCGGGCAACGTCAAGGCAGTAAGCGACTTTAACCTCGAGATTGCGGATAAGGAATTCGTAGTATTCGTAGGTCCGTCCGGTTGCGGAAAGTCCACTACGTTGCGTATGATTGCGGGACTTGAGGAAATTTCCGCAGGCGAGCTTTACATCGACGGCAAGTATGTCAACGAGGTAGAGCCGAAGGATAGAGATATAGCGATGGTTTTCCAAAACTACGCTCTTTACCCGCACATGACCGTTTACGAGAATATGGCGTTCGGTTTGCGTTTGCGCAAGATGGCTCCGACGGAAATCGACGACAGAGTAAAAGAAGCGGCGGCTATACTCGGTATTACTCAGCTTCTTTCGCGTAAGCCGAAGGCTCTTTCGGGTGGTCAGCGTCAGCGTGTTGCGCTCGGACGTGCAATCGTGCGTGAGCCGAAGGTATTCCTTCTCGACGAGCCGCTTTCTAACCTCGACGCTAAACTTCGTGTACAGATGCGTACCGAAATCACGAAGCTTCACCACAAGCTTGCAACCACCTTCATTTACGTAACGCACGACCAAACCGAGGCAATGACCATGGGTACTCGTATCGTCGTTATGAAGGACGGCGTTATTCAGCATGCGGACACGCCGCAGTTCCTTTACGACTGCCCGCAAAACAAGTTCGTCGCGTCCTTCTTGGGTTCTCCGCAGATGAACTTCTTCGAGCACGCAGTGCTTTCCGTTGAGGACGGCGTAATGTACGCGTCGTTCGGCGACAACAAGATCGAGGTCCCGGCAGAGAAGGCAAAGCGTCTTATCGACGACGCATATATCGGTCAAGAAATTACGCTCGGTATTCGTCCCGAAGATATTCATGACGAGCAGATTTTCATTCAGTCTTCGCCCAACACCGTTATTAAGGCTCACGTTGACGTAACCGAGAAACTCGGTAACGAAACCTTCCTTTACATGAACGTTGCAGGTAAGGACGATTATACGATTGCTCGTACTGACGCAAGAACGGCGCTTCAGGCAGGCGACGAAAATGTAGAACTCGCTATCGACGCGCATCATTTGCATTTCTTCGACAACAAGACGGAACTTTCCATTATGGGCGTTCCGAGATACAATACCGTTATTGCCGATATTGCGGCTGAAGAGGATAATCTTGTCGTTAAGTTCGGCGATACCGTAATTACTCTTCCCGAGGACGTAGCCGCAAAGTTTACTTCACCTGAAGTAATCGGAGGAAAGGTTAAGGTTGGTATTGCGCCCGACGCGTTAAAGCTTGAGCCGTCGTCCGAGTCCGATGCGGTTATTAAGGCTACTGTTGCGTTTACCGACAAACTCCCGCGTGAAAACGCCGTATACCTCGACGTCAAGGGTAAGAACACCTTTATGGTAGCTCTTCACGACCTTGAAACCGAGTTTAAGGAGAAGGCTAAGTTAAATTACTACGTAAATCCCGCGGATATTATGCTCTTCGATGTCGAGACCGACGAAAAGCTTATCGCATACAAGGCAATTTCGAATAACACGTTTAATGCAAAGGTTACCATTTCCGACAAGACACCGTATCTTGCAACTCTTACGTTCGGTAAGAACAAGGTCACGGTTACAAACGACGGAACGTTCGAGCGCGGAGAATTTCCCTTTGTTATTGATTATCGCAACGGCGATTGCTCGGCTGATTCTGTCAAGGCAGAGCCTAAGGCGGTTATCACAGGTAAGGTCATCGACGCTGATATCTTGGGTGAGAACACCATCATTTACACTGCAGTCGACGGAATAGAGCCGTATATGACTACTATTGTGCCGGGTGCGCCCAAGCTCGCTATCGGTGATAAGATTAAGTTCGCCGTAAACGGCAAGATTACGAAAGCGTAATTCGTTCGCAAAGTTTATATTGTAAGAAACGGTCAAAGTTAGAAGGCTTTGACCGTTTTTGCGTAAAGTGTTTTGAATATCTGCGAAAAATCGGTATGGTCTGCACATGCTTCGTTTTTGCTATACGAAAGTTTTTGTTTGAAGGCGCGAAGTTTTGTTTATCGTGAGAAAAAAATTATAATCCGTATTAAAAGCGAAAAAGTGAGTGCGCGTGAAACTTTGTTTATTGTCGCGAAAAAGTCGTTGATTGCGGTGAGAAGTTTGGCGGAACCGCACAAAATTTCGTTTAAGCGTATGCGTGAATGTTTTTCCGATATTTGCGGTTTTTATAAGCTCCGGCGCATTGGCTCCTTCGTTTTGACGTTAAATTATGTTTTTGTCGGTACGTTATTGTGTGAGGCTTGGGGTTAATGCGTTTTAGAATTACCGAGAAGAGTAGATGTAATAAACCAACGTTGGCAGAATAGAACGATATAAAAAACGATGAATGAAAATGAAAAAACGACGCAAAAAAAAAACGGTGCTCGGGCATTTAATTCGTGTCAAAGTACCGTTTTGTGTGTTTATTGCTTTGTAAGTGAGTAAAGGCTAGCTGAGGCTCTTATTTCTTTTCCAGCGTATAGCCGTCTTTACGGTCAAGAACCGCGTATCCCATAGAAGCAAGCACGTCGCGAAGTCTATCGCTTTCCGCCCAGTTTTTTTGTTGACGTGCGTTGAAACGTTCGTCCGCAAGCTTCTTTATTTCGTCAGGAACGTCAATAGCGGGTTTCTCGGCAGGCTTAGCGTCTTTAAGGTTAAGTCCGAGTACTTTATCGAAATCTAGTGCAAGCGCGTAAATATCCTTGGACGGAGTCTCTTTAAGCATGGTCCAAAGTACGCCCAGCGATAGCGGAAGGTTTAGGTCGTCGTTGATTGCCGCAACGAAGTCGGCGCGATATTTTTCCAGCTTTTCGGGTTGAGTAACGGCTGACGCGGTTTTGTGCTCGTAAAGCGCGTTCAATAGCCTCGTGTACGCGGTTTGAGCGGCTTTAATTGCGTCAAAAGTGAAGTTGAGTTTTTTGCGGTAATGCGTATTAAGGCAGAAGTAGCGGAACGCCATGGGGGAGTATCCCATTTCGGATAATTGCTCAAGCGTGTAGGTATTGCCTAACGACTTGCTCATTTTTCCGCCGTCAACCTGCATAAACTCGCCGTGCATCCAAGTGTTAACAGTCTTTTTGCCCTCGAGCGCTTCGGATTGAGCGATTTCGTTTTCGTGATGAACGGGAATGTGATCTACGCCGCCGGAATGGATATCTATAAGCGAGCCGAGATATTTTCTGCTCATTGTCGAGCACTCGATGTGCCAACCGGGATATCCCATTCCCCAAGGGGAGGGCCACTGCATTATGTGCTCTTTGGGGGCTTTTTTCCACAGAGCGAAGTCCGCCGGGTGGCGCTTTTCTCCGTTGACTTCCACGCGCGCGCCGGCTATCTGTTCGTCAAGATTAAGGCGCGAGAGTTTTCCGTAGTCGGCAAATTTCGAAATGTCGAAGTATATACCGTCGCTCGTTTCGTAGCCGTAGCCTAATTCCACCAGTTTCTCGACGTAAGCAATCATGTCGTCGATGTGATCGGTGGCTTTTGCGATGATTTCCGGCTTGCCGATGTTAAGCGCGGCAATGTCGCGGAAAAACACTTCGGTGTAGAACGCGGCTATTTCATACGGGGACTTTTGTTGCTTTTTAGCGGCAAGCTCCATTTTATCTTCGCCCTCGTCCGCGTCGGACAGAAGGTGTCCTACGTCGGTGATATTCATTACGCCTTTGATTTTGTAACCGTTATAGCGTAGCGTTCGACGCACCAAATCCATAAAAACATACGTGCGCAGATTGCCTATGTGCGCGTAATTGTATACCGTCGGTCCGCACGAGTACATCGTTACAACCTTGGAAACCGGTACGAATTCTTCCTTTTCGCGTGAAAGCGTGTTGTAAAATTTAAGCATAAAAACTCCTAAACATAAGGACTAAAATATATTCGTTCGCTTTTGGGCGAATCGTTTTTTTTTGCGGAAAAGTATTTGAAAAACAAATCGACTTTTTTGACAAAGCGTTCGAATAAGCGAACGAATTACTTTTTCGACAATTTTTCGACTTGCTCGCTAAGCCTTGCAATTGCCTCGTTTAGACGATTAAGTTCGTCTATAACGGGGTCGGGGAGGGTCTGGTCGAGGTCGTCGACGCGAACTCCGTCTAGCTTAACGACTCTGCCGGGGACTCCGACTACGGTGGCGTTGGGCGGAACCTCTTTCAAAACAATCGAGCCTGCGCCGATTTTGGCGTTTTTGCCGACAGTGAACGGTCCCAGCACTTTTGCGCCCGCGCTTATCATTACGTTATCCTCGATTGTCGGGTGACGTTTTCCTTTGTCTTTGCCCGTTCCGCCCAAGGTTACGCCTTGGTAGAGGACGACGTTGTTGCCTATTTCGGCGGTTTCGCCTATGACGACGCCGACGCCGTGGTCGATAAATACGCCCGAACCTATTTTTGCGCCCGGGTGAATTTCTATACCGGTTAAAAATTTAGCCAGTTGAGAAACGATGCGGGCAAATAATTTGTAACCGTGAATATGCATGAAGTGCGCAAAACGATACATAACCAGCGCGTGAAATCCGCTGTATGTTAGTATTACCTCGAAGCGGTTTCGCGCAGCGGGATCGTGTCGCATTACCGAATCCAAATCTTTTCTTATTTTCGACATAATGTATCCTTTTGTTGCGTTAATAGTTTTCGCCGCCGAGTAATTCGATTGCTTTTTCGACTACGAGAATGGCGTTTTCGAGGTCTTCGTCGCGTTGCGGAGACGGAAGATTAAGCTCGATAAGGCGAAGTCGCTCGTTTAGGTAATCTTGACCTTTTTCGGTAATCGAGTACGAAACTTCACGGCGATCGAGCGATGTCTTGTTTTTTTCGATTAAGCCTTCGTTTGCCATATCTTTGGTAATAAGGGCAAGATTCGTTTTGGCAATCATCAGCTCGTTTACGATTTCGCGCGGCGAACATCCTTCGGCAATAAGAAAGAGTATTTTCGTTTTAAGCGAAATAGTGCTTTTCTTGTTTTTGTCCTTGCCCTCGCACATACATACGCGGCGAGTTGCAAGTCGAAGTTGTATTAACTTTTGTGCAAGGTCGTACAAGACAAACTCTCCTTCTTTTGACGTAATAGTTATTATTTAATATTATTATAACTATTTTGACTTTTTTGTCAACGTAAACGAGGTAGAAAAAAATACCTTTTTTGTCCGCGTTGTATTTGACTAAACGGCGATAAAGTTATATAATATACTACGGAAGTGATTTCTACAAAATTTTTACTATTGCGAGGGAATCGGTAATGAAGGAATTTTATACTGTAGACATAGCGGGACGAAAAGAGGATTTACCTGTTTTGATGCTTCCCAGCGGAATCAAAATAGCATTTTTTAATCTTCACGGGAATCAGGATCTTACCGAATATTGCGGCAAAAAGCTTGCCGATATCATTCGAGACAGCGCGCCCGAGGTGTTGATTACCGCGGAAAGCAAGGGATTACAGCTTACGCACGTCGTAGCTCGCGAGCTCGGTCATAAGTTTTATGCCGTTGCGCGCAAAACGCGTAAATTATATATGCAAGACGGTATCGAGGCGACAATCAATTCGATAACGACGGGCGGCGAACAAACGCTGTATCTGTCTCAACACGATGAAATGTTGCTAAAGGGCAAGCGCGTCGGAATCGTCGACGACGTTATTTCTCTGGGCGGATCTCTTCAGGGATTGGAAGCGCTTGTGAATAAGGCGGGCGGCAATATCGTCGTAAAGGCGATGGTGCTTGCCGAGGGTAAGGCGGCTAAGCGCGACGATATCGTGTTCCTCGGCGAAATTCCGCTACTGTAGTCTGAGGGGTACAAAAGCGGCGACGCGTTGCAACGAATAAACGAAAGAGAAAAGGGTTTTTTGTGACGAAACAAAGAACTCTTTCTTAAATGATGTAAGATTCGCAAGCAAAAAGTGAAATTTATTTCATCAAATCGTCACCGCAGTTTGTTGACATAAAAAACAAACTGATTATAATATAAAAAAATCATCATTTATAAAGGAGTTGGCTTTATATGTTAAGAACGCTGGCTGGCAGTGTCAGGGAATATAAAAAACCCACGATACTCACCCCCGTGCTCGTTACGTTCGAGGTCGTTTTGGAGTGTGTTATTCCGCTGATAATGTCAATGCTTATAAACGAGATAGAGGCGCAAACCGGAATGTCCGCCGTGCTTATGTACGGAGGAATACTGGTGGTGCTTGCCATTGCCGCGCTTTTGTGCGGAATGTTCGCGGGAAAGACTGCGGCGCAGGCTTCGTGCGGCTTTGCAAAGAACCTTCGTAAGGATATGTATTACAAGGTGCAAACTTTTTCGTTTGCGGATATAGACGCGTTTTCGACGTCATCGCTCGTCACGCGAATGACGACGGACGTTACGAATACGCAATCGGCGTATCAAATGCTTACGCGAATTTG
>CAYTKK010000048.1:0-1989 GCA_964438355.1 uncultured Lachnospiraceae bacterium | reverse complement strand
GCGTCGATGCTGCTTGTATACTTCGTTGCGTCGCAGATTATAGTCGGGACGCAACAAACCGAACTTAACGTCGGTCACCTTTCCGCGCTCGTTACTTACGGCGTGCAGATATTGTCGTCGCTGATGATGTTTTCCATGGTAATGGTAATGCTGTCGATGTCAATAGAGTCGGCAAATCGTATCGCCGAGGTTTTGGAGCGCAAGACCGATTTGGTCAATCCCGAAAACGGAGCGACAACGGTGGAGGACGGTAGCGTTAAGTTTGTCGACGTGTCCTTTAAGTACAGCCAAAAATCAAAAAAATATGCGCTTCAAGATATAAATCTCGACGTAAAATCCGGCGAGACGCTCGGTATTATCGGCGGAACCGGTTCGTCTAAGACAACGCTTATACAGCTGATTTCGAGGCTTTACGACGTAAGCGAAGGTGCGGTTTATGTCGGAGGTAAGGACGTTCGCGAATACGATCTTACCGCGTTGAGAAACGAAGTCGCTGTCGTATTGCAGAAGAACGTTCTTTTTGCGGGGACGGTAAAGGAAAATCTGCGTTGGGGCGATATCGACGCTACCGACGAGGAGCTCGAACGCGCTTGCAAACTTGCGTGTGCACACGAATTCGTGTCCGCCATGCCGCAAGGCTACGATACGCGAATCGAACGCGGCGGAACAAATGTTTCCGGCGGGCAAAAACAGAGACTTTGTATCGCAAGAGCGCTTCTTAAAAAACCGAAGATTATAATTTTCGACGATTCTACGTCGGCAGTCGATACCAAGACGGACGCGCTTATCCGTAAAGCTATGGCGGAGGAGATTCCCGATACGACGAAGATTATAATCGCGCAACGCATTTCGTCCGTTCAAGACGCAGACAAGATAATTGTTATGGAGGGCGGAAAAATAGCGGAATGCGGTAATCACGACGAGCTTGTTGCTAAAAAAGGAATTTACGCCGATATTTACGCAACGCAATCGGGCAATAAGGAGGCGGACAATGAGTAAGCCTATGAATATGAAGCGTCCGCAAGCCAAAAAAGGAACGATGAAGCGTCTTATAGGCTTTGTTTGGAAACGCAACAAGTTTAGTCTTTTGGCGGTTTTTGCGTGTATTTTGTTCAGCGCGTGTTCCACCGCGCTTATAACGACGTTTGTTCAGCGTCTTACCGACGAGGTAATATTACCTGGCGTCGTCAGCGGTATAGATGCCGTTTGGAAGGACCTTATAGCGATAATCGCAACGCTCGGGTGCGTGTATGCGGTGGGCGTATTGTGCTCGTTCTTTTATACCAGAATAATGGCTGGCGTAACGCAACGGACTTTGCGCGATTTGCGAGACGAGATGTTCGACAAGATGCAGTCGCTACCCATTAAATATTTCGACACTCACGCACACGGCGATATCATGAGTACGTATACTAACGACGTCGACGCGATTCGTCAGCTGATAGGTTCGAGTTTGCCTACGCTTATGCAGTCGTCGTTTACGCTGTTGTCGTTGGTGTTTATGATGTTTAACTACAGCCTGTGGTTGACGTTGGTCGTATTTGCGGTCGTGGTCATCATGATTACCATTACCAAAAAAGTTGGCGGAGCAAGTTCGAAGTATATGATTGCGCAACAGCGTACGCTTGCAGACGAAGAGGGATTTGTCGAGGAAATGATGACCGGACAGAAGGTCGTCAAAGTATTCTGCCACGAAAACGAGAGCAAAGCGGATTTCGACGTAATCAACGAAAAACTTTATAACGACAGTCGCAGGGCAAATACCTTCGGTAATATTCTGATGCCGATTTTGGGAAACATAGGCAACCTGTTGTATGTCGTTCTTGCGATAGTTGCGGGTGTAATGGTCGCGTTTAATGCAACAAACGTCGGTTTGTCCGGAATAGCGACGATTACTCCGGGAATTATCGTTTCGTTCTTGGGAATGTCTCGGCAATTCTCGCAGACGATAAGCCAGATGTCCATGCAGGTTTCGATGATAGCTATGGG
>CAYTKK010000047.1:0-10789 GCA_964438355.1 uncultured Lachnospiraceae bacterium | reverse complement strand
TAACGTATTTTTCAGCTTTGTCAAGACGCTTTTTCACGCTTTCCATATCGGAAAGTATAAGTTCGAGATTTATCGTTTCGATGTCGGACGCAGGGTCTATTTTGCCGTCGACGTGTATTATGTTTTCGTCGTCGAAGCAACGCACTACGTGAACAATCGCGTCCACCTCGCGAATATGCGAAAGGAACTTGTTGCCCAAGCCTTCGCCGGCACTAGCGCCCTTTACAAGTCCAGCGATGTCTACAAACTCCAAAACGGCGGGCGTAACCTTTTTCGCCGAATACATCTTTTCCAAAACAGCAAGCCGCTCGTCGGGGACGGCAACGACACCAACGTTAGGCTCTATCGTGCAGAACGGATAATTCGCGCACTCGGCGCCCGCCTCCGTAATAGCGTTAAACAGCGTACTTTTGCCAACGTTGGGCAAGCCTACAACTCCGAGTTTCATTTTCTTCTCCTAGTTACTTATTTTTCGACTTCAATTATACTACTATCGCAATAATTTTGCAACTCTTTTAAGGGAACGACGCAAAAAGCGACAAGCAAAAACGGCGCAGTCGCATTTCTTTCGAGCGCCGACGCCGTTTCCGTTTCAACCGTTTATTATCTGTTTCTACACGGTATTTGTACTTGCTTAATTCACAACAAAAATCCTAAGTTATTTAACGTCCTCGTTTTGCGCGGGAAAAATCATCGAAAACTCGCCGAAACGAAACGTAACCTTGCCTCCGTTATTCGCCACGCACAAAAGTTCGCTCGCGTCTTGACGCAAATCGTTGCGCGCGTCCGGTTCCTTCCGCGGACGAGGAAGCGACATACGTTCTCCGTCAAAAACTTTTGTTTTCTCCTCCCGGCGTCCATCCTTTTCCGGTCGGTCCGTCCTCGGCGTGGGTTTTATATCGTCCTCTCTTCGCCGATTTCGCTCATCACCGTCGCGAAAATCGTTTTCTATCTCGTAACGACTTCCGTCATATCGCGCCTCGCTCTCGTAATAATCAAGCGGCGGCTCGACGGATACAGCACCCGCCCCTGGCGTTACTACAGCCGCAGGTTGCGGAGCAAAGAACGGAGCAAGCGTCATCAAAAATGTTGCAACTCTAATCATTTTGTTACCTCCGCGACTAGTATTCGCCGCGTAGGCAAAGATTATTCGTTTTTCAAAACGCGCCGAAACATTCTATTCGACAAGCGAAAAAGCAATCTTATCCGCGCTAACCGAATCTACTTTTATTCTGATTTTATCGCCGAATCTAAACGCGCGAGTTCCGCACTTCAGCGAAAGCGACTTTTCGCTAAAAGAGCAGTGCGCCCCGAGCTTTTCCGCCCTGACAAGACCTTCTACGCCGTTATCCAGCTCGGCGAAAACGCCGAATTCGGTAACGCCGCTTATCACGGCGTCAAACTCCTCGCCTATTTTCTCTTGCATAAAGCGAGCCTTCAATACGTCGTCCACTCTTCGCTCGGCTTCTTCGGCTTTACGCTCGCAAGCGGAGGAATGCGCGGACGCCGCTTCCGCGAAATCGCGATATTTTTCGGTTTTACCGCCATGGAGCGCGCACTTTATTATTCGATGAATCGCAAGGTCCGGATAACGCCGTATTGGCGAAGTAAAATGACAATAGTACTCCAGCGCCAAACCGAAATGTCCTATGCACTCGGGGCGATAATCGGCTTTCGACATGGAACGAAGCGCAACTCTCGACACTGCGGCACGTATATCATCGGGGATTTCGTTTAGCAATTTTTTATAATCCGACGGGCGCGGAGCATGCGTGAATTTTACGCCCAGCGAATCTAAAAAATCAATCAACATTTCCGTCTTTTCTTGCGGCGGGTCATCGTGGGCGCGATACACGAACGGAATTGTCTTCTTGCAATACGCACGCGCAATCTGTTCGTTGGTAGCTACCATAAACTCCTCTATAAGTCTGTGCGAAAACAGCCTTTCTGCGCGCCGAACGTCAGCCACGCGTTCGCCCTCAACGACTATCTCGCTCTCACCGAGTTCAAAATCCACCGCGCCGCGTTCCGACCTTGCTTCGATAAGAAGCTCGGCTAATTCCTTTGCGCATATGAGCATATCTGCAACCTTTTTTCCGCCCTTAACGTTTCCGTCACCGTCAAAAAAGCGTTGAACTTCGCCATACGTAAGACGCGCCGCCGAACGTATTACGCCTTCCACAACCTCGAATGCGACTACCTTTCCTCGCGCATCGTACGTAATAACGGCAGAAAGCGTAAGTCTGTCCTCGCCTTCGTTAAGCGAGCAAATACCGTTAGATAATTTTTCGGGCAGCATCGGCAACACTCTGTCAGCAAAGTAAACGCTTGTTCCGCGTTCGAACGCCTCCTTATCGAGAGCCGACCCCTCCGTAACGTACTGCGCCACGTCAGCTATATGAACTTGCAATTTATATCCGTTGTCCATCCGCGACACGCTGATTGCGTCGTCAAAATCCTTACTACTGTCGCCGTCGACGGTAACCACGGTCTCGTCACGGAAGTCACGCCGCCCCGCAAGTTGCGCCTGCGAGACGGAATCGGCAATTTGCTCCGCCTCGGCAAGTGTTTCCGGAGCAAAATTCTCGGCAAGACGAAGCGAACGTATCACGCCCATAACTTCCGTCGTCAGCTCGCCTTCGGCGCCCAAAATTTCGACTATCTTGCATTTGTAACCTCGAACTCCGCGCAGCAATTTTGCAACGACAAGCATTCCGTTATCGGGAACAAATCTCGAACGCTTCGAATCGACATCTATTTCGCCGGCACCGCGAGCACTGACTTTGCCGTTATAATACGTGCCGACCACAACGTCGTCGCCACGTTCCAAAATTTTTACCACCGCGCCTTCGCCGCTACCGCGATTTTGCGATATTTTTACAACCTCGACCCTATCGCCGTGACTTGCACCGTTAAGGTCGCGCGCAGCTATAAACAAATCGTCGCCGTTTTTATCGTCGGGCACAAAAAACGCGTATCCCTTGCCGCCGCCCCTTATGACGCCGACCGACTTTGCAGTGTGCGCCGTACCTTTGTGCGCCGTACCTTTCTTGCTCGCGTTGGCTTTATTTTTACGCGTTTTATTCTTGACGGAAAATCCGACCTTCTTTACGCTTTTGTTCTTTATCTTTTTCTTCTTTTTCATACAGTAATTTCTCTCCGATTAAAGTAACTTCGTCGCCGCCGATTGCTTAACAAAAAAAACGGACGAATTTAATTTCGTCCGCCTTTTATTAAAGACCGCTGTAAATTGCAACAGATACGAAAAACAGCACCGCGAGCACCAGTATCGCTATCGAAACGATAACGGTTAGTCGCTTCAGCATATTATCGGTTGTTTGCGATTTATTCTTCGCAAAGTAAGTATCGGACGTCTGTTGCCCCGCCATCGCGCCCAGGTTGCTTCCGTCGTTACCGGACTGGAAGAGTATCGTAAAGATAAGCACCAAGCTTAATACTGCAATCAACGCAATCAGCACCATTCTGACTATAGGGAACGATGCGGACACCCAGTCGGGCACGGTTGCGGATATAAGGTTGACGAAATTATTCAAATACATAATATAACACCTCTTTCAAATGCCTATCTATTATACCACAATTATTCTCGTCGTGCAAGCGTTTTTAGGCGGCTTTTTGTAAGTAAGTGCTAAAATTTGCACTCGATTTCGGCAATTAGACGCGAAACTATGCGTAAAATGCGCTTTTCTTCTGCATTAGGGGGCAATTCGCAAAAGTAAGCCGTCACACCCACGCAGTCGCCTCGCGACGATATCATAGGGAAAAGCATAACTTCTTCCTCTCCCAACCTGTACTCTCGCTCCGCTCTTTCCGCCGCGACCGCAACCGCCGCTTCCAAAACGCGTGTGCCGTAACCGACGAGTTTTTCTCCGGAAGCCAGATAAAATCCGATTCTCCCCTTCATTTCGCCGGTAACTGCTGTCAGCGCGGCTCTGACGGTATGTTCCGTCCCCGAAAACGGAGACGCTTTTTTAAGCACGATTTCTCCGCTTGTAAGCGCGCTTATTTCCAACGCGTCCCCCGATTCGATGCCTAGCGTTCGTCGATACGAGCGCGGTATAACCACCCTGCCCAATTCATCCATTCTTCTGGTAATTCCGCTTTTGTCCATATCGACAATATTATGCGCACTCGGCGAATCCGTTATTCGTTGACAAACGCCGCGCAATCGGGTACAATATAAGTATGAAACGCAAGACAAACGTAATAATGTGCGGCGACAGCGGACAATTCGAGGCAGCAGGCGAAATAGTCGCAAACGGTGACAGTTACAAACTCCGATTTACGCTGGAAGGAGCAGACTACCTAATTTCTTCGCTCCCCTCGCATACAACCGTACGGCGACGCGGCGGAGGCGTCGACTATGAATTAACTTATAAAGTCGGCGAGCTGTGTCCGGTTTCACCGACCGTAGACGGCAAAAAGTTGGAAGGCGCCGCCATCGTTACAACCGCTTACGAACGCGAAATAACACCCGTATCATTCTCGTTTGCCGCTTCGTTTCGTTACGACGGTACCGACGGTGTATCTACGCTGTCCGTTTTTTGCGAGTTTTTGTAAAAACGTATAGCCATTCGCACACACGCCCCACATCCCCCCAACGCTCCATAAAAACAGCGATACTGCTAAAATCAAAAACACATCGCAAATACGCGCGCAACTAAATCACCGCATTAAGAGCACGACTAAAAAACGACCGAAGAGTTTTATATACGTACCCCGAAAGTTAGACAAACTTCGGGGGTACTCATATCATACTCGGCTACGGTCGTTTGTTTTTTATAAAATAAGTATCGAATTTCTCTCCGTCAAAGAAGGCTTCGAAAAAATAAGAGTAAGCAATACCTACAAAGGATTGATTACAGAATAATTTCTTCGTTCGGCTCGATAACGAGTTTTCCCGCGCAATCGAACGATTTCGCCACTTCTTCGGAATACAAATTCTCAGGTATAGTGTGATAAGGCACGGTGTGTTTCGCCCCTATAACGGCGGCGCACTCCGACGCTTCTCGCACGTCCATATTATAAATGCCGTCAGTCGGCAAAAACGCATAATCGAGTTCGAGCTTTTTTAGTTCTTTCATCGCGGCAACGCCGGAAGTGTCGCCCGCGATATACACCGAAACGCCGTCTACGGCAACAATAAACCCAACGCATTTATCCACCGGATGATTCTTGTTTGCGGCAGGAACGGTCGATATAGTAAAATCACCGCACTCGTACGTAGCATAACCGCAACGCGCAAGTTCTTCTTCCCCGCGAATTACCGCGGCGTTTTCCTTGATGCGCAGTAACTGCAAAGCGTTATGGTCGTGATGCTCGTGCGTGACTAACGCGACGTCGCAAGGAATGTCGTATCCAGTCCCCAAATACGGATCACAATAAAGAACCTGACCGCTGTCCGAAATTATCCTGATTGCTCCGTGACCTATGTAAAGTAACTTTGCCATATCTTATCCTACCCTTACATCTCGTCGATAATCTTTTTTGCCGCGGCAAGCGAACGTACCTTAACGTTGGCTTCGCCGTTGTATTTTTGTTTTTTCGTCGACTTCTTACTCTTTCTGTCAAAATGAACGGTCTTTATCCCGACCGACATACCGCCTACGATATCGCTTCGGTAGCTATCGCCAACAATAACTGCCTTTTCGCGGTCGAATCCGACGATTTTTTCGAAGCAACTCTCGAAAAAGCGCGGGTCCGGCTTGTAATATCCAAGTTCCTCGGAAATAAAAATCATCTCGAAGAAATCACCGAACTCACTCTTTTTCAATCTTTTGCGTTGCACGCAGGCAGTGCCGTTCGTCACAAGATAAACTCTGTAATGACTGCTTGCTCGCCGTAAAAACTCTCTGGCGCCGTGGACGTAATAGCATTTTTCAGCCAGCCTTTCGACGTAAAATTTGTTTATTTGGTCGCCGTCCACCACGATGCCCTGCTCGGCAAAAAACACTTCGAAGCGTAGTCGCTTGGCAGCTTCGCGCTCGAGTTTCCCCTCTTCGATGCTTTTCCACACCTCGTCGTTGATTTGCGCGTACCTATCGCAAAGTTCGTCAGTCGGTTCAACGCCCATAAACTTCATCGTAGCCGCAATACTTCGCCGCTCCGCTTTCGAAAAATTAAGTAGCGTATCGTCAAGGTCAACAAAAACAAATTCTATCATTCTTCCTCCGCCAATTTTTTTCGTTGCACTTTTATTCCTTTGCAGTATAGCAACGATTATTCTCCATAATATTTATTATTCCAAGCGCTCGTAA
Source organism: uncultured Lachnospiraceae bacterium (assembly GCA_964438355.1). Taxonomy (GTDB): domain Bacteria; phylum Bacillota; class Clostridia; order Christensenellales; family Pumilibacteraceae; genus UBA10677. Next base: position 4,511 of record CAYTKK010000047.1, on the reverse strand, counting down.
TCGAAAACCGATGCAGAAAGAGCGTCCGGCGTTTCTAAAATCGCGTCTGCGCCGCTGCCTAAAAGTTCGTCTTTCGAGCGAAATCCCCACAGCACACCGACCGTGTAAATTCCCGCGCGCTTTCCGGTGAGCATATCGACGGACGTGTCGCCAAAGTACATGCATTCGCTTTCTTTCACCCCGAAATCACGCATCACGGCGCACACTACGCCGGGGTCCGGCTTAAGTGCTCCACCCGGCTTTTGCCCGGTAACAAAGTCGAAATATCCTTCCCCGTACAAAGCGGAAACGACCGCCTGAGTCGCAAAATCGGGTTTGTTGGAAACTATCGCAAGTTTTTTCCCTGCCGCGCGCAAAGCGTCCAATTGCTCTTTTAAGCCTTCAAATATGCTCACGCCGAAAGACGCGTCGGCGTTGTACGCGCTGTCGTAATCCGCAAACACGGTAGCAAAAAGTTCATCGGAATAGCATTCCCTGAGCTTCAACATGTTCTTTACCAGATTAGCTATTCCGTTTCCCACAAGATATTTGTAATCGTTAACGGGGATCGGCTCTATCCCGTTTTTTGCAAGCGCGTAATTACCGAAATGCGCTATCGAACCGAGAGTGTCGAGCACCGTTCCGTCAAGGTCAAAAATGCAAAGTTTAATCATCGGTTATAAGTCCTCCTCGGTATACCGTTCGGCTATTGACGCAAAATTTCGTAAAAGCCGAGTTCCTTATAAAATGAGCGAAGCTGTTTGCTTCGCTCATTTTTTATCTGTCGTAATCCGCCTATCATTCCCATTCGATGGTTGCGCTGGGCTTCGGCGAAAGGTCGTAAAGCACGCGATTTACCAAAGAAACCTCCTCGGTGATACGCTTGGTTATCTTTTTAAGAAGTTCATAAGGAATCTCCTCAATCGTCGCACTCATGGCGTCCACTGTGTTTACGGCGCGAATGATAACCGGATAAGCGTACGTACGCTTGCCGTCCTTAACTCCGACAGAGCGAAAATCGGGAACGGCGGTAAAATACTGCCATACTTTGCCCTCGAGTCCGGCAGCGGCAAATTCCTCGCGCAAAATAGCGTCGGATTCGCGTACTGCTTCCAGTCTGTCGCGAGTAATCGCGCCAAGGCAACGAACGCCTAAACCGGGACCGGGGAAAGGCTGACGATAAACCATAGCCGCCGGCAATCCAAGCGCCTCGCCGACAACTCTAACCTCATCCTTAAAGAGAAGCTTAAGCGGCTCGACAAGTTCGAAACGAAGGTCTTCGGGCAAACCGCCTACGTTGTGATGCGCCTTTACGCCGTCGCTTTCGAGAATGTCGGGATAAATTGTGCCTTGCGCCAAAAATTCGATACCGTCGAGTTTTCTTGCCTCTTCCTCGAACACTCTGATAAATTCCGCGCCGATAATCTTACGCTTTTTTTCGGGCTCGGCAACGCCGGCAAGCTTATCCAAGAACCTGTCAACCGCGTCTACGTAAATAAGGTTTGCGTCCATTTGGTTGCGGAACACTTCGACAACCTGCTCCGGCTCTCCCTTACGAAGGAGTCCGTGATTAACGTGCACGCACACAAGTTGCTTACCTATTGCCTTAATCAATAGTGCCGCTACGACCGAACTGTCTACGCCACCCGACAGAGCGAGCAATACCTTCTTGTCGCCAACAAGCTCGCGAATTTCTTTAACCTGTTCGTCAATAAAGGACTCGGCAAGCTCTTTCGTGTTAATTCTGACCATACTTTCCGGACGAATGTTGTTCATAATATTTGCTCCTTAAAAAATTTATTCGGAGCCGCGCGACTTTTATAACGGTTTTGCGGCGCGAATTACGTTGTTGTTAGCTTTTTCAGCCCTATTTGTTCCTCGGCGAGAACATCTTACCCGTTGCTCGCAATATCCACGAGAGCGGCAAAAACTTTTTTAGCACGTACAAAATCTTGTACTTTGCTCCGATTATATAAAACGGTTTGTACTTTTTCGAAAGAGTTATTTTTCTTACTCTTTTCGCCACACGAGTAACGTCCATTCGCTTGTCTTCTCGCGAAGACACGACTCGGTCTGCCCTAACGGCAATATCGCCGTAACGCTCGTTTTCGCTTAGATTTTTTACGCGATTCTTAGTAAACTCGGTTTTTACGTCACCCGGACATATTGCCGTAACCGAAATACCTAGCGGGCGAAGTTCTTCGCGCAATGAATACGACAACATATTCACCGCCGCCTTGCTTGCACAATACGTCGAGCGGTACGGAAGCGCAAACAGCGCGCATGCGGAAGAAATATTTACGATTTTTGCGCCCTTTTTCATAAGCGGCAACGCACATTTCGTCACACGAAAAACGCCCGTAAAGTTTACGTCGACAATTCCCCCCACTTCAGACTCGGAAAGAAGTTCGGTTACTCCCGAAACGCCGTAACCTGCGTTGTTTATCAAGATATCCACTCTACCGTAACGCTCTTCGATAATCTTAAAAGCGACCGAAACAGACTGCATGGACGTAACGTCGCACTCTATATTACGCTCGTCTTTGCCGCTTCGCGAAAGCGAAACGACGGTGTTGTCGTCACCGAATTGCCGCATAAGCGCACGTCCGATTCCGCTGGAGCCGCCCGTAATAACTATTACCTTTCCGCCGTCCGTTTTCATACGAAAATAATATCAAATTTCGTTTTATTAGTCAATTATTTGAAAATAATTTCCTATTACGATTTTATGATTTTTTTACGATTGCACCAGCGGAGTCTCTATAAACTCGGCGCTTACCGTGCGGTCCGTCGCAAGAGCGGAGTCTTTTATCGCGTCCTCGCCGCCGGCCGCGCCGACCATACCTGCGTCCGCGCATTCTCCGACTGCGTTCGCCTTGTCAATCAATCCGCCGCTTACTCCCGCATCGTGATTATCGCGATACAAAAGCTTAAGCAGTATAGGCGCCAAAAGCGAAGAAACTATAACCAGCATTATCGTGGCAATAAGCGGATTGATAGTACCCGTCCCGAATATTCCGGCACCTAACGCTTTCTTACACACGACCAAAGCAACCTCGCCGCGCGCAATCATTCCGACTCCTATCTGAGCCGACTCTTTAGTATTAAATCCCGCAAGTCTTGCGACTCCGCCCGCACCAACTATTTTTCCGAGTATTCCGGTCGCGACGAATATTAGCGAGAACAACAGCAAATTAAGGTCAAACCCCGAAAAATCAATGTTTATACCTATATTTGCAAAAAACACGGGTCCGAAAATCATATACGTGTTTATATCTATCTTGCGGTCGATATAATGCGATTCTTGCCCGACCGAAAGAATTATTCCCGCGATATACGCGCCGGTAATGTCCGCGACGCCGAATAACTTCTCCGCGCAAAACGCATACACGAAGCACACGACCAAACCGAAAATGGGAACTCTTCTGTTGTGCGGATAACGACGCTCGTACCAAGCGAAAAAGCGATTGAGCACAATCCCGACGCCGATAGCGCAAACAAAGAAAAGCAACGTCATAAATACGGTCTGCACGGGATTTACGTTCGGGTCCTTAAACGCCATCGCCAAAGAAAGAACGACTATACCTATTACGTCGTCGATAATCGCTGCGGACAACGTTATCGTGCCCACCTTAGTGCGCAGTTTACCCATTTCCTTAAGCGTTTCCACAGTAATTCCGACGCTCGTCGCTGTCAAAATTACGCCGACTATAACAGCTTCGAGCAAAAGCGCGCCGGACGAAAACACGGCGTCGAAGCCGCCTAAAAACGGAATCGCTATCAAAAATCCGCCTACAAGAGGCACCAATACACCTCCGAATGCAACCAGACACGACGTAAGACCCGTATTCTTTAATTCCTTTACGTCCGTCTCCAGTCCTGCCGAAAAGAGTATCATTATTACTCCGATCTCGCCGAGCGTATCGAAAAAGCTCTTGGATTCTGCCGTAGGTTGAATAGGCGACCACCATCCGAACTGTCCCCAAATCGCAGGTCCGATAAGCAAGCCTGCTATTACCATACCCACTACCTGCGGAAGTCCGATTTTTCGCATAAGCATACCCAGCGCCTTCGTCGCAAGCAGTATTACGGCAAGATCCATTATTATTTTCATTGTACTGTCCATATGATGCCTTCCTTTTTCAGCCTCTTTAGTTACTTCTTTTCAACGCGACAATTATACCCCTTTACGCGCGCTCTTGTCAACAAAATACGCCGTCGATAATCGCAACTAAAAGTAAAGGACGCTCCTTTTTTAGAAGCGCCCTTTCGTCGTTAAAAGCGGTAATCGAATTACTTAAAGTATCTGTTAAGCAATCCCGCAAAAGCCGCGCCGTGACGAGCCTCGTCCTTTGCCATCTCGTGAACGGTATCATGGATTGCGTCGTAACCGAGTTTCTTCGCTCTGGTTGCGATATCGAGTTTTGCCTTGCAAGCGCCACCCTCTGCATTAGCACGAGCCTCAAGATTTTCTTTGGTCGAAGCCGAAACCACTTCGCCTAAAAGTTCGCAAAATTTTGCCGCGTGGTCAG
>CAYTKK010000046.1:0-10821 GCA_964438355.1 uncultured Lachnospiraceae bacterium | reverse complement strand
AAAACCATCACTTTTATGGTGGTTTTTACGCCCTTTGCCGAATATTTAGATATTTTGTCCCCGCACAACGATTTAATCGAAGACAAAATAGCGTTTGAAGATTTCGAAACGGTACTATCTGTAGCAATCGCCGTCCTACGTTCCCCCGTAAGCTTTTTTTTCCACAGCTCGGTCATAACAGGGTCGGCAAGATCAGATTTATTCAACACAAAAACAACCGGAAGACGACTGACATACCTTGCGAAATCGGGATTTATACAACTATACGGTGCACGCGCGTCCAAAACATACACCAAAGCGTCGATAAGCTTTATGTTTTCCTCTATCATTCTTATCGACTTGGTCATATGTCCCGGATACCAATTTATATTAGCCATCAATCCTCCATTAAATCCGGACGACGTTCACGCGTAATTTCATCCGAACGTTGTTTTCTCCAACTCTCAATCTTTGCGTGATGCCCCGAAATTAACACTTCGGGCACGCTTATTCCTTCGAACACATACGGACGAGTGTACTGCGGATACTCCAATCTTCCCGCAGAAAAACTTTCTTCAACAACCGATTCGTCGCTTCCCAACACTCCGTCTATGTACCTGGAAACGCAATCCACAACAACCATAGCGGGAAGCTCCCCTCCCGTTAAAACATAATCGCCTATCGAAATTTCCTTGTCGATACATAGGTCCAAGACCCTTTGATCTACGCCTTCATAATGACCGCACAAAATAAGGATGCGTTCACATTCGCGCGCGAGCTTTTTAACTATCGGCATTGATAGCTTTTCACCCTTAGGCGACATATAAATTCTAACGGCTTCGTGCTCCGGATCTGTGGCTTTTATAGCGTCAAAAATAGGCTGTGGCGTCATAACCATTCCGGCGCCGCCGCCAAACGGATAGTCATCGCACTTCAAATGCTTATCGCGCGAATAACTCCTAATATCAACCAAATTGATTTCAATAAGTCCCCTCTCGGTTGCCTTCCCGAGAATCGACGAACGCAACGGCGCAAACATTTCGGGAAACAGCGTAAGAATGTCAATCCTCATAAACGCTTACCTCATCGAAGACGCTCTTCTTTACGACAATCACTCCGCCCTCCACGTCAACGCTTACAATCATTTTTTTCAAAAACGGAAACAATATCGTATCCATTCCGTTACTAACCGTAAAAACGTCCGCGGCGCCATATTGATTGACTTCTGTAACTTTACCGACGCACGTTCCGTCGTCTAGCTTCAAACTGCATCCCAATATGTCCGCTATAAAATAACTTCCTTCTTCTAGCGGAACCGCATTGATTCTATCAATTTTAACGTATTTATCCTTCAATGTTTCGGCACTATTCCTATCGTTTACTCCGTCAAGCATAAGATAAACGGCAGTAGCGTCAATTCTACATAAAGCGATTCGGTACGGGCGCTCGTCGATGTAGACGACCTTAAGAGCTTTATACCGCTCAGGAGAATCGGTAATGGGTTTTATTTTCACTTCGCCCTTAATCCCGACTGCGCGAACAATTTGCCCTATCGTAATAAATTCATCCATAAATTAAAAAACCAAGTTCCTAAAGTCAAAATTTTATTCACTCGCACGAAACGACGACAATCAGACAAGTGAGTAAAGAGATAGAGAGCTCGAAAGCTCTCTATGCAAAAAACTACTCTTCATCCGCCTCGAGAATCACTACGGAATACTTAACGTCCTCCTTTGCAGACGCCGCCTTGACGATAGTACGTATCGCCTTAGCGATGCGACCGTCCTTCCCGATGATTTTTCCCATATCGGATTTCGCAACCTTAACGTTAATCGTTTCGGCGTCGCCCATCGAACACCGGACGGCACTTTTCTTCTCGACCAGCGAGGTTACCATAAATTCAACAAGCTCCAGCATAATAAGCTCCGTTAACAATTACGAAATTATTCGCTCTTCTTTTTCTTTGCGTTCGTCTTTGCCGGCATCGGTTTTGCTTCGAGCAAGCCGTTTTGAACAAGCAAAGCTCTAACGGTATCTGTCGGTTGAGCGCCGTCGCCAAGCCACTTTGCCGCCTTTTCGGCATCGATCTTCACTTCGGCGGGATTCGTCAAGGGATTATACGTTCCGATGATGTCAATAAACTTGCCATCACGCGGGGAACGCGAATCCGCAACAACAACTCTGTAGAAGGGTGACTTCTTATCGCCCATACGGGTAAGTCTCATTTTAACTGCCATTTTTATATTTCTCCTTAAATAAATTATAATCTTTTATTATTCGGCGCACGTACGCCGTGTAATAACTTTATCAAAACGGAAATTTACGTTTTCCGCCCTTCAAAAAAGAGCCGCCGTTTTTCATTCGTTTCATCATTTCTTTTGTTTGCTCAAACTGCTTAAGCAACTGATTTACGTCTTGAATAGACGTTCCGCTTCCCTCGGCAATTCGCTTACGCCTGGACGACTTTATTATGTCGGGATGCTCACGCTCTTGCTTCGTCATGGAACGAATTATCGCCTTAAATCTTTCTATTCGCGACTCGTCAATATCCTTTTCGGAAATTTTCAATCCGCTTATTCCCGGAATCATTCCCAAAAGTTCGGACATATCGCCCATCTTTTTTAGGCTTTCGAATTGAATCAAAAAATCATCGAGAGTAAAACTGTTTTCCTTAAACTTCTTCTCTAGATTTTTCATCTCCTCCTCGGAAACAGCGTTTTGAGCCTTTTCAATCAAAGAAAGCACATCACCCATTCCGAGTATTCTCGACGCCATACGGTCGGGATAAAACGGTTCTAAATCGCCCGACTTTTCACCTATTCCGCAAAATTTAATCGGTTTTCCGGTAACGGCTTTTATCGAAAGCGCCGCACCGCCGCGAGTGTCGCCGTCAAGTTTCGTCAAAATAACGCCGGTAATATCAAGCTGATCGTTAAACGATTTCGCAACGGTAACCGCGTCCTGTCCGGTCATCGCGTCAACGGTTAATAAAATTTCGGTAGGTACAACAGCAGACTTCACCTCGGCAAGTTCCGCCATTAGCTGTTCGTCGATATGCAACCTTCCCGCAGTATCAATAATTACGGTATCGTATCCGTTCGACAAAGCGTACTCGACAGCCTCGCGCGCCGTGTTTGACGGCTTGTTCGTACCGCGTTCAAAAACCTCCGTATTAACGCTTTTGCCGACTACTCGAAGCTGATTTATAGCAGCAGGACGATATATGTCGCACGCCACCAAAAGCGGCCGCTTGCCCTGTTTCGTTAGATACTGCGACAGTTTTCCGCACATCGTCGTCTTACCCGCACCCTGCAAACCGCATAACATAATCACGGTCGGCGGCTTCGACGAAACCTCAAGTTTCGCGTTTGTTCCGCCCATAAGCCGAACGAGTTCGTCGTTGACAAGTTTAACAACCTGCTGACCGGGAGTTAAACTATTTAATATCGTTTCGCCGACAGCCTTTTCGCTTACGGTGGCAATAAACTCCTTAACAACCGCAAAATTCACATCGGCTTCCAGTAAAGCAACTCTTATTTCACGCATAGCCTGCTTGATTTCAAGCTCGGTGAGTTTTCCGCGCGATTTAATCTTACTGAAAATGTGATTTAATTTTTCGCTTAATCCACCGAAAATTGCCATCTGGTCTCCTAATTACGTTGCAAAAAATCTTTAATAACGGTCCGAGCGCCCTTCACGTCTCCGCAGTCGAGCAATTCAAGCACATTATCGAGCGCCGTCGCGGTAGAATCACTCTTTTTTAAGAATCCGAGTTTCTCTTCCCAACTCTCCAACTGTTCACCGGCTTTTGCTATAGCGTCATGAACAGCTTGACGCGTGATACCCATATTCTCAGAAATTTCGGAAAGCGAAAGGTCGTAGAAATAATAGCTTTCCATTATTTCGACTTGACGTTTCGTGAGCATTGCCCCGTAACAATCAAGCAACCTTCCCATTTCCAAATCCTTCTTCAAAACAACCCGCCAAAAAAGTGATAATGTAAAGCAAAACTACTTTACATTATCATTGTACTAATATTCTCTCGATTTGTCAAGCGTTTAATCAAAGATTGCCGCAACAAAATTTTCCGCATCGAAATCCTCCAGGTCGTCAATCCCCTCGCCTACGCCGACATACACGACAGGGACATTCAATTCGCCGCATATCGCAAGAACAACGCCGCCCTTTGCAGTGCCGTCAAGTTTAGTCAAGACGATACCGTCGACATCAACGGCATCATTAAAAATTTCAACCTGCGATACGGCATTTTGCCCGGTTGTTGCGTCCAAAACGATATAATTTAGACACATCGCATCGGGCATTTCACGATTTATGATTCGAGAAATTTTGGAAAGTTCGTCCATCAAGTTTTTCTTGTTATGAAGCCTTCCCGCCGTATCGATCAATATGACTTCGTCGCCCTTCGCTTTTGCGGAAGTTAACGCGTCGAAAACGACAGAAGCCGGATCCGCACCCTCGGACTGCTTTACGATTCTTACATTTGCACGTTGCGCCCAAACGCTCAATTGCTCCGCAGCCGCCGCTCTAAACGTGTCCGCCGCGACAAGCAGAACAGACTTTCCTTGTTCCTTAAATTTTTTCGCCAACTTTCCTATTGCCGTAGTTTTACCGACGCCGTTAACGCCGGATACCATTATTACAAGCGGATAATCATACTCCGGCAATTCGTTTTCGGATAATATATCAGTCATAATGTCGCGAAGCTCTTCTTTAACCTGCGCTCTGTCACGAATCAATTTCGTATCGACCGATTCGCGAAGTTCATCCAAAATTCTTTCGGACGTCGTAGCACCAACGTCAGCGGAAAGCAAAATGCATTCAAGTTCGTCATAAAACTCGTCGTCAAGCGCACCGCCCGTAAAAAGTTGATTGAGTTTATACGCAACGACGTCTTTCGTCTTTTTTAAGCCGGCTTTTATCTTGGCAAATAATCCCATTTTTATCTCCTACGCCTTTTCGGCAACAGCCACAGCATCCTCGAGTTTTACGGAAACAATCTTACTTACGCCCTTTTCTTCCATGGTAACGCCGTATAAACTATCCGCAAGTTCCATAGTAGGTTTACGGTGAGTAATAACAATAAACTGCGTATTCTGGCTAAAACGGCGCAAATATTTAGCAAAGCGATTGGCGTTAGCGTCGTCTAAAGCAGCCTCGATTTCGTCCAACAAGCAAAACGGCATCGGATTAAGCTTAAGAATAGCAAACAATATCGCAATGGCAGTCAACGCCTTTTCTCCACCGGAAAGAAGCGAAATGGATTGCAACTTCTTTTCGGGCGGCTGCGCCTTAATTTCGATTCCCGCCTCCAAAGGATTTTCGCAATCAAGCAGTTCAAGGTCGGCATTTCCGCCATTAAACAATTCCTTAAAGATTTTTATGAAATTAACCCTGATACGCTCGAATTTATCCGAAAAACGAGAAAGCATTTCACCGGAAAGTTCTTCGATTATTTTCAGTAGGTCACCCTCTGCTTTTTCTAGGTCAACCCGTTGACTGTCCAAAGTTTCGTATTCTTCCGCAACGATTTTGGACATTTCAATCGCCTCAACGTTAACGTGCCCCAACGCGTTCATGGCTCGCTTAAGTCGATTAGTCTCCTTTACTCCGACCTCGACGTCATACCCCTCCTCGCGATACTCCAGACACTGCTCATACCCTAGTTCATATTCCTCCAAGATGCGCTGTTCCATCTGCTCTATATCGGTATCGACTTTTAATAGCAACATTTCTTCACGCGCTTTTTGTTCGCGAAGAGTTTGCAATTCATTCATCAAATCAATACGATTCTTATCGACAGTCGAAACCTTTTCCTGCAAACTTTCCTTATATTCATCCAAATGTTCCAGCTTTTCACGAACCACTTTAATGCGCTCGGCGTCCGCGCTATCGTTAATCTGTCTATCAGATTTAAGTTCACGCTCGATTGTTTGGATTCGCTTATCGTTTTCGGCAATTTCGTTTTCGTTCGCGTCAATTTTTCCGTCGATAGTAGCGATAGAAGCCGACATTTGTTCAATATTGGTTTCGTAACCTTTCACCAAAGCCTCGAGTTCCGCAGCTGCAACACGCGCCGCCGTAAGCTTTTCCGCCAATGAATCACGTCTGGCTTTAAGCTCGTCGAACTCCGCTTGACGATTTTCCTCATCTTCTTTAGCGCTTTCTTTTTTACTTGTAATCAAAGCCTCTAATTCGCTTACGCTGCTTATGTCCGCGGTAATTTTATCCGCACGAGTTTTTTTGTTATCGCGTTCGGCTACAATTAAGTCCAAATTTGCTTCTTTTTCATCAATATCCGTCTCGATTTTTGTCTTAGCCTCCGTCTTAGTTGCGATAATTACGTCACAATCGTGGAGTTCTGCTTGACTAGCCTTAATCTTAGCGGACACTTCTTCCAAACTTTCCGCGCACTTTTCTTTTCTTGCGTTCAACGTATCAATATCGGCAGAAAGTTTATCAACCAACGTTTCCAGCTCTTTAAGCTCTCTTTCATGACTAAAGATATTAGCTATATCGTTCTTTTTGCTACCGCCGGTAATTGCGCCGGAAGGATTGATTACGTCGCCTTCGAGCGTAACTATTTTAAGTGCATATCCGGTTTTTCTTGAAATGGCAACCGCCGTGTCGAGGTTATCGACAATAACGGTCCCTCCGAGCAAACCGCGAATAACGCTTCGAAATTTTTCGTCGCACGTCACAAGATCGGAAGCAATGCCGAAACAACCGCTAACCTTGAGAGCGCTTTCATACCTATAATCTATAGACCGTTCCTTAATCGACGTAATCGGCAAAAAAGTTACCCTGCCGTAACGCATTTTCTTAAGGTATTCGATGATATACTTGGCGTCCTCCTCGTTACGAGTAACGATATTCTGCATCGACGCGCCCAATGCGGTTTCAATGGCGGTTTCAAATTTAGCGTCAACGGTTATAAGTTGAGCAACTACGCCCTCTATTCTAGACGAAAGTTCGACATTCTTTTTTGCATCGTTCATTAAATTGCGAATGCTGTACGCAAATCCCTCAAACGCCTGTTGCATTTCTTTAAGAATTTTGCGGCGCGAAGAAGCGGTAAAAAATTTCTCGTTTAGTTTATCGAGTTTGGAAGTCGTATCGGAAGCAATTGCAAGAAGTTCGTTGTTTTTCTCATACAAATTCTTAATTTTACCCGCAAGCGCATCCTTCTTTTCATAAAGAGCAGATAATTCGGTTGCCAATTGCGTAAACATTTGACGATCCGCGTCAAGCGACGAAGTTCCGTCACCGATACGCTTGTCAAGTTCGGCAATGGACGACAACAAAGCCTCTCTCTCGGCAAGAAGCGCGGACATGTTCGCCTTAACGTCGGAAAGTTTGTCCATCGCTTCCATTAGCGACTGCTTGGAAAGTTGCGCGTTATTTTCACCCTGAGTTATTTTTTCGACCGCTGCCAAATAATCTCCGCGAATATCGTCGACTTCTTTGTACGCCAAATCCAAACGCTCCGAATCTTGTTTTTCAAGTTCGCGCGTTTTTTCGAGTTTTTCTTTCGTCTCCGTTTTCTCGGCGCTTAAAGCGACGTTTTCATCTTTCAATCTGGAATTAGACGAAAACAGCGCGGCAAGTCGTTCCTGCAACACTTTCATATCGCCGGCTTGCTTTTCCAAACCAACCGTAAGCGTAAGAAGTTCTTCTCTAAGCGCATTGATATTGCGATCTATGGAATTAAGGTCATACATAGATTCGTTATACGTATTAACGGCACCATCATAAGCACGCTGTTTTAAGTCAATTGCCTCGGAAACGCCGTCCAAACGAGTATTTATTACCTCTTTTGCCTGACTTGCGGTTTCGTACTGATGAATATATGTATTTATTTCGTGATGACGAAGCTGATCTCGCATATCCAACCACTTTCTGGCGTTCTCTGCCTGTCGATTAAGCGGTTCTAATTGCTTTTGCTTTTCTTCCAAAATATCAACGATTCTGGTCAAATTTTCACGCGTTCTGCCAAGTTTCCTTTCGGCGTCAACCTTACGCGCCTTAAATTTTGAAATTCCGGCAGCTTCCTCGAAAATTTGGCGTCTATCCTCAGGTTTAGAGGACAACAATTCGTCAATTCTGCCCTGCCCAATGATGGAATAACCCTCTCTTCCCATACCGGCGTCACGCAAAAGTTCGGTAATATCTTTCAATCTACACGGCGTACGATTTAGCGCATATTCGCTTTCCCCGCTACGATATAGTTTACGAGAAATAACCACTTCGTCGTAATCGAGAGTCGGGAATAACTTTTCACGATTGTCGAAAACGAGCGCAACCTCACAATAAGACATTGATTTGCGCTTTTCGGTACCGTTAAATATTACGTCCTGCATAGACGAACCGCGCAAAAGCTTGGCCGATTGCTCGCCCAATACCCAGCGAATACTATCGGCTACATTACTTTTCCCGCAACCGTTCGGACCGACTATCGCCGTAATTCCGGATCCGAACGGAATTTCATGCTTGTCGGCAAACGACTTAAATCCATATAATTCTATTCTCTTAAACTTCAAAACGATTTCCTCATTTTAGGCAAATACGCCACTAACCTAAGTATGATTTTAACATATTTTCAACAATATGTAAAGCAACGGCGCGCAACTAATATCGCGAAATGGCGTCTCTAGCCGCCTCACGCCGAGCTTCTCTGGAATTTTTTCCGAAACCTTTGCCCAGCACAACGCCGCGAACCATTACTTGCGAGAAAAATCCGTCCCCGTCCTGCCTTGTTTCGTAAACCGGCGCTATATGTTTATCCTTCTGAACGCGTTCGTTTAGCACTGAAATAAAATCCTCGTCTTTTGACCGGCGAAGCGTCCTTGCTACAAAATTGCGAGCAACGGTAAAGTTCGACCCGCTATCCAAATAAATAGCGGCAACAATCGCTTCATACAAATCGGATTTAACCTTAGTAAACGCGCCCACGTTGTTTTTTGCGCTTTGTCCGAACCGCATATAATCGAACACGTCGAGGGCGGATATAGTTTCTTCGAGAGCCTCTCTCGAAACAAGCCTTTTTCGGTCTTCCGTCATCTTTCCTTCATTATCCACGACGCTAAAATACAAAAATTCGGCAACGAAAAATCCAAGCAGACTATCGCCTAAAAACTCGAGACGCTCATAGCTCTCAACAGAAGCCACGCTTTCGTTCGCATAGCTCGAATGCGTAAAGGCAGATAAAAGCAATTTTTTGTTTCTAAACGAATAACCTAACTTCTTTTCTATTTCCAAAGAGTCGAAACTACGCATCTTTACCCTGTTGCGTTTTTGCTATCGCGGCTTTAATGTTATCTATCAAATTCATTCTGCTAAACTCAAGAATTTGTTCTACGCAAGCGGTAATCGACTTTGCGTTAGACGAACCGTGAGACTTCACAAGCGGCTTTTCGATGCCGAGGAAAACAGCGCCTCCGAAAGCATGATAATCCATTCTTGCTTTCATATTTGCCAATGATTTTTTCATAAAAATCGCTCCGATTTTCGCCATAGTCGAAGCATAAATTTCCTCTTTAAGAATTCCCGCAACCATTTTAGCGCTACCCTCAATCGACTTAAGCAAAACGTTGCCGACAAATCCGTCGCACACCAAAACGTCATACATACCCGTTAGTGCATCGCGAGCTTCCATATTTCCCACAAAATTTATATCGGACTCCTTTAGCGCCGAAAAAGCCGCGTGCGTCAAATCGTTCCCTTTTTTGTCCTCAACACCAACGGAAACAAGTGCAACTTTCGGCTTTTCAGCTCCGGTTGCAACTTTATAATACTCGTTAGCCATAAGCGCAAATTGACGAAGATATTCGCTCTTGCAATCCATATTTGCGCCACAATCGCATATACATACCCTGCCGCCGTCCGCGGTGGGCAACATCGGACAAAGCGCCGGACGAAGAACCCCGCGAATCCTGCCTATGCGAAAAATACCCGCCGTCAAAACAGCGCCCGTGCTACCGGCAGAAATCATTCCTATTGCGTCGTCACACGACTTAGTAATGTCACAAGCCTTAACAAGCGACGAATCTTTTTTGGTCCTTATCGCAAGAGTGGGCGATTCGTTGTTTGTAATTTGCTCCTTCGCGTCTATCACGTCGACGCGGCTCGCGTCGTATCTATAATTTTTAAGTTCTTCGTTAATAACCGATTCATCGCCGACAAGTATTACGCCGAAGTCATCGCCGAGCGTTTTTAACGCATTTATAGCGCCTTCAATCACAACCTTAGGTCCTTTATCAGCTCCGAAGACGTCAAGAACAACCTTTTTCATAATTATATCCTCCTTATTCTTTAATTTATCAATCGTTACGGATTTGTTTGCTCCGCTTCACGACATAAATGCTTCAATAAAAAATCAGCCCCGTAGTGAAATACGGGGCTAACGTTTTTAACAACTAATCATTAGACTGCTGTTTAACTTCCACGCTTCTTGCTTTGTCATAATATCCGCAAGACTTGCAAGCTCTATGGCTCTGCTTGGGAGCGTGACACTGAGGGCACTCACCCACAGCGGGAGCTTCAACTTTCCAGTTCGCATATCTGGAATTTCCTGCCATTCTGGATACTTTATGTTTCGGGACTGCCATAATTCAGCACCTCCTATCGTATGATTTGGCTCAACTCTCTTTCATCAAGCCTAATAATTATATATAAAATGCAATGCTTTGTCAAGGAATTTCGGGCACAATATCGAATATTTTAGTTAATTATCGGGTCGATACAATTAAGACGCGGCAAAAACGCAAGGCAAAAGATTTAATCCGTCTTAATAAATTTTACAAAGCGCTCTATCACTCCGAAAAA
>CAYTKK010000045.1:0-11218 GCA_964438355.1 uncultured Lachnospiraceae bacterium | reverse complement strand
ATACGGACGACCATTCGTTTTCAAGCAAAGAATAATACACGCCGTCAATGCTGTCCGCAACGCCGAACGCAATTAAAAGATCATACGTCGCTCTCGACGCACAGGCAACCTTTTGCGGATTCTTTTTTACCGTTACTTTCTCGCCGAGCATGTCCGTAACCGTAATCGCGTCATCAATAACAGACGGATTATAACCGCAAGCAATCGCCGCAACCGCAATCGTTACAATAAGCGCGCTTGCGATAACGGACGAAATAAGTTTTTTGATTTTTGACATATCCCCCCCCCATGAAATATTCAACGCATACTTCCCTAAGCAACGCACAGATCAGAGAACCGACTATGTCTTCGGAACTCTAAACCGATTTTTATGAATATTTCGATATTCAGTGTAGAAATCCTATAATGGTTTCCGACAAACGAAAAACTTTTGCTCCCGAAATAATTTCAGATGTTTAACGCTCCCCAACCAAATACAAAAAACACCGGCGCGGTTTTTACTCGAACGGGTCAATGTCGATTCCCAACACCTTTTCTATCCCGCGGTCGCGAGCCGCGTCGTCGATTGCGCCCAATTCGTGCATACGCATAAGGTCGCGTATTTTCGAAAACTGCTGGGCCGTGATGAAATATTCCTTATCCTTATACCAAAACGGAATTAACGCCGACGACCCCGAAAACGGTCCGTACTCGAACCTATATTTCGACCTAAACCGCGAATTTACGGGTGCCGCCGTATCCTTGACGGCAAGCGCGACTATTGCAAAAGCAAGCTCGGTACCGAACAGCAACAAAAGCATATATTCCTCGCAAAACAACAGGAGCGAAACCGCGGAAAGCACCACTAACGCTATGTTCATTCCATGACGAAGTTTTTCGCTTTTTGACGCCAAAATAAAAATGGAAACCGTTACGCTTGCCGCACCCAAAAGAATCAGGAATATGAAAACGGTTATCATCAGCGACATGGTTATTTCGCCGGAAAAGCCTAGCTCGATCGCCAACTCGTTCGCCGTCGCGGACAATAATTCGCGCATAGTCAGCGTCAACAAGCACATAAACGTCATAATCGTCCCCGCAACTATACCGACGATTCCCGCAACTAATTGCATTTTTCTTTTCATAACATTCACCTCGCTAACGCGATATCGTTTCGCCGTTTTACGGTTGCCCTAAAAAACGAAACTTTCCCGTATCGGGTATATTATACAACTCGTTACGCCGCTATGTCAAGAAAAAGCTAAAAACCTTGCACGTTAGCCGACATTCATCGAATATTGCTCCGATATTTTCTCGTTTTGCCCGAAAAGCGCTTACGAAAAACTTATAACGTGCGCGTTGGTCGGAATAAATCTAAGATCGCTGACGGAGACGAATAAGTTTATTCTGTCGGACAGCGAACGCAAAAGACGAGTCAAATCGAATTTTACACGCGGCGAATAGTCACTTCCGTCCATATTGATAAACACGGATCGTAAATTCTTCATGTGTTTTGCAAGCAACATAACGCTTCGACGTTGAACCACCGTAAGTTCGCCCATTTTTTTGCGTAACGGCACACGCAAAGACAACGAACGCGCAAGCTCGGCTACGTCCGAATCCGTCATCGGTTTTTCCGACGTTAACGCTCGACTATACGCAACGAACTCGCCTACCGTAAAATCCGCAAACGGCAAAGGCTCATCGCTTTTTACAACAACCGTTTCGCCGTTTTTATCCGATACAAGACCGCCGACTTCGTCGTTGTCCAGATAAATCTCTCCCCTAAGCTTACTTGCCGACAAAAACGCCGCGCGCTTTATTCGGCAGTCTCCCACACAATAAAAAACCATAATTTGCGCTCCCTTACGGAAGTCGAATCTATTCGGGCAAAACTTAAAACGACCGCTTTTACGCTTTCATCCGCCGCCCCGACGCACAGACTTTCCGCCAATGCGTATTATCGCCGCGATTGCTTCGCGGTATACCGCATAAAACGCAACGCTTTTGCGCCTATATATGGTTTTACCGAATTTTATATCATAGGTCTTATTATTCCGCTTGGTTTACACACTCTATAACGCCGCCGCTGACCGAAAAAATCTTTGCCTTTTTAATGGCAATATTCAGCGCGGAATCTATTTCCGTACACGTGACGATGGTCTGGTAACCGTCCAGCCTTTCGACAAGTTTAATCCTTCTACGCTCGTCCAGTTCGCTGAACACATCGTCCAGTAAAAGCACCGGAGGCTCTCCCGTCTCCTCGTGAAGAATTTTAAGCGCCGCCAGCTTCAACGAAAGCGCCGCCGTGCGTTGCTGACCTTGAGAACCGAATTTTCTAACGTCCACATCGCCTATTTTTATCGCGAAATCGTCCGTTTGCACACCCGAATGCGTAAAACCCTGAATAAGGTCACGCTCTCGGTCACGCTTTAACTCGGCAAGAAAATTCAAACGCACTTCCTCTTCCGTCTCTCCATCGATACCTTCGTATTCCAAATTCAGTATCTCTTTTTCGTCGGTAAGAAACGAATGCTCCCGTTTTGCCAGTTCGGCAAGACCGGAAATGAATCCCCTGCGCGTCTTGGCTATTTTGCAGCCGATATCAGCCAGCTGCAAGTCGAAAACCTCCAAAACATCGCCGGTAGTACGCTCCTTCAGTAATTTATTACGCTGAGAAAGCGCCTTGTTGTATCGGGTAAGCAAATAAAAGTACGCTCGCGAAAGCTGACAAAGCGCTATGTCCATAAACCTGCGCCGCTCGCCCGGGGACTGCTTGACAATCGCTATCTCGTCCGGCGAAAACAACACCGCCGTAACTACGCCCATAAGCTCGCCCATACGACTTGCCGAAGCGCCGTTTATGGTAACGCGCTTGTTCTCTCGCGCGGAAACGATTATTTCGACCGTGTTTTTACCGCCGGCGGACTCCGTCTCCACTCTGACTCGAGCCTGCTCCGCGCCCCAACGAATAAGTTCTTTGTCTCGCGGCGTACGCATGCTCCGTCCCACGCTCGTCAAATACACCGCCTCGAGCATATTGGTTTTGCCCTGCGCGTTTGCCCCCATAAACACGTTAAGCCCCGACGAAAGTCGGAGCGTTAACGCGGAATAATTGCGATAATTACTTAAATTTATTCGGGATACAAACACCTTTCACATCCTTGCTTTTGCCCGCTAGGGCGATACCCGCGCAAGCGTCCTCACATCAAAAATCCGTAAACTTGACTTTTGACTAGCATCAGACGGTTTCGCAATCGAAATAATTGTCGATGTACATCGACAGAACGCCGATTTCGCACTCGAGTTCGGCAATCTTCGTCTCGTTGTCCGAATCCATATACGTCATTATTTTTTCCACGATTATGCGATCGGCTTCGGACATATTGTCAAGAACGAGTTTGGTTTCGTACCACGACGTTTCCGTCCCTTCGATAACGGTTTCGGTCTTGATTACCTCGAACGTTGCGTATCCTTTATCTAGCGAGAGCAAACTCATATCGCTACCGTTTGCCTTAAGGTAATCGTAAACGCTAAACTCGAAAGTCAGATACATCTTCTCTTCGGATTCAACGTTGTTGTATCCGATAAGTTTGCCTAACGAATCGTCGATGTCCACAGTAACGGCTCCGCTGCCGCCCGCGGCGAAGATACCGTTAAGTTTTTCCGCATTGGTCGTATCGTTTTTCAATCCCGCGCCGTAAGCGTTATTCAGCTTCTCACCCTCCGACGTATAATCGGCGCTTTGACTCATATAATAGCCGTCACCGCTAAGCTGCGGCAAATCATACAGTCCGGTAAGAGCGCGGTACAAATCGGCTCCTTTAATCGTAATGGTCTCGCCATAGTATTTCTTACTGCCATCGACGGGGAACATCTGCTTCGCAAGAAGGTCGAATACGTCCGGCAAAATCAGTTTGTTCGCCTCGACTTTGATGTCGCCGAGCATTTTGCGCATATCAATGAACACGTTTTGCATCGGTGTTCCCAGCGACGAACGCAGCGAATCGTCGGACAAATACGAATACCCCATTTTTTCCATAACTTCAATCAGCTTTTCGGAACGCTCCTCGCTGAGATCCGCAAATCTTATCTTCGGAGACTCGGTATACGACGGTTTGAGTTCGGGCGTTACTTCCACGGTTATCGAAACAACCGTTTCGTCCTCGATTATCGCCGCTATAATTCCGCTATCCCCGAAAAGAGCGTCGGTATCCACCGTTACCCCGACTGTAAAAAACGAACGCGTTATTTCCGTAACTCCGCTTGCCGAAGAAGATTGCCCTTCCAGCTTGTAATTATACACCGATTCCGTCCTACTGCCCGCCGCTTTTACAAACTTGACGGTTATTGCCGACGATAAAGAGTCATCCTGCTTCGGTATAATTTCATCCGCCTGCGACGCAACCAAAGCGCCGAGCATTTTGTTCGTAATCACGGGACTGAGCTCGGAACGAGCTTTATCTATGAACCTTTCTCCAACAGCCGCCGCGCCGCCGTAAAGCTTTTCGGTTAATCCTTCCGAATTAAACAACGTTTTAAGTTCCAGTCCGTCAAAATCGGAGTTTGCTTTGCCCACGCCGAAAAGCGCGGCAAGGTCGTCAAAAGTAAGTTTTTGCTCGGTCGCTTTATTGTACAAAGTAGCGCCCGCAGTTTCTTGGATATACGCGGTATACGTCTTTTTTTCGCCGTCGGCGCTTTGTTTTACGTACAAAGATTCGGGATACTCACCCGGTTCGTCGCCGTCAAAAACCAGTTCCGTCCAAACAAGACTGTTTCCGTTTGCGTCGCTGTAAACCGGTTTAATGAAAAATTCCTTCTTTCCGTTCTTTTCGCGCGAATAAAGAGTGGTCTCGATGAGGTATTTTGCGGAAAATTCCGCCATAAGCGCCGCCTCGTCCGACTCTTGAACAAACACACTGTCTTTTTCGACTTCGGTAGCTTCTTCGCTGTCCGCCCTCATCGCCGTGGTGTACGCAAAGGCAAGTTCTTCTTTCGTAAGGTCCGACGAAGAGTATATCGTTTTCGTCAACATTTTGAATATATCGAATTTGAAGTGTCCGTCCGCGGTAATACTATCGTTAAAATCCATATATTTGTCGACTTGGTCTATAATATCGGCGCAAAGGTCGCGGAAAAGTCCGTTGATATAATCTCTGCCAACCTGCTCCGTCTCGCCCGTAAGCGAAGAATCGGTCATTTTCAACACTCCGCCCAATAGCTTATACAAGTTCGTTTGTCCGTTTTTATCCGCGTCGTTAATGCGAACGGAGAGTTCGTAATCGTTACCGCCCTCGCCGCCTATTATCTCGATTCCAGCAGTAGCGAATATCTTCTCTGGGATCATCGAAATAACCCACGAATCAAACGGCTCGGACACGTTTCCGATAATATATTTCTTCGACAACTCGCGTACGGCAATCGAAACCGTAAGTTCGAGTCGAGCGTTGTCGCGTTCGGTGCGCGAAAGTTTTACTTGAAGAAATTCTACGTTTTTCAGTATTTCCGAATATTCGCCGTCCTCCGGCAAAAGCTCGGAAACGGCAAGCTTTAGAAGCACCATAAGCTGTCTGTCCGACAGCTCGAGTATCATATCTTCGTCGTAGTTAAGCGCGTAATCGTACTCGTCCGTAAAACGACCGAGTTTTTCGCTATCGGCGTTTTCTCGGTTTACAAGTCTTTCGATAACGTCGGTTTTCTCCGCCGAGCCGCTTGAAAAGAGCGGACCGGACAAAAGCACGGAAGCCGACTCGCCTTCGTCCGTCATAACTTCGCAGAGAAGGTCTTTTATATCCTGCTCGGTAACCGTGCCGTCTTTTAGAAACAACGAGTCGTCAAAAGCGCCGTACGTTGCCGCCTTATCCTCCTCGGAAGGAGCGTTAGTCACTATTTTCTTCTCGTCGACGCCGTATATGCCCGAAATAACGCCCAGTGCGTCGGAAAGCGAAAGCCCGAAATTCTTGCTTAAATAATCGTTTCCGAAGTAACATCCGACGCCCACGCCGGCTATCACGACAACTAAAAACACCGCGGCTATCGCAACGAGACAACCGCAACATCCTCTTT
The DNA here is from genome assembly GCA_964438355.1 of uncultured Lachnospiraceae bacterium. Lineage (GTDB taxonomy): Bacteria > Bacillota > Clostridia > Christensenellales > Pumilibacteraceae > UBA10677. Next base: position 5,173 of record CAYTKK010000045.1, on the reverse strand, counting down.
TCTTTTTGGATTTTCCCTCTTCTAAGGACATTTTTATCCTCCTTGCATCACACTCTTTACCTGCGAGCGACGCACATTCCTTCCGTTTCGTTTATAGTGTATTCATAACACTTATCTTCGGATACATTTTACCAAGGTTTTATTGCGTTGTCAAGCGTAAGAATAAATTAAAAGCGAGTCGAATCCGTATTTGCGGCGCTTGCGACTTGCTTTTGGTTTTTCTCGTATTTTTACAAACTCGTTATATTTTTTGGTATCGCATTTTTCGATTACAGCTTAAAGCATTTCTTGACCTTGGAAATTTCGCCTACAACAAACAAAACGTCGCCGCCTTCAAAAATCGTTTCCGGCTCGGTAAGCATACTGAATTTGTCGCCGCGCTTATACGCCATAATGTTTATACCGTACGCTTTGCGAACGTTTAGGTCGATAACCGATTTTCCTATCCACGCCTCCGGCGTCTGCACTCCGAAAACCGCGAAATCTCCGTCAATTTCCATATAGTCGACGAGCTTTTCGGACGAATACCTTATCGCCGCCCAGTTAGCAAGCTGACGTTCGGGATATACGACCTCGTCGGCGCCGTTGCGAAGCAAAAACTTCTCGTGCACCGTACGCGCCGCGCGAGCGACTATCTTCTTGGCACCGAGTTCTTTTAACAGCGAGGTCGCCTCGAGCGAGCTTTGGAAGTCGTCACCTATGGTAACAAGACACAAGTCGTAATCCGCAACTCCTAACGAACTTAAAAACTTTTCGTCGGTGACGTCGCCTATCTGAGCCTGAGTCACAAGCGAAAGCACTTCGTTTACGTTCTTTTCTTTGCGGTCGACCGCCATTACCTCGCAACCTTGTTCTATAAACTTTTTGCACGCATGGCGTCCGAATCTGCCAAGACCTATGACCAAAACCGATTTCATATCCGGTCCTCCGTTAAAAAATAGTTATTCTTTCTTCCGGATAATTAGAATAATCCGTTACCTTTCCTGCCGCGGCAAACGCTACCGTAAAGCCGCCCACCCTGCCTACGAACATAAGCAGTTCCACTATCAACCTCGACGCAAGACCGAGCGAAGGCGTAATCCCCAAAGTCATTCCCACGGTTCCCAGCGCCGAACACGCCTCGAAAAGCGCCGCAATAACGCCGATTCCTTCCATCGAAGCAATCACGACTCCCGCCACCAACACCAGCGCGATATAAAACGTCGCGACCGCCGACGCCGTACGAACGCTATCGTCGGGAAGCCTGCGAGAAAACATTCTCGTTTGTTTTTTTCTACCGAAAACCGATACCGCTCCCGCTCCCAAAACGGCAAGCGTGGTAACCTTCATTCCGCCAGCGGTCGACGAAGGCGCGCCGCCAACCAGCATAAGAAGCATCGTAATAAGCGCGCCGCACTGCGTAAGCGTGGCAAGATTAGCGGTATTAAACCCTGCCGTTCGCGCGCTGACGGAAGAAAACAACGATAGTAGCAGCCTTTCCCCGAACGCATAAGACGAAAATTCAAATATAAAGAAATACACCGCCGGCAACAATATGAGTAAAGCGCTCGTGCATAAAATAACCTTGCTTTGCAAACTGTACCGCGAAACGTGATGCTTATGCTCGCGAATGTCGCGCAACGTAAAAAATCCTATTCCGCCGATAACGACAAGAAGCATTATCGTTATGCTAACGAGCGGGTCGGCGGCAAACTCCGTAAGAGAAGTATATTCTCCGTTCATCAAGTCGAAACCGGCGTTACAAAACGCTGAAACCGAATGAAACACCGCATACCAAATTCCCTTTGCGCCGAAACGCGGACAAAACGCGAAACTCAATAAAATCGCGCCTATCCCCTCCACCAAAGCCACTGCTTTTATGATAAATCCGACAAGCGGCACTATCCCGCCGACGTCGGGCGCGGACACCGACTCCTGCATTACGCTTCGTTGACTTAAACCGACCTTTTTGCCCGCAAGACGCGTAAGCAATATGGCGAAGGTTACCACACCCAGTCCACCTATCTGAATAAGCGCTAAAATGACTATTTGCCCAAAAACCGACCAATAAAGCGCGGTATCACGCACGACAAGTCCAGTAACGCACGCGGCAGACGTGGCTGTAAAGAACGCGTCCGAGAACGACGTCCACTCGCCCGAAGTCGAAGAAATCGGCAAACACAACAAAAAAGCTCCCAAAAGTATCAACAAAAGAAAGCTTACGATTATAATCTGCGCGTTGGATATATGTTTTTTGTTCGTTTTTTCCATTATTTACTCGGCGACGAATTTTAATCCGTCTGTTTTGTTATAACACAACTTGCGCTTCTTGTCAACAATAACGAGCCACAGTCGCTTTATCGCGCCGAGAGCTTTACAAAACTCAATCCCTTGTCCGCAGGCGATATTCGTTTCGGGCAAAGCGGTTTCGCGTCGCATACTAACGTCATCGCTCGCATACTAAATCCGTTACTTATAAACGTCGCCGGAGCCGCAAAATAGCGTTATAATTGCGTTTCAACGCTTACGTTCTCTTCGGACAAAGACTATCAAAGTCCTAATTTATGTAAAGTTTGTCGAAATGATGCTTAAAATCATTGATTTTCCGTTGCGTTTGTGCTAGAATGTCCTTAGATAAAATTATTCTTATCAAGGAGAATTGCAAAAAATGTTAGTTTCAGCAAAAGAAATGCTCGAAAAAGCAAAAGCGGGCAAGTATGCGGTAGGTCAGTTCAACATCAACAACCTCGAATGGACGAAAGCCATTCTTCAAACCGCACAGGAACTCAATTCGCCCGTTATCCTCGGCGTTTCCGAGGGCGCAGGCAAGTATATGTGCGGCTACACCACCATCGTCGGTATGGTCAAGGGTATGATCGAGAACCTTAACATCACCGTTCCCGTTGCCCTCCACCTCGACCACGGTTCTTACGACGGAGCGAAAGCATGCATCAATGCAGGCTTCTCGTCCGTCATGTTCGACGGCTCGCACTACCCCATCGAGGAGAACATCGCAAAAACGCGCGAACTCGTTAACGCTTGCAACGTGCTCGGTCTTTCCCTCGAGGCTGAAGTCGGCGCTATCGGCGGCGAAGAGGACGGCGTTATCGGTTCCGGCGAGTGCGCAGACCCCGACGAGTGCAAGATGATTGCGGACCTCGGCGTAACCATGCTTGCAGCCGGTATCGGCAACATTCACGGCAAATACCCCGCTAACTGGGCAGGTCTTAACTTCGACGTCCTTGCAGCCATCAGCGAGAAAGTAGGCGATATGCCCCTAGTACTACACGGCGGCACGGGTATCCCCGAAGAAATGATTAAAAAGGCAATTTCGCTCGGCGTTTCTAAAATTAACGTAAACACCGAATGCCAACTTTCGTTTGCGGCGGCTACCAGAAAGTATGTCGAGGAAGGCAAGGACCTTCAGGGCAAAGGCTTCGACCCCAGAAAGCTTTTGGCACCCGGCACCGAGGCTATCAAGGCTACCGTAAGAGAAAAGATGACTTTGTTCGGCTCGGTTAACAAGGCGTAAAAGAAAATCGGCTAAAAAACAAAAGGACGAGTTCGAGTAAAGAATTCGTTCTTTTTTGTTGCGCGTTTGCATATTTTGTGCTAAAATTATACGGTAATTTGTCCTCGCACGAGGAAAAAGGAGCGAAAAATGGATTACGACAACGATATTCGCGTATTCGTCGACGCTTGCAACAACGCATGTAGCGCCAAATTCCTTATCGCCGAAAAGCACGTTTCGAACATTCTGCGTTCCATTGCGGAATCTTCGAAAATCTACGATATTTTCGAACAGGCGCTTAAAGGCTACAATTTCGACGCGGAACTGCACGCCGCAAAAACGACGGTGGGAGGAAGAAGTAAACTCGTTCTTCCCCAAAATCAAACCAAACTAATCGCCTTCGTCTTTTGCCTTCTGATGCAAATAGACACCGATAAGCTTTCGCTTCGCGAGTTTTTGGACGAATACTTCTATCACACGAATCCGAACGAAGAGTTTGCACGCTTTGCGACCACGCTAATCGTTCCCTTCCGCGACGTCACCGAATACATCTACTTCAACGGCGTAAGCGGCTACACCGAAGACGAGGCAGTAGACATCGACGTCCGCGAGGACGTTAGAGAGGTTCTTTCGCAAATATGCTCCGTCACGCACGAAAGCGAAGCGGACTCGAGCGTCAAAAACGAAATATTCGCTCTCGCCCGCGCCGTCGAGGCGGCTCTAACCCCGAACAGGGTCGACCTTATTACGCCGCTTATTATAGGACTTAAAAACACTCTCGCGGCGGCTCCCGCTTACGAACGCACCTCGCACCTTATCGACAAACTGTATCGCGTGCTCAGCGAAGGCGACATTATTTAATACGTCCCCTTTTACTTAACTTAAAGGCGCTAGCTTATTAAATGAAATTCGCCGACGAAAACTAAACTTCCGACGACGAACTTTGCGCGGAAACACATCTTTTGTGTAAACAAATTCCGCAAACAGACAAAATCAATAACGCAAACAAGTTGCGTTATTTTAACAAGCTTTATTTGTATAAAAATGTTTTCGCCTTTTCGATAAATTTTATTGCATAAAAGTTTTAATTACGTAAACAAACCTCCGAGGAACGATAACAGTTCTTCGGAGGTTTCGATTAGACTCGTTTCGTATTTTAATTATGCGTTACGCTCGTTTACAATTTATTTAACAACCGTCTTTCGCATCGACAAAATGCTATTTTGCAAAAACGGACAACGTTCTTTCGTTTACGCAAGCGTACTCCACGGCGGTAGATAGAAAATTCCGTACGCCAATTGTTCGCGCGCGATATTTGCACCCAGCAAAGCAATCGCTATAATCGCCAAAATAATCGCCACCAAATGTATAAAACTTCTGTTACGTAATTGTTGAGCGACGCCTACCGTAAGGGTAAGCGCAACGGCAATTACGCTAGGATAAAAAAACACGGCGAGAAGCGTAACGGCAAGTTCGCCGTTAAAATTAAAAATCGCCAAGCAAACAAGCATAAGCAAATCCGCAATCGCCGCCGACGTAATCTCTATAAACATAAAGACTTTCGTCGAGGGGGGCGTACGCTGACCGAAACTGTTTTGTTTTGACGATTTCGTGTTCATAGATAAATAATACACCTTATCGTTGCGATTGTCAAGTCGCAAACAAAATTTCAAACGACCGTCT
>CAYTKK010000044.1:0-11223 GCA_964438355.1 uncultured Lachnospiraceae bacterium | reverse complement strand
CCAAACGAACCAACGCCGAATACACCGAACTGTCGCCGTGCGGGTGATACTTACCCATACAATCGCCGACGATACGAGCGCATTTACGATGCGGCTTGTCGTTCCACAAATTAAGTTCGCTCATCGAATACAGAATGCGGCGCTGAACTGGTTTAAGTCCGTCACGAACGTCCGGAATCGCTCTGGAAACGTTTACCGCCATAGCATAGGCAATAAACGACTTCTTAAGTTCGTCGTTCATCTGGACGGGAATGACCGTCGAACCGCTAATTATTTCTTTTATATCCTTTTTATCTGCCATTGTTCATTCTCCGCGACTATATGTCTAATTCCTTAACGAGAGTTGCGTTCTCCTCGATAAAACGACGGCGAAGTTCGGGTTCTTCACCCATAAGCACGGCAAAAGTCTGTGCCGCCTCCTCGGCGTCGCTCATCTCGACCTTAAGCAAAATTCGTCTTTCGGGATTCATCGTCGTCTCCCACAACTGGTCGGCGTTCATCTCGCCCAAACCTTTATATCTTTGAACGTCGGGTTTACCCATTCTGTCGCATGCTTCGCGAAGCTGCTCTTCGGTATAACAATACTCGACGTTCTTGCCTTTGCTTACCTTGTAAAGCGGCGGCTGCGCGATATAAACGTGCCCGCGCTCGATAAGCGGACGCATAAACTTGAAGAAGAACGTCAACAAAAGTATACGAATGTGCGAACCGTCGACGTCGGCATCGGTCATGCATATTATCTTGTCGTAACGAAGCTTGCTTTCGTTAAACTCTTCGTTAATTCCGCACCCGAAAGCCGTTATCATTGCGCGTATCTCGGCATTTTCCATAATGCGAGTAAGGCGCGCTTTTTCGACATTAAGTATTTTACCTCTAAGCGGCAAAATCGCTTGGAACCTTCTGTCGCGTCCCGACTTTGCCGTTCCGCCTGCGGAGTCACCCTCGACAAGATATATCTCGCAATGGCTTGCGTCCTTATCCGTGCAGTCCGCGAGTTTTCCGGGCAGCGTCGTACTTTCCAAAATACCCTTTCTTCGAGTGCTTTCGCGAGCCGCCCTCGCCGCGTCGCGCGCCTTTTGCGCCGTCACGGTTTTCATTATCAGTTCTTTAGCCTCGTGCGGATTCTCCTCCAAATACGTCCCGAGTCCGTCTGCAAGAGCTTTTTCCACATAACCGCGCATCTCGGAATTACCGAGTTTCGTCTTGGTTTGTCCCTCGAACTGCGGAACCTCGAGTTTTACGGAAATTATTGCGGTCAATCCCTCGCGAACGTCGTCGCCGGTAAGACGAAAATCGTCCTTTACCAGCTTTGCCGTATGCGCGTAATCGTTAAGAACCTTGGTAAGGGCATTCTTAAAGCCGTTAAGGTGTGTGCCGCCCTCCTCGGTGTTAATGTTGTTGGCGTAAGAATATATTTCCTCCGAATAGCTTTCGTTGTATTGCATAGCTATTTCTACGCTCGACGTATCGAAGGTTTTTTCGATATAAAGCGCCGCGGGAAATACTGTCTTTTTGTCGCGATTAAGGTAATCCACAAAATCCAAAATTCCGCCGTCGTAACGGAACGAATCGCTTTTTTCCCTGCCCTCGCGCTCGTCGCGTATGTTTATCGTCAATCCCTTATTAAGGTAGGCAACCTCTCTGAGTCTGGAACGAATTGTGCCGTAATTAAAGTCAAGCGTCTCGAATATTTCCGAATCCGGATAAAAGGTGACCTTTGTTCCGGTTCGCTCGGAATCGCCGATACGCGCAAGCTCGCGCATCGGAACGCCGCGCATATAACGCTGACGATATAGTCCGCCGCCCTTGCACACCTCAACCTCGAGCCATTCGGAAAGAGCGTTTACGCAAGAAAGTCCCACGCCGTGAAGTCCGCCAGACACCTTATATCCTCCGCCGCCGAATTTTCCGCCGGCGTGCAGTTTCGTAAGCACCACCTGAACTGCGCTTACGCCCTCTTTCGGGTGGATATCAATCGGAATACCGCGACCGTTATCGGTAACGGATACGGCGCCTTCGCGTGTAATAACCACGTCGATGGTATCGCAGTAACCAGCTAACGCCTCGTCGACGCTGTTATCCACGATTTCGACAATTAAGTGATGAAGTCCGCGCTCGTCAGTCGAGCCGATGTACATTCCCGGACGCTTGCGAACAGGTTCCAGTCCCTCGAGAACTTGAATCTCGCCGCTATCGTAAGCATTCTGCACTTTTTCTGACATATCTTTTCTCCTCCGAGAGTACTCTCGCTTTCCCATATGCGATTGTTACTACTTTTGATATACAAATTATACCACATAAACGCAAAAAAATAAAGTATTTTGCCGCAAATACTTCAAGATTTTTTACGGCTATTTTAACAAATACCCTTTATCCGCCCGAAATTAGTCCTAAATTCGTCGAAAAGCCGCGGCGTAACGTTACTTACCAGCTTTTTCCGACGGCAAGCATTGCGAGCAAACGTAAAAAGCCGCGCAAAACATCTTTAGCGCCGCAAAAATTTTTCTGCGGAACGACGCTTTTCGTTTTGCGCGACCTTTGTTTTCGTTTAACGTTTGTTTATTATATTTTTATATATTGCATTGTTTCAAAGCAGTTTCGATTTTTCGAGACAGAAAAAGCTATTTAACAACGTTATTTCGTCCTTTTTACCAAAGCGACGCCATAGGGCGCAAGCTCGACGCGTTCGCCGCACTTTACGCTTTTCCCGCCGAGAAGTTCTTCACCGTCAAAAGGAGCAACGTAGTACGCTTCGGTATTTCCGATTTCAACCGCCGCAAAAACTTCTTCTCCGCCACCCTTGCGCATAACGGTATAAACGGACTCCGCCGCGTCGGTAAGCGGAGCGACTCCGCAATCCTTTCCGATATAGGTAAGGAAATCAACCAACGCGTCTCCCTCCGGCAAAGCGCCGAGCAAAATAATTCTGCCCTTGCCGTAAGGATAGGATAAGATAGCGTGCTTACCCTCGAGGTAATCGCCTTTGCTGTACGTAGCAAGCGATTCACAATCTTTACCGAGCACATATGCGTCCGCAATTATATCGGCAACCTTGCCGGTCTTGCCGCACTTAAAGGTCAGCTCGCGCTCTTGTCCGCGTGGCAAAGAAAATTCGACTTTCGCGCCGGTGAGTTCTTCCAAATGTCCCAAGAACGCGTGAGTATATTTTGCAGCCGACTGCGTACGGATATCGCAGAAAGGTCCTGCCACCCAAGTGCCGCCGTTTTTCGTCCATTCGAGCATGCTTTCGTAAAGTCCCGCCTCGTCAAGATTAGTAACGAACGGAGTCATAATCAGTTTATAGTCGTTCTTGTCGCCGCCGGTGGTAAGTAAATCAACGCGAATCTGCTTCATAGCAAGCGTATGATACAATTCGAGCAATTGATCCGAATACGAGAAGTCGTTGACTATCTTTTGCGTACGGAACAATTTGTACGCGTCGTGCGAAGTTACTATCGCAAGAGGCGCGGGAACGACCTTGGCTTTTTTAAGAAGCTCCGAATTTTTCTCGAACTGCTCGGACATCGTTTTAATTTCGCCGGCAACGTGCATAGGTCTGCCGGTAGACGTTAAGCATGCGCCGTGTCCAAGCTCGTGACCGCCGTAATGCTCCTTCCACAGCCAGTAATCGACAAGTTCGGCGCCGCGAGTTACCGCCAGCCAAACGTTAGCCACGTTGAAATTTTTCGGACGCATATTGTTGTTTTCACAGGAACCGTTCCAACAACACGAAGTCTCCGTCATCCAAAAAGGCGCGTCTTTTTTCATCGGGCGCAGAAAATCGTACCAGAAACCGTTTCTCCACATCTTGTCGCCGTAGTGATATTGATTGAACTGAATAACGTCCATTTGCTCGCGCAAGCGATTGTAATCGAGCGCAAACGTCGGCATTGCGTCATGACCGATGGGCGCTGACGAATGCTTTCTTATAGCGTCTACCTGCACCTGCATAAACTCGAACTGCATATCAGTTTGGAACATAAACCAATCGTACTTGAACGAGGGATGCGTCCAAAGCGTCGGATGAGGCTTCGAGAGTTGCTCGAAGTCGTCGTATTGAACGGACCACACATACGCGCCCCAACTCTTGTTCATATTTTCTATGGTTCCGTACTTTTTACGCATCCACGCTTTGAATTTCGCAAGGCAACCGTCGCAGCAGCATCCGTAGTCCTTGGGATAACCGGGTGATATTTCGTTATCTATCTGCCAACCGATGACGTTTTCGTCACAGCCGAATTCTTTCGCCATTTCCTCGGCAATACGCGCGCAATATTTGCGATAAACGTCGTTTGAGGGGCATACGTTTCTTCGTGCGCCGTGTTCCATCTTGATTCCGTCAACGCCGGTAAGCAGTACCTCGGGATACTTTTCTTCGAGCCAACGCGGCGGGCATGCGGACGGAGTACCGAAGATTACGGATATTCCGCGTTCGCGGCACTTATCCACAACCTCGCGAAACAGCGAAAAATCAAAAACGCCGTCGCTCGGTTCCATTGTTTTCCACGCAAATTCCGCTATACGAACGCAATTTATTCCCATAGCCACCATTTTGTCGAGGTCGTCGTTTACAAGACTCCTATCCCACGCCTCGGGATAGTAATTCGCTCCTAAAATCGGTTTTCTTACCTGAAACATCCTTTTTCTCCTTATTTTACGGCTTATCAGCCTTTTTGTAATTTATGTAAAATCCGCTTACGCAAGTCGAGCGTTGTTGCAAGCGGTAACCGAATAATATGATTTATTCGGTTTTTGACACGGCTTTAGCAACACGTCTGTTGGTACGCTTTTGTCCGAGCGGACGCAAAAAACTTCTCGCTCCTTCCGAAAACGTTGTAACGTTTAGCTATATAACGCAAAAACGCGGTCAAACGAAACAACGCCGACAAAAAAATTTCTTACGCGCCGAATCGACGCTTCTCGGAAACGTCCTTCAATTAAATGCAAAAATTACTGCGAAATATACTCTCTTACGCGCAACACGGCTCCCGCGCTTTTTGCGACCGCCTTGCACTTTTCGATATCCACGTTTCCGAAATCGACTATACTCATTACGGCATTGCCGCCGCAGGCAATAACGCCGCGCGTAAAATCTATAAGCGCGTCATAACCGACTTCGCCGTAAACGCAATGGCACAACTTTTGATAACCTTCGGCATTATCGCTGTTAAGCGATACGGAAACGACGTCTATGTTCTTTGCAATTTCGCGAGTGATATCGCGACCGTTGATTAAATTACCGTGGCCATTAGTGTTAAGACGCGTTTTTTTACCGATAGAACGGACGTACGCCGCTACCTCCAGCATTGCTTCAAGTCTATAAGTCGGCTCTCCGTAGCCGCAAAAAACAACGTCGTTATACGAATCGTAATTCTTTATTCCGCGAATAACGTCCTCTGCAGACGGCTCGCGAGTAAGCCACAAATCCTCGCCGTCGCCCACTCCGCTACCGTTTTTACGAATGCAAAAATCGCACGCGTTCGAACAACGATTAGTAAGATTCACGTATAGATTGTCGCCTAGTTTGTATACAAATGTCTCGCTCATAATCAGCCTCTTTTCATTTTCGAGAAGAATCGGTAGGCATTTTCGGTGGTCATTTTCTCCACATCCGCCACCGACATATCCAGTATCTCGGCAATCTTTTCCGCTTGATACCGCACCATTTTCGGCGTATTTACCTCGCCTCGGTGCGGATGCGGCGTCAAATACGGACAATCCGTCTCGATAAGTATTCGGTCCTTCGGAATTACCGGAATTATATCGTAAAACTTTTTCGCGTTCTTAAACGTAATCGAACCGGTAAACGATATATAAAACCCTCGCTCGACATAACGAAGAGCAGTTTCCTTAGACCCGGAAAAACAGTGTACGACGGCGCCGTTTTTTATTTTGTCACCCGCTTTATCCAGCACTTTGTCCATATCTTCATATGCGTCGCGAATATGAAAAATAACGGGAAGAGCAGCCTCCTCGACAAGCTCGAGCTGGCGTTCGAGCCAGTATATCTGCTTATCCTTTTGCGTGCCGGGATAAAAGTAATCCAGTCCTATTTCGCCTATCGCCACACACTTTTCATGCTTTGCCATTTCAAGTAACGCGCCGCGAGGATCGGCTTCGAGCCGCTGACAATCGTCGGGGTGGATTCCGACCGCACAGTACACGTTTTCGTTTGCCTTCGCTATTTTTAAGCATTCGCACGAGCTTTGCTCGTTATATGCAACGGTGATTATTTTTTCTAACCCGTCCGAACGCATATTAGCAATGACCTCAGCCGCCGAAAAACGCTCGTCGGTCAAATGCGCGTGAGTATCTATCAGCATACCTCGCTACCGGGCTCCGCTCCCTTTTCGGGCACAATCAAAGTAAGAGACTCACCCTTTACCGCACACAAGAGCATACCTCTGCTTTCGATTCCGCGAATCTTACGCGGAGCTAAGTTAGCAACGACAACCACTTTTTTACCGACCATTTCTTCGGGCGTGTAGTATTGCGCGATTCCGCTTACGATAGTACGAACTTCATCGCCCATATTTACGGTCGACTTAAGCAATTTATCTGCTTTTTCAACCTTTTCACACGCCATTATTTCGCCTACGACCAACTTAGTCTTGCAAAAATCGTCGTAAGTAATGAATCCTTCCGTTTTTTCTTCGATTTTATTTTCGTCCATTTTCTTTTTATCCTTTTTTTCGGTCTTATCTTCGACTTTTTTGTCTTTCGCCGTATCCGCTCCGCCCGCGGCAATCGCGTCAAGTTCTTTCAGTTCCTTTTCCACATCAATTCTGGGGAAAAGTATCGCAATCTCCTTGGTCTGATAATTTTTCACCGCGCCGTAACGCAAAAGTCCGGCAAACGCGCTCGGCGTTTCGACGCCCAATCCCTCGAAAATAAGCGGCGGAGTGTGCGTAAGGTACGGCATCAATGCGGTTGCGGCAACCCTTATTGCCTCGAGCAAATTGTATATGACCGCGGTAAGACGCGCACGTTTACTTTCGTCTTTTGCAAGTGCCCAAGGCATCGTGCAATCAATGTACTTATTCGCCTTGCCGATAAGCGCGAATATTTCTTCGAGCGCCTTATTGATGTTTAACTTTTCGATTTCCGCGTCCACTCTTGCTTCAAGAGCGTTGATTGCGTTTATAAACTCATCGTCAAACTCTCCGCTCTCGCCGTTTTCCTTCGCAACGGCGCCATCGAAATATTGACGGCTCATAGCTAGCGTTCTTCTGGTAAGATTGCCGAGGTCGTTACACAAATCCTGATTGATTCTGCCTATAAACGCCTCGTTGGTGTACACGCCGTCCGAACCGAACGGAATTTCGCGAAGCAGATAATATCTCATTGCGTCGACGCCGTATCTTTCGCCTAGAACAAACGGATCTACGACGTTACCCTTTGACTTACTCATCTTGTCGCCGCCAAGCAAAAGCCAGCCGTGACCGTAAACCTTCTTAGGAACTTCCTCGCCGAGCGCCATCAAAATAGCGGGCCAGATAATCGTATGGAAACGTACTATCTCCTTGCCGACCATGTGTAAATCCGCAGGCCAGTACTTGCGATACAGGCTGTCGTCGTCCGAACCGTACCCGAGCGCGGTAATATAGTTCGACAAAGCGTCTATCCAAACATACACGATATGTCCCTCGTCAAATTCGACGGGAATACCCCACTTAAACGCTGTACGCGAAACGGCAAGGTCCGTCAAACCGTCTTTCAAGAAGTTGTTTATCATTTCGTTTACTCTGGATGCAGGCTGCAAAAAATCGCCGCTTTCCAAAAGCGCTTTGATTCTGTCCTGATACTTGCTCAAACGGAAGAAGTAACTCTCCTCCTCTGCGTCGATAACCTCTCTGCCGCAATCGGGGCACTTGCCGTCAACGAGCTGACTTTCCGTCCAAAACGACTCGCAAGGCGTACAATACTTTCCCTTATAATGCGACTTATAAATATCGCCTTGGTCATAAAGCTTCTTAAATATCTTTTGAACGGCTTTGACGTGATACTCGTCCGTAGTACGAATAAACTTATCGTACGATATGTCCAAAAGTTTCCAAAGCGCCTTGATGTTTTCGGCACGCTCGTCAACCAATTCGCGCGGAGTAACGCCGGCTTCCGCCGCAGTCTTCTCTATCTTTTGACCGTGTTCGTCCGTTCCGGTAAGGTAAAACACGTCGTAGCCTTGCATTCGCTTGTAGCGAGCAAGAGCGTCACAGCAAACGGTAGTATAACTGTGTCCGAGGTGCCATTTGCCGCTCGGATAATAAATGGGAGTCGTGATATAATACTTCTTCTTTTCCATATTCGGGATTTCTCCTTCCAAAGCCTGTAGCCGTTTTTTGCCGCAATCTAAATCGGCAATATCTATACTTATTTATTATATCACCCACGCGCACAAAAAGCAATTAAAAGCCGTGCGCTCGCGTCAAATTTTCTTCATTTACCTATTGTTGAAATTCTTCATTTAATCACGTTACCTACTTTACGCATTTATAATAGGTTATGGCGCATATATCTAGACAACGGAGGGGGTACTTATGAACGTTATCTGGATAACAATACTCGTTTCGTCCGTCCTTGCAATGATTACGTCAAATCCCGACGGAATAATTTCAGCAATGCTACAGGGCAGCTTGTCAGCCGTAGAACTGGCATTGACGCTCGTGGCAAGTTACGGATTTTGGCTGGGATTATTTGCGCTTATGGAACGGTCCGGCATAAGCAAGGCTCTTGCTAAACTATTGCGCCCCGTCATAAGACTTTTGTTCGGAAAGGTTGACGATAACACCGAAAAATATCTTTGCAACAACGTTTCTGCCAATCTGTTGGGACTCGGGAACGCCGCCACGCCCATGGGCGTCGCCGCCGTACGCGCCATGTGCGACGGAAATAAAACCGCTAATCGCAACTGTATAATGCTTCTCGTCATTTCGGCAACTTCTCTTCAAATAATACCGTCAACCGTTATTTCGATGCGTATCGCGCACGGTTCGGCGGCTCCGACCGCTTTTCTCTTCCCCTGCGTCGTCGCAACCGTAACTTCCACCATAATCGGAATAGGTCTGGTATTTTTACTTTTTAAGTTGTTTCCGTACCCGCGCAAAAAATCAAAACGCCGAGAAAAACGGAGTTCGAGCGCCGAAATGCACAGTCAAACAGGCGTAACGCGCGAAAAACGGAGCAAAGAAAAAGAGGTACCAGTGCAGTGACCTCTTACATCATTCCTTTGATATTTTTAACCGTTGTCGTAATGGCTAGTTTCAAAAAGCAAAACGCATATCGGACGTTCATAAACGGCACGAAAGACGCAATTCCTCTCGTAATAGACGTTTTTCCCTTTTTACTCGCCGTAATGATGGCGGTTGAATTGTTCCGCGCAAGCGGAGTATCGACGGCTGTATCGTCCTTTCTCGCCCCGACAATGAGCGCCGTCGGAATCCCGCCCGAATTAACCGAACTTATGCTGATTCGCCCTCTTAGCGGAGCAGGCTCGCTGGCGGTCTTGGACGGAATTTTCTCGTCTTACGGCGTAGACACTTACGTGGGCGCGTGCGCTTCGCTTGTTTACGGCTCCAGCGAAACCGCGTTTTACGTCTCTGCCGTATATTTCTCGGGCAGTAGCGTAAAAAATTTGCGTTTTGCTCTACCCGTTGCTCTGTTTTCCTCTTTCGTCGGGTGCGTCGTCGGGTGTTTTTTGCTTCGCTTCGTCTGATTCCAGTTCGCCATGCTCCAATAAAGTCTCGTTATTACGGCGCTTCAACCGGCTTTTCCCTTTAAGAACGCTTAACTTCTTAAGAAAGCTCAACTTTGTCTCGCACACTATTACGGACAAAAACATCAGCGCGCAACCTATTATCGCCACCGGCGTAAGCGTCTCGCCCAAAAACATCGCACCGGACAGCGCGCCGAAAGGCGCTTCGAACGCAAGCAAGACCGTAGCAGAGGTCGCGCTTACGTACTTTTGGCACACCGACTGCGCGAGAAAAGCCGCCGCAGTCGAAAATATACCCAAAAAAGCAACCGAAAACAACACGTCGCCTTGGACAAACTCGGCAAAAGAAAACGTCTCGCCGAAAACGGGAATCGCAATCCATGACAATATTGCGGAAACCGCGAACATAAGCGTCGTAAGTACGTATGGATCGGTACGTTTAAGATATTTCGAAAGAAGCACCATTTGAGCGGCAAAAAAAGCTCCGCATATAACGGTCAAAACGTCACCGACGTTAACGGACGCTTCCGCAGAAAAGTCAAGCGTTATAAGAGCGACTCCGGTTATGGTCATAAGCGCTCCGCTCAAGCTGAAAATATCCGGCTTTTTCCCAAGCACGAATATCGCGATCACCGGCACGAATATAACGTAAACGCTCGTTAAAAAAGCGCTCTTTCCGGCGGTAGTGTAATTTGCGCCCACCGTCTGAAAAGCGTAGCACAAAAACAACAGCACTCCCAAAACGACGCCCTCGCCGAGTTCACGAAGTCCTATTTTTAACAACTTTTTTATAAAAATCGCTACAAGCAAAACCGCGGCAATAGTGAATCGCAACGCAAGCAGACAAAACGTCGGTATACTGTCCAACGTGTTTTTGACCACCGCAAAAGCTACGCCCCATATAAGCGCGACGCAAAGCAATCCCAATGCAGATATAACGGTTATTTTTTTAGTCATGTCGATATAAAAAGTTAAGCCAAACAAAACTCGGTTATTTTTCGATAAATTTTGATATACGTTAATAAAATACAAGCGCTCTTCGAACGGATTCTTAATTTCTATTCGAACAACGGCGTCGACAAGTATTTCTCGCCGCCGTCCGGCAACAACACAAGCACTGTTTTATTCGGATTACGCACGGATATTTCCTTAGCCGCGTAAAGCGCCGCTCCGCCCGAAATACCGCATGTAAATCCCTCGGCTTTTCCTAGCAACCTCGCCGCCGCGTACGCGTCCTCCTCGCTTACCGTGACGATTTCGTCAATAACGTCGCGATTGAGTATGGCGGGAACAAAATTAGCGCCTATTCCCTGCAAGCCGTGCGTACCCGTCCTACCTTCGGAAAGAAGCGGAGACCCTTTTGGTTCTACCGCAACCACTTTAAGCGCGGGAATTTCCTTTTTCAGTCGTTCAGCTACGCCCGTAAGCGTACCGCCGGTGCCCACTCCACACACGAAAAAGTCGATTTTTCCGTCGGTATCGCGCAATATTTCGCAAGCGGTACTTTCTCT
>CAYTKK010000043.1:0-11512 GCA_964438355.1 uncultured Lachnospiraceae bacterium | reverse complement strand
GGCATTGTCTTTAATATAACCCTTATCGCGTACCGTGTAATCTTTACAGTCCGCTGAAAAATCCCATTTTGTAATGACAGCAGCCATAAGAGGATTGGCTAATAGTATCAACAGTAATCTACATATGTGTTTCATCTGATATTCCTTATTTTATTCGTTGCTAAACCACTTTTTATTGTAAAGATCCCGGTGTTTCATCCAGCTGACATGTCCATCTAGCCAAAGGATATTTGGCCCTCCAAAATGATTATCAGATACCTGCCAGTCCGTAGTTGCGCTTTGCCCTCTGATTTTCTTTATATTGCTTGGTGTATAGCAAACGTTATAACCAGAATTAAAGCCCCATTCATCAACACAGAAAACAAGCTGAGACGGTCTTTTTTCTTTCCCGATTTTATATTTTGAAGATTCAAATCCCTGAAAGTTCATTCCGTAACCTCTTAGATCTGGAGCAATCTTACTATTACTTGCCCAAAAAACAAGTTTTCCACTTGGGCATCTCATGAAAGGATATGACTCGTAGCTATCTGGGGAAAATTTTGAGGAGCTTTTAACTTTTTTTATGTTACCATGATTTGCCAGTTTGTCATACCAATGTTCCGGGTCTGTTTTGTCATTGTAGTATTTTGGCAGATAATCTTTGTAATCCGGTGTATAGCTTTTTATTAAAAGCCCAATTTGTTTCTGGTTATTAACACAGGTAATGTTTCTGGCTTTTTCCTTTGCCTTGTTCAAAGCGGGCAGGAGCATGCCAGCGAGAATGGCGATGATCGCCACAACGATCAGCAGCTCTATTAAGGTAAACTTATGTCTCATAAACCCCTCCTGTTGGTTATAAAATATTTTTTCATATTATGACAAGCCTTTTTCTGCTTCTATTGGTATTACGTCTATATTATATGGTATTATGCTTTCTTTGTCAATAGGAAAAGAGAAAATACAGGGATTTTTTACGGAAAAAATATTTTTTCTATGGTTATTGGTATCATACCAAAATAATTTCCATCAGGGGCGAATGTGTTGTCTTACGTGATTCCCGTCAACGTGTTTTGCGGATGAGAGCAAAGTAATGTTTTTTGCAGAAACAGGGAAACCGGGTCGATATCCGCTTTCCCGTGGCTGCGATGGTGACAGCCGCCAGAATGCGGAACAGCCTGCGGAAAATCAGAAATTTTCTGTGCAGGCTTGGAACAGCAATCTGTATTTCAATTCTTCAATTCTGCCGCAAGAAGGCGGTAGTCATGTCTTGGGATTTTCATGCTGAATGTATTTCCATGCAGGGATATGCTCTTTTTATTTTCCATGTCGGCAAGGCTTTTGATTGATTTGATCCCGAGTTTTTCCGGGAGAAGCCGGACGGTGAAGCTTCCGGCTTCTCCGAGGTTGGAGAGCATGACGACGATGCGTTGTTTTTGTTTCCAGACTGTGACCAGCAAGTCTTTATGTGCATGTTCAAAGGCTTTGTGCTTCCCTTTTGCCCAATACGGATAAAGACGTGGGGAATCATGGTAGAAATCCAGATCATTTATGATTTTATGCCATGTTTTGACAGGCTCTCTGTTTTTATTGGTTCCGTCCCATGGGGCGATATCATGTGGCAGGAGCAATGCAAGCCAGGCCCGCGAATGATGCCCGTCCTCATCTTTTCCGGGGAAAGTCATTTCAGAAAGAAAGATCGTATTAATGCCGAAAGCCCGTCCCATACTGACTGCCCGCATATAGTCAAGGTCTTTCCAGTGGTCAATGTAATCCTTGTCATCAGTGGAGTCATAACGTCCCGGCTGTTCGCCGTCGATGAAGAAACTGCAATTTGTCAGAGCAGGAATCAGCAGGCTTGCGCTGGCGTGTGCGCCTGTGAGATTGTCAAATTGATGTTTTTCGTAATGAGATGCAAGCGAATGATAATAGTCGCGAAGACTCCAGAGGTCATAGGATGGATGTATTCTACCCTGTTCGTCCCGGAATCCTTTGTTTCTGGGGGGATCAAAAAAGCGCCTCAAATGAATGTTGTCCTCATAAAAGGACAGGGCGCCGACCTGATCGATTTTGCGTCCGATTGCCCAGTTGCGATAGGCAAGATAGCTTGGGATAAAACGCTGCATATATACGACCGTTGCAGAGGATACGTCATAACTTGCTGAAGGTCGTCTGATTGACTTGGAGTCCTGAAGACCGTTTGCAGGCATGACTGCCCATTCACTGAAGAACGTACGGAGTTCGGGGATATTCGGATTCAGTTCATCGCTGCAGAAATATTCCTGATATGTGCTTTCGAACTGATCTCTGATATTTTCATACATTTTTTGGGTTTTCTCAATATCCGGCGATACAATTGACTGGGTTCCGGCATTGAAGGCGGGGGCACCGGCAGAAACCATGATGATTTTTCTGCAATTATCAAGCTTTGAATAAAAAGACTTATCCATTGTCATCCAGCGTGGAAATATGGTTCCCCGCCAGTGTTTCAGCGGTGTCTTTACTGGTGTCGCAAGCAGTCCGATTGTCCATTTGAGCTGTTTTTGAGGAACAGGTGATTTTTTACGATTGATGAAATTGACAGCAAGAATGACTTGTCCATCTTTTCTTTTCAGCTCCAGGGCGCTTCTGGAATCGTCAACCAGCCAGTCCTGTTCGTCATCGGCAAAATAGCAGAATCCCCGGTCTTCATTACCGAGCCAGAGATAAGGCAGGAAACTGCCGGGTGAACGGCGTTCCTGTCCGAGACTTTGCCAGACTGTGTTGCCTGTGATTTTTGCCTGCGGAGTAGAGCCGGCATGTCCTCCGAGCAAGGTTGACCCCAGTTTCTTTGTCTGATCCTTTCTGCGGTAAGCGATATCCGTTACATTTTGGAAAAGCGTTGCCTGTGAGTCATTTATGGGAATGGAAAGAGTGACTTTGCCCGGATTGAAGGCGGCAGAAGGAATTACCTGTATATTCATTCGCTGTACGCCATCGGGATCAAGTCTGTTGATTATTTTCCAATCCGCTCCGGCATGGTGGCCTGTTTGTTCCCAGAAAATGGATTTGCCTTCTTTGCGGAGGGGAGTGGCTGTCATTGATATCGGGATTCCATCGCAGCAGAGAGACAGTTTTTCTGCAAGTATTTCCTCTTTTTCCGCTCCTATGGTCGGTTCCAGCTGCCTGGCGATGACTTGTTTCAGAAAACCATCTGTCCCGTATTCATAGCATCGTTCCAAAATATTTACTGTAAGTGCGGTCAGTTCCGGTTCAGGAAAAAAGGGAAAATGATGTTTCATTGAGTTTGTGGATTGAAACGGAAATTTCTGCTGTCTGAAAGTCTTCATTCCCATAGGATAATTCTGCACCCATTTTTTCAGATGGGCGTTCCGGAGCATATTGGCGACCATATAACGCCCGGTTGTAAGATCCATATGGGGAACGGTACTGTAACCTCTGCCTGTAATAAGGACATTCTGTTTTTTGTCCAGAAATTCTCCGGATATATAAAAATCTCCCCGATAAGTTTCCGGAAGCCGGATGGACTGATTGATGACTTTGCCACGTTCGAAGATAAAATTTTTTTCTGCGACTCTCTTTTGATTTTTTTCGTCAACTGCGCAGATCGTGATGGAATCGACCTGATTTCCTGCGGGACCGAATGGTGTATTGATCTCATCCAGGATGATTCTGTTTTCAGAGGCAAAAAAACGGACCGGAAAATCATTCGGGCCGGGCGTCAATAATTGAAACCCGTCGGGAAGCGGAATTTCAACTTCGGCTTTTTCCGGTGATTCCGGCATTTTCATAACCTCAATTTCCCCGATTGAGATATTACTGTCCGGCTGAACTCTGAAAAAGGGTCTGACATGGGATACCATCGGTTTCCCAGCGGGTGCTTTTATAATGAAATTAACTTCTCCGGATTCGGAAAACGCTTTTTCTTCAACCATACCCAGCCAGACATTGCCTTGTCGATAGAGATGAAGTCCAAAAAACGCCTTGCCTTTCCCTGCAATGCGGAAGCGGATTTTAATGCGGCTGTTCTCTTTGACTGGAAGCGGTTTCCCGGCAAAGAGACTGCACTTCTGCCGGGGCGCCGTCTTGATGGAAAGCATGCTGCTTGCGGCATCTCCGTTTCCGGACATGGAGATTTTTTGTGCTTCGGATGTCCGGTCATACTGCCATGCCCTGAAGACGGGAGCGGTATTGATGTTGTCAGCGTTGATGACGTCAAGCTGAGTCAGTTTGAAATCGGAGACTCCTGTTTTTCCGGACAGCACATCAATGAACGGCCGTATGAAGGCAATCTTTTTTTGGGGCAGGACAAATGTTTCTTCGATTTTTTTCGGTTGTCCGTCGGCAACAGTGAACTTGACTCCGCTGATCATTCCCAGCCAGCGGGAACCGGTGTCATAGTAATGACAGCCGAGCCGTACCTCGCCATTTCCTGAAAAATCGCCGGAAAGATGAATTTTCAGACCGTCAAAAGCGTTTACAGCTTTTTTGAAGAATATCTGACCTTTTTTCCCGGGAGTTGATGATGAGACAAAGACAATACCGTTTTCCATACTGAGCAAGGTGCCGTCTTGAGCTTTTGTCCATTGCTCCAGATTTCCAGCGAAAAGAGATGCTGCATAAAGCCAGCAGCATGATAATAACAATTGTTTCATCGTAAACCCCTCTATTGATTTATCTTATTTGAATCTAAATGTGTGACTGCCATGCTGAAAATTGAGCCGCCTCACTTTGCGGTGAAATAGATATTCCATCTTTTTTCAAAGGTAGCCTGTTGAATGCGCCGTTCATTTTGGACATGACCTGCAAGATAAAGACAGTTCAACGTATTCTGATGTCTTCCCCATGACAATCTGGCGCTTCCGTTGCAATGGGCGGAATCGTATTGACTGAAATCTCCCTTATGGGCATCCGTTAAGACGAGCGTAGTTGACGGATATGTGAAATTTGTCATTTTTCTCGCTTTCACTTCCACATTTTTCTGGATTTTACCAAGTTGAATATTGATTCCATAAGTCATCATTGCAATTCCCCATTCATTTGCCCCCCAGTATCCATTGAACAGACCGTTGATGCGGAGCGCCGAAGGGCATGTATAGGCGGATGGTTTTCTCGAAGGACAATTTTCCGCTTTTTTTTCATCAATATTATAGGGAATATAATCGTTGAGAAGCTGATACCAGACGATCGCTCCAGTTTGAGTATAATATGCCGGTATGACGTAATCATAATCATTCTGGTAAGCCATACCGGCGACGCTGAATTGCCGCAGATTATTCACGCATCCTATGTTTCTGGCTTTTTCCTTTGCCTTGTTCAAAGCGGGCAGCAGCATGCCGGCGAGAATGGCGATGATCGAAATTACGATCAGCAGCTCTATCAAGGTAAATCTATGTCTCATGATGTCCTCCTATTGGTTGTTATGTCGATATTCTTCCCATTTCAGCATGATCTGGTCAAGTACCAGATCCAGCCTGATGTTGCGATCCAGCAGATCCGCCAGATCGTCCCACACGGCATATGTGAAAAACTGCATGGCAGGAGGCGGAAGCATGGCATCCAGTTGACCTGCCAGCAAATTGGCTGCCGGTTCCGGCAGCTGGAAGATCTGTTGCGCACCGTAATGCCATGCAGTCCTGCGCGCTGGAATCAACTGGCGCCGCAGAGGCAGTTGACGCTGGACCGGTTCACTCAACAGATGTTTCATGAACAGTTCGGCAGTCGCCGGATATCTGCTTTTCTTCCAGACGGAGAGCAGAAGGGGAGGGCTTGCCCGGCGGCTGCCCGGAAGCGGATGGACCGGTTCGCATTCCACCTTGAAGGACGCATTTGCCTGAGCCGTCTGCCATGCCGCCGGGTTCGTATCCACCAGCAGCTGGTTCCCGTTTGAAAAATTACGAACCGCATCCAGCGAATCTGTCTGACTCGTATAAAAGATACGCGGATTTCCTCTGAAACGCGCCAGAACTTCCAAATGTTTCTTCAGGAACGGACGCTTCAGATCCGGAGTTCCGGGCGGATAACCGAGAAATGCCAGATAATCCCAGACATGTCCCGCGATCCGGTATCGGGGCGGCAGTTTCCGATCAGCTTCCTCCAGGATTTCCAGGTAATTCCCGGACCGCAGACGTTTCCGGATATCCGGAATTCCGTATTCTTCCGCAAGAGACTGGTTCCAGTAAGTCATCGCGCAGGAACATGCGTAGGGAAGAGAGTGAAATGTGAGTGCCCCATTGAAAAGAAAGTGCTTTTCCGTAAAACTTCCACGCAGGTCATCGGAGAGTTTCAACCCCAGATCGGAGGCATCAAGGGTAAGTTCGTGCTGAAACAGATCCGGATTGACTTTTGCAAGATAGTCGGCATAGTGTTCTCTTGATACATCGCCCGGCAGCCAGTGAATTGAAATATGATATTTCGGGTAAAGCGAATTAAATGAATTGACCGTATAATGCCAGAACTCCTGCTGTGCCGGAATGTTTTCATAAAGAACGAGCGTCAGTTTTTCGCAGGGTTCCATGGAATCCGTCCCGAGAGCCATCTGATGAATGGAGTGCTGTTCCGGCGGTGTTCCCTCGGAGCGGGGAGCGATCCTTGTCCCCTGACGGGTGTTGCGGACCAGCAGTCCTTCTTTATAGAGCGGAAGCATGGCATTGCGGACTGTGACACGCGAAATTCCGAGCACTTTTTCCAGTGTGCGTTCCGGCGGCAGAAGCGTTTCCGGCTCCGCATTTTTGACAAACAGATACAATTTTGTCTGAAGCTGTTCCCGCAGGGATTCTTCCGAATCCGGGTCGACTCCAAATTGTTCCCTGATTTCCGCGTCTGTCATGGCAAGCCTTTTCCTGTTTCTATTGGTATTACGTCTATATTATATGGTATTATGCTTTCTTTGTCAATAGGAAAAGAGAAAATACAGGGATTTTTTACGGAAAAAATATTTTTTCTATGGTTATTGGTATCATACCAAAATAATTTCCATCAGGGGCGAATGTGTTGTCTTACGTGATTCCCGTCAACGTGTTTTGCGGATGAGAGCGAGGCAATGTTTTTTGCAGAAACGGGGAAACCGGGTCGATATCCGCTTTCCCGTGACTACGATGGTGACTGCCGTCAGAATGACGATGATTCCGATTACAAGACGCAGTGTCAGCTGTTCCCCGAACAGCAGCACGCCGAAGCAGACAGCCGTTGCGGGTTCCAACGCTCCCAGAATCGCTGTCCTGGTTGCGCCGATGACCCGGATTGCGACCGTCATCAGAAGCAGGGAGACGATGGTCGGCAGTACCGCAAGGGCGATCGCGCAGCCCCAGCCGGAAAGGGTGGGAATCCACTGCAATTCAAGCCCGAAATCCATTCGGATCAGAAACAGCGGCAGTCCGAAAACCAGCGCATAAAAGGTCAGGAGCTCCGGAGAAATATCCTTCATGCCGGTTTCGCGGACAGCCACCATATACAACGCATAACTCAAAGCCGAGAACAGAACCAGAATCAGCCCCGTGAAGTTCAACGGCTGCCCGTCGCTGCCTTTGTAGAGGATGCAGACGCCCGTCAATGCCGCCAGAATTCCGAGAATTGTGGAAACCGTAATCTTTTCATGGAAAAATACAGCCATGATGACGGCGACCATCACCGGATAAATGAAGAGAAGCGTTGACGCGATCCCCGCATCCATTCTCTTATAACTCAGAAAAAGAAGGAGTGAGGAGAGCGCCATCAGAAATCCCCCTGCGGCGACCAGTGAAATCTGCTTCGCGGACAGCTGGAAGGAGCCCTTTCTCCACCGGATGAGGATGCCGAGCAGTGCCATCGCGAAGAAATAACGGTAGAAAAGCACTGAATCCGGAGTCATTCCGATTTTATATAGCGGAAGCGTAAACAGCGGATTCATTCCGTAAGCCATTGCCGCCAGTGCTCCGCAGCACAGGCCTTTGAATTTGTCATTCCACATTCTTTTTTTCCTGATTTGATATGAGACACTGTCCTGTCCGTTCCGGCAGAGACTCCACCGTCTCTTTTTCCATATGTTTCTGAGTTTTTTTCCTGATGCCTTGCTGTGCCGGAAACGTGGACGGAAACTGTCCCGGAGATCACTGAACGTTGTATTTCCCCTGCCGCATTTCATAAAAATATTTCCAGAGCGGAGCCGCCATAAGCGCCTGTACGATTTTCCCGTTCAAAAGCAGTTCCAGAACTTCATCGGGAGAAAGCAGGTGAATGGTCAGATTTTCTCCCGGGTCCAGGTTTTGAGCGGAAACAGGGATCACATTGCGGGCAAGAAAGGTGTGCGTGAGATTCGTCTGGCTGGCGGGATTTGCCGACAGAGTCATGAATTCCGTCCATTCTCCGCCGCCGAAGCCGGTCTCCTCCTGAAGTTCACGTTTTGCCGCATCCATGGGCGAATGATCGCTTTTCTCGCAGACGCCGGCGGGAATTTCGTAGAAGGACTGCCGCAGTCCGTGGCGGTACTGATGGACGAAGATGAACTGCCCGTTTGCCGTAATCGCGATCATGTTGACCCATTCCGGGTATTCAAGGATATAATAATCCGGAATCCTCCGGCTGTCAGGCAGTTCGACTTCTTCGCGCCGGACCGTCAGCCACGGTTGACGGAACAGGTATTTGCTCGAAACTGTTTTCCAATGCTCTGCGCCGGGTTGTTTTTTCATGATTCAATGCCTCTAAAACGCCTTTCGTTTTGATCTGCCGCAAGAGTTGCCGAAAGCGGGAATATAGTGAATCTCCGGGAAAAGTCAAGCTCCGCCCGGATGCTTTTCCTGCGATCATCTGCTGATTCATATTGTGTTGGTGGAAATCCGGAAAGGAATCAGGCGGCGCAATGCCCGCATCGCTGTTTTTTTTGAAATTTATTGCAATGCCCTCTTGACATTTTCTCTGAAATGCATATAATAAACACAAGTCAATTTTTTTGAAATTGGCTCTAGTGTCCAGTCAAATTTGAAAAGATGTCGTTTTGTGTTGCTGTTCACTGAAAAAAATCAAAGTGGAAAAGAGGATGAAAAATTTACAGATAATACTTGATGGTTCCGATTGGGAAGCAGACTATTTTGTCGATACGGAAACATTCAATGCCTGGAAAAGCTCCCCAAGAAATCTTCACAATATGTTACGGAGTTCTGCGGCAAGTTCCGGTTTTATTTCAGGAGCT
This sequence comes from uncultured Lachnospiraceae bacterium, assembly GCA_964438355.1. Classification (GTDB taxonomy): domain Bacteria; phylum Bacillota; class Clostridia; order Christensenellales; family Pumilibacteraceae; genus UBA10677. The sequence continues at coordinate 2,370 of CAYTKK010000043.1, read as the reverse complement.
GTTGCACCCGGTGCTATGGCAGGAACAATCCCCGGCTGTGATCGTACATTCCTTATTGAGAATAATTGCTGCAATGATCCGTTTTATGGAAGAAATCTCGAACATACCGAGTTTGCAGAAAAATATTCTTGGTCATTCAGAAAGAGTTTTGCTATCCCTGAATCATTGAAAAACCATCGTTTTTTTCTGGAATTGAAAGGGATTGATTATGAAGCCATGATATGTATCAATGGGGAGTGGCTTGGCATCCATAAGGGGATGTTCGTACCAGCACGTTACGATATTACACAGTATCTGAAGTCGAGAAAGGAAAACTGGATTTCTCTGATATTTTCCCCGGCTCCCAAAGGATTGCCGAATCACTATGACGGGGAGCCGGCAGATTTTGCAAAATACCATCGCACACAAATCGGATTCGGCTGGGATTGGTCAAGAGGATTTGTCCCTGTCGGTATTTACGATAGCGTAATCATCACCGCATATGAAAAAGCATTTCTCTTGGAAAAACAAGTTTTGTTTGACGGGAAAAAGGCTGAACTGAAGGTTGAAATTGAATCTAGAAATGATTTTGAAGTTCCTTTCATTTGTCAACTGACTCCTGATAACTTTACCGGAAAGGGGGCAAGATTTGAACAAAAGCTCTCTCTTCATCACGGCAGAAATCTTTTCACCTTTTCACTTCCTCTGCCTGATGACCTTTCATACTGGTATCCGAATGGTTATGGAACTGCCGCGTTATATCGTATCAGGCTTGATTTGGATGGTAATGTCACAGAATTTACCACGGGGTTCAAGAGGGTTGAAATGACCCGGAATCCGGATTCTCCGGCAGATGCAGAAAATCTCACGTTCAATATCAACGGGAAGGATATTTTTGTAAAAGGGGTGAACTATGTTCCGGCGGATCTCATTTTGAGCAGGGTCACACCGGGGGATTATGAATATTTGGTGTTGCTTGCAGCGAAAGCCGGAATCAATTACTTTCGGGTATGGGGCGGAGGAGTGATTGAAAAAGAATCATTCTACGATGCATGTGACCGCTATGGGATCCTTGTCCATCAAGAATTTATGCACGCGTGTAGCTGTTATCCGAAAGATGAAGAATTTCTTGCTTTCAAGAAAAAAGAAGCCCGTTTTATTCTTAGGAAGATTGCGAATCATCCGTCTGTGGTATTAATTTGCGGAGGAAACGAAGTCCAGTATTACGGGGAAAGTGCAGAAAGTCCAATTCTCAATGAATATCGTGCAATTACAAAGGAAATCCTTCCTTATACGCCATACCGTATTTCAAGTCCGGATCTTTCCAGACCCGGGGAACGGCATCACGGTCCTTGGAACTTCAAAGAACATTCTGTCTATAATGGTCATTTCCGTTGTTTCTGCAGTGAGATTGGCTGCAATGGAATGCCGGAATTTGCATCTTTGAAACGTTTTATTCCGGAAAAAGAGATCGGAGTAATGAAGGGGCCTGCTTTGGAATATCATTTTTACAACAGGGCAACCGCCCATGATCTTGGAATTCCGCTGGAAAGATTTGCAATTGAAAACATGGAACAGTTCTGTAAGGCGTCCATGTTTGCCCAAGCTGATATTGCACGTTATACGATGGAGCATTACAGACGGCTGGCACCGGCTGCTTCCGGCTGTATTTTCTGGCAATATAATGAGCCTTGGCCGACATGCAGTTACAGCATTGTTGATTATTATGGAGTTCCAAAACATGCTCTTTATGCAATGAAGCAGGCGAATGAGCCCCTACTGCTTTCTCTGAAAGATAATTCATGGTGTTGTCCGGATCTTTGGCTTGATGCAGAATGGTTTCTTACAACGGAAGAAACATTTTCCGGGGAACTTTCCCTTGAAGCGGTAGACTGCGCTACAGGGGGAAAGCTGTTTTGCGCAGAAACGGAGGGAACTTTTACTCCGGGAACTCATTTATTGAAAAAAATCAAAGAACATCTGACGAAGGGGGTCACCGCTGTATTTTTCTATGCAAATAAAAAATATACCGGTGTTCGACTCTATGGAGTTCCTGATTATAAAACAGCGTTTACGTTGCCCGATGCTGAAATTTCTGTTTCGCGTAAAGGTCGGATGATAACATTGGAAAATATCGGGCAGACGGTTGCTGTAAATCTCAGGCTTGAAATTCCCGGATCACCGGATAAAACAGTGATATTTTCGGATAATTACCTTACCATTGCCCCCGGCCAAAAAATGACTGTAAACTTTTCCGGGGGAAATGAACAAGCTGAAATCAATATCACAGGCTGGAATTTCGGATATAAAAACAGAAAATAAAATTTTTGCTTCAGAGCAGGCTATCCCCGACGCAAAGCATCGGGGTATTACGCCCGCTCTTACACGGCT
>CAYTKK010000042.1:0-11558 GCA_964438355.1 uncultured Lachnospiraceae bacterium | reverse complement strand
GAACCTCAATTTTGCTCCGCATGCCTCTGTCATGGGGGTGACTGGGGACTTACTTACAACCAGTGTATTTCCTCCGCTGGTAGCAAAAAGGTAGAAATACACTGGATTTTGTTCTTTGAAAGTAATAGTGGAAAGGCTCCTGAAGCTTTATCGGAAGCCATGATGCAGGTTTATGCCAGACGCCATCCCATACAGCGCAGGGATGCGAGCCCCGTAGAGTCGCGGAACTGATACCAAAGGGTTACAAGAGTCCCGTCGCTCAGTTGCGCCGTGGATGGATAACCGACATCCCAGGAAAAGCCGTCTTCCGAAAGGATTAGTTCTTCCGACCAACTGATACCGTTGTCCTTGCTGATACGGCAACGATTACCGTAAGGGGATCTGCGGTAGCCATAGGACATCAGAACGCGACCATCAATAAGATTCAGAAGATGAGTTGGGAAACCGTAACAGACCCTGCGCGGAACGGTCCATGTATGTCCGTTGTCAAAAGAGAGTGTCTGCCATGTATCGACATCAACCCCATTGTAAATATCATTGCCGTGATGATTACGGATTTGGGTAATGATTGTACCGTCCTTTGCCTGAACAGTATGGAGCTCGTGCCAATTTCGCACATTTTGACCAGCAGGCGGACGAATTTCCGAGATGGTTTCCCATGTAAGGCCGTTATCTGTAGAACGAACTGCTATTACTCGGTCTCCAATACGGGAACTCTGTGCGTATGTAAATGAAAGTTCACTACCTACCCAGAAAAGAGAACCATCTTTCAAGACTGTCGGACCATGCACATTATTCACTGGAACAGGAATTTTGTCCGACCAGTTTTTTCCTCCGTCTGTGGATCGTTTAAGGAAGAATCCATGCTCTTTTTTCAAAGTCTCAAGCGTAATAGACTTTTCTACTTTCTTCCATTCAGGTGGAGTTTTCTGGTCTCTATAAGTGTCTATAAAGTAAATGCTTGTAAAATAATTGATAAGTATCGAACCGTCTGGTGCCGTTACAATACCTGCGTCCCTGTCATCCAGTGGACCGTTCGTAATGATCTGGGGAGGGCTCCAGTTCCTTCCTCCGTTGAAAGAACTATAAAGGTAAACACGTCCATAAGGACAGACATGTCCCTGCCGACCGCCGGAACAGACAGCCATCAGTTGGTCATCTCCGACATTTGCAATCGTAGGCCACCCATGATAAGTCAGTGGTGTTTCTGTTTCGATCCAGTTGTCATACAGTTTTTCGATTTTCATAAAGAGCTTATATCCTTTTTTATCGTAGTGCCAATTTTTTAAGTATTGGCTTTTTTGTGTTGGTAACTCATCTTTTTTATGTTAAAGTGTTCTTGATAGAGTTGAATCCGAATGTCACAATATATCATATGAATTACTTTTCAATAAAGGACATCGGAATTTACTTTGTCTGCCGTAAACTCATATTTCCCTGGGGCGATACGTTTTGTTAGACCGTATTTGGAGCGTAACGGACGTGTGTCATTCACTGTGATGAGTCCCCGTGTTTTTCCACCGAGTCCTACTATGATGAGGCGGAGATTTCCATTATCATCGCTCATAGCACTGGCGTGGACGGAGTTTTCCGGGAATGCTTTCACATTTACCTCCGGAGCCGTTTCTATGCTCATGATAAACGGTTCAAGCTCTTTCATTACAGCTGTCATTTCCCTGACTTTGTTCCATTCCCGTTCAAATGCACCGGGAAGAAACTGATCCACTTTGCGCAGATCGTAATAACTGTAGAAAATAAAACCTTTAGCGCCGTGAATTGCCGCCAGCAGAGGCATGGAACGAATCTCCTCTTTTGTGGCGAAACGTGTTTTCCTTAATGCCGCCGCATTGCAGTTGTGATAGGCGTTCCAGTTGAATATCTGTGGGACGACCCAGCAGGGGAGTGTCGTTGAGTTTGCCCATTCCATATATTCCACTACCTTGTGGATATTTTGATCTTCTCCATAGGCTGTGATTGGATAAGGATCCACCCCGATGATATCACCTGAAATACCGTAATACGGGAAATCCCTTTTACGGTAGGTTAGAGTCCAAGTCGGGTGCCAAGGGTCAATGGTGCTGACGGCTTCACGTAGCTTCAGTACCTTAGGTACGTTGTTGCGAGTGACTTCATCGCTTATATACCATGCCAGCAGAGCCGGATGGTTTTTGTAGCGTTCGACAAGATGTGTTGCCTTTGTCCGTAGATGATCTTTCCAATGTTCCGCAATGGAGTAAATTAGTTTTAAACCTGTTTTGTGGGCTTCGTCCAGTCCGAGTTGTCCTTTGGGAATATAGAGCATAAGAGTGTTAAATCCCGCATCACGTATTTCCTGATAGTCTGTTTCTTGATAATCTTTTTCCCGTGGTTTGGCGGATAATCCATAGATTCCAAGCGGCATGAAAGGTCTGCCATTAACGAGCAGACGTCCATACATATCCAACAAGGCTGCATTCGAGGGAGGAGGGGTGTCGGGGACAGAGTGACACCGAAAACGTTCTTCTGCAATGATCTGTTTTTTCTTTATATCAAGAAGTCTGATTGTGATTGTTGACTCGCCTGGAGGAACTTTCCCGAAACAACCATGATAGAGACCATTGAACCTGTGTTTTGCAATCTGACTGCTGATAGTACCTTTTTTTTCGAGCGATACATAAACTGCAATATTCTTGGCGGGCAGTGTTGTATCCACCAAAATTTCATAATGAGTGTCACCGCCACGGAATGTCAGATTTTTAGGGCTTGTCATGAGGATGCTTGCAGGAGGACTTGCATCTCTGATCGTGATGTCATCGACCGCGACTTGGCCGGTTAAACCTCTGGTTAGAAAGAAATTAAGTTGTGGGTCTGTTCCTTCCGGGATTGCAAAAGTGATCTGGTAATGTTTCCATTCATTTCCTGTTATGCCGTCTCCATATTCCCCGCCGATGTATTTCTTACCTCGGTAGAACTCAACGGCAAAGAACCCGAAGCTACCATGATAAACGGCTCCATCTTTTTTTAACGTTTCCGCTTTTGCCGTGAGTTCAACAGTATAGATCTTACCACTTTTAAGTCGGGGGACAGAAAGCGTGGCAATGTCATAGCGTTTGGAATCCGTACGGGTTATTAGCAGACCGTTGGTGCCGTTCATGCCTACTCGCTTTGCGATACTGATACCGTTTGTTTTTTTTAGTTGAAAATTTTCCCCTGATTCAAAACTGAAAGAGTGTATGATTTCTCCTGGCATTTCTGGCGGAATGGAATATTCTGCCAAATTGATTGGAGTTGCATAACTAAACCATAGGGGCAAAAAGAGAATTATCGTGAGATGTATTTTCATTAGATTTTCCATTCAAGTTTTTTTTACTTAATATCCTTGATCTCACCATTTACGCTACCTTGAAATGGTGACCAAAAACGGTTGATTCCCATTTCTTTTCCGGCGATTACACCTGCGTTTCCTGTGAAGAACAGGCAATTGACACGCATCTGATGCCGCGCATAAGTTGGATTATACCAAGATCCTGCCAGCAGAATAGGATGTGAAGGACCTTTATCAATAACAAAAGCATCAGTGCCGTTGAAAATGTTATAAGGTTTTTCTGAATTGTCACTACTTTTGCGGGTTGGTACACTGTCTGCAATATGAATCGTCTCGCTGTCTGCGCCATACGCTATCATGGTACTGAGTTTGTTTGGGCTGTAATAGCCAAAACTTTTTTGGTTTAACCCATAATTGAGGGTCTTTATATTCTTTGACATTGCATCATTATCAGTGATTGTACCTGAAGCTATTGTTTCTAGATTCGGGAGATCAGCCTTGACATTTTCCGTAGGACATTGAAACACTTTTGTCGTCGTATATGGGATTAGCAGTGAAGACCAAACATTAATATAGTACCAGGCCGGAGGCTGTGTGTTACATGGATATGCCGTCAGTACATAATCCTGATAATCGACGGTATAGGCCGCCGCACCGACTCCCATCTGTTTCAAGTTATTGAGACAGGAGATTGAACGTGCTTTTTCACGTGCCTGATTCAGTGCTGGAAGTAGCATGCCAGCCAAAATTGCAATTATCGCTATTACAATAAGCAATTCGATAAGAGTGAAGTTCCTTCTGTAAAAACCTACAAATTTGTACGACATTTTTTACCCCTTTCTTTTAGGTATTATATTTTCTTAGAAAGAAACTATCTTCTTCCCTGTATAGCGATATAAGAATGTGGCTTCTTCAAGTTCCCGACACTTTTTCTTACGGTTAATATCGAGGATACCTTGCGAACCCGGTTTTTCTCATTGACTCCACTGAAGAAATGATCCAGCGCCATGTCAATCGCAAGGCACCCGATTTCATACATCGGAACCCCGATTGTCGTAAGCGGAACCTCGGCAAATTCGGATTCTCTGTTGCCGTCAGTACCGACAACAGAGAAATCTTCCGGAACTCGGAATCCTTTGTGCTTAAGAAAATTGCAGAACCGTATCGCGAGAAAATCATTGCTGCACCAGAATACCGACGGCAGGTTGGAGCCGCATTTTTCGAACAACTCTGCGGCTTTGGTTTCCAGAAAGCCGTCTTCCTGGCTGAGCCAGTCGAGATGATTGGGATCTCGACTGACCCGCACGTTCAGGATGGGACGTGTCGATTGCTCCAGCGGAATTCGAAGAATCCAGTCGTCGCGCAATTCCATTCCGGCATTTCGGAAACACCGGGCTCCACATTCCGTACGCATGCTGTAAGTGTAACGGAAAAAGTGCGGCGGATCGAATACGTCACCGATAACTCCGATACGGGTATGACCCCGTTCTTTGAGATAAGCTGCCAATGCGCTGAGTCCGGATTCTATATCGCAGCATACCGTTCCAATCCGTGAATCATCGGAATAGCCGGAGACGAAAACCTGTGGCAGATAAGTTTCTTTCAAGATAATTTCAAGAGGTCTGTCCGGTGCATCGGTGCGGTGTCCGAGATGAATCACTGCTGTAAGACGGCTGATTGTGTCGTCGAGCCAGCGTCTGGTCACGTCATCGCTTGAACTGGGGGGCGGTGGATTCAACAGCATGGGGGCATAGCCTTTTTCTGCCGTTCGGTCGAGAAGTCCGCTCATATATTTCTGCGGAGTCTGGTCCACAGTGGAAATGAATTCAGAGTAAGGGCAAGGCAGAATGATGCCGATCACGGGAAAGGGAGGACGGACCTTGTCGAAAGCACTGGGCGCGATGTAAATGTTCTTCTTTTCCGGCGGCTGAATCAGAATCCCGTCATCGAAAAGTTTTTTATAGGCGCGATTGACGGTGATCCGGTTGACTTCTATCATATCGGCGAACTGGCGCTGCGAAATGACGGGTGTTCCCGGTGCCGGACGGTCTTTGAAGATCTCCTGTGATATCCCTTCCGTAATCTGAACGTGCAGAGGCGTCGTGCTCTCTTTGTCGATCAGAACTGAAGGAATATATTTTTGCTTTGTCATGTTATGCCATTAATCATTATTTTATTTATTATACCATATCTTCCTATGCCATTGCTATAATTATATAACATTTTTGGTTTTTGTCAATAGGGTAAATCAAAAAAATAGAAAAATTTTAATTTTATTCTGCCCAAAACAAAGTATTATTCTAAAGGAACGGTGAACTTGAAATCCTGTATATTTCTCATTGTTCAGAGCCATTGCTCAAAGAATCTTGAGGCGAGAGGCGCGGCGGTTTTTCCTCCGCCGACACCATGCATGACCATTACGGTAATGGCATAAGTCTTTCCGGTTTTGGGGTCGGTCCCGAATCCCGTGAACCATGTGTTCTTGTAACGGTTTGTCCGCGAGCCCACTTCGGCGGTTCCTGTCTTTCCGGAGAGTTCGATCTTGCTGTTCCGCGCCTGTTTGGCTCCTCCGCCGGGGGCATTGACCGCGCGGTGCATTCCCCGCCGGATCAGTTCCAGCGTGTGCGGACTCGCCGCAAGCTTTCCGTTGGCTTCCGGAGCCGTTGTCTGAATGACGGCGGAATCGGTGGAACGCAGCGTTTTGAGGAGATACGGTTTCCAGAGCGTGCCTCCGTTGGCGATGGCAGCCGTATAGCGCGCCGCCTGAAGCGGTGTCACTTCGATTCTGCCCTGACCGATGGAGACGAGTGCCGTATCGAAGACGTTCCAGCGGCGGTTATTTTGGTTTCGCGAAGGCAGGAGACCGGCGGATTCGGACAACGGAAATCCTGTCTTGCTGCCGATTCCTGCGGAGGCGAATGTCGCGGAAAGTTTGTCCACGCCGAGTTGCATCCCGTTTTCGATGAAGAAGTCATTGCAGGAGATTTCCAGCCCGCGCAGAAGATCGACGGGACCGTGTCCGCCGGCATACCAGATCCAGCACCGGATGCGGGAAGTGCCGATCATAGTGAATCCGTCGCAGACGATTTTGTGATCCGGTGATACTCCGTTTTCCAGCATACTGATTCCGACCAGCGGCTTGGCAATGGAGCCCGGCATGTAACTTCCCTGAGTCGCCTTGTTGAGAAAAGGCTTGTCCGGATTTTTCTGGAGCTTGGAATATTCCGCCGACGAGATGCGCGGGACAAAGAGATTCGGGTCGAAGCCGGGAGTGGATGCCATTGCGAGAACCGCGCCGTTTGAAGCGTCGAGAAGCACGATGGCGCCGTTGGAGTCCCCCAGCAGGCGTTCCGCCAGATACTGGGCGCGGGAATCGATGGTCAGTTCCAGATCGAACCCGTTTCTTGCGGGGATCGGCACCCCGACGACTTCATGGACAAATCCCCTGTGGTTTACGAGTACCAGTTTTTTGCCGGGGGAACCTTTGAGCTTGTCGTCATAAAGACTTTCCACGCCGCTTTTGCCGATGATGTCCGGGATATAATAGAAGAATTCGTTGCGGTCATTCGCCTTGCTCGGATCGCTGGGACCGACGTAGCCGATCAGATGGGAGGCAAGAGAGCCGTAGGGATAATGCCGCGCCGTTTCCACCGTGACTTCCATTCCTTCCACAACAGGCGTGAGTTCGGAGACTTTCGCCAGTTCCGCAGGATTCAAATCCTTGAATACTGTAATGGGGAGCCCGGGATAATAGTTCATGTGATGGCGGATGTCCGTCACGGTCACTTCACAGCGGCGTCCGAGGCTGTCTGACACGCGCGCCAGTTCGCCCATGATGTGATTGACGGTCTTGCTCATGCGTCCCGGCTTGCGCATTTTGGAGAGATGGAAAACCACGTCATAAGATGCGCGGTTTTCCGCCAGCAGATTGCCGTCGGACGAGAAAATTCTTCCGCGGACCGCCGGAATCCGGATTTTGCGTGCATACTGGCGCGATGCTTTCGCCGTATATTTGTTGCCGGAGAGCACCTGGATATGCCAGAGCTTGATTCCGATTACGGCGTAGACCGCCATGACGAGAAACAGTATGATGCAGATTCTCAGAAAGGGCTGTATGTTTTTCGGGTCAATGTCATTCATCGCTGATTATGAAGCCGTATTTTTGCATTGGTGTAAAGGTCGATTCCGAGTTTTTCGTTCATCGTGTCGAAAAGAAAAATTTCCAGCGGGAGCAGGAGCGCACAGAAGAAAGAGGCGATCACGACACCGGGCAGCTGTGCAAAAAGGTTCGGGAACAGGGAATCCGGAAAAAACAGCAGTGTGCAGAACCATGCCAGCAGAGGGATCAGGGCGCCGGGAACCACATGCAGGAAGATGGATTCCGACTCCACTTTGTTCAGCCAGAACCATGCCAGCGCGATCACAAGCCCGAAAGCGGGCAGGGCGTATGGATGCGGATTGCCGGACATGAAATCGAGTCCGCAGGCGGCAAGGAGCGCTGCCGCAGCTCCCGCCCGGTAGCCGAAGACGATTGCCGCGTAAAAGAGAAACAGCGCCGCCAGAGGCAGATACAGCCCGAACGAGCGCAGAATCAGTTCGATCGTCACTGAGAAAGTCGTAAAAAACAGAATATAAATTGTCGCAGTCATTGCTTCTCCTTGACATAAACCGCCACGAAGCGGACGGAGTCCGGCGGGACAAACGGTCTGATGCGCGCTTCCAGATAGACATGATCCTGTTCCCGCCCGACATGTTCGGAGTCCCACGCCACCACTTCTCCGACCGGGATTCCAGGCGGATTGTTCCCCGAAAAAGAGTTGGTGAGCGCCAGTTCTCCGTCTTTCAGGACTGTTTTGACCGGAATATAGCGCATCCGCGAGAACTCCGTCCCCGCATTGCTTTCACCCTCGAGAATGCCCGACGCGCGGGAATTGGAGAGGGTGACGCTGAGCTTGAAGTCCTGGCTGAGAACCGTCGACACGACAGCCGTATGTCTGCTGACGGACTTGATGCGCCCGATCAATACCGCAGTCGGCACCGACATGTTTTTTATGACGGAGGAGACCACGACCGGATCGCCTTCGGAGATTCCCGCGTCACTTCCCCGGTCAATGACGAACTGTTCGTTCCATGTCATCGGATCGCGCGTCAATACTTCTGCGAAGACCGGGGTGAAGATATGTTTCCGCCTGAGGCGCAATGTGCGGCGGAGTTCCTCGTTTTCTTTCTGGAGGTCCTGCACGATGGCGTGCCCTGAGGTAAGTTCAAAGTTCTCTTTCTGCAGTTTGATGAGTGCGGCAGCGAGCGTCTTGTTGTTCTGGACCAGCAGAGTGCCGTCTGCATATGTGTCTTCCAGCCCGCGCACTGCTTTCAGGAACGGGTAATAGAAGTCGGCAGACATTCTTGCCGCGGTTCTGCGGATCGTATGATATGCGGCAAGCAGCAGAAGGACGAAGACCACTGCTGCGACTGCATAGGCGATGAACTGCAGGGGTGAGGTCTCTTTTTTCAATATTTTATTTCTTCTCGGATTCATGGTTTGCCGCCTCCGGAGATCCCGGCGTTCAGAAGCGCGTTGATGCCGGAAGCGGGGGATGCGCCCTGCGCCTCCTGCTGCTTCAGCACCTGAAGTGTAATGAAATATCTGGTTGCCGGCGGCAATACGCGCTTTTCCGTTGCGTTCAGGAAACGTTCGATGGCGATATGGCGCTCCAGCTCCGTGAAAAAGGAGGCTTCCGCCTGCCGGAGTTTCTGAAGGCTTTCTCCGGAACGGTCGGTGCGGAGACGGGAAAGCGAAGAGCGGACTTCGGATAGCGGAACCGCCAGATCCGGCGGAATGATCTGTCCGAGCGCAAGAAGCCTGTTCATGACGGAGGAGAGAAGTTTGCCGGGATTGTCCATCTTCTCCCATTGCAGAGCAAAATCCGCCGGCGTCCCGGTCAATGTGGAGCCCTCATAAGTGTAACGGAAACGGACTGCCTTGTGATACTCCGCTTCGATTTTGCGGACGGACGCCGGAAGGAGATCCCAGATCAGCAGACGCTCCAGTTCCCTGCGGAACCATTTTTCCAGTTCCTGTTCCCGCTCGGCTCCTTTGGCATCCTGCCTGAGAATTCCGGTGTTTCGTTTGAGAATCGCTTCTCCCGCGGTTTCCGCAAACAGCCGGCAGCCGTCCGATTCCGGGTTGTCCAGTGTCTTTTTTATGATTTGTTCCAGAATGCCTTCCCGGAAAAGACGGTTTTTCGAGCAAAGCTGTATCAGCAGTTCGCTGTATTCCTCATAAATCAGGCGAGGGGCGGAGTCGCTGACCAGCAGGGGCACGGAAGTCAACTGCCGCAATGTCGGGGCGATTCCGTCGGATTCAAACAGATACGCCGCCGGATAGTAGCCGGAGAACGGCGAACTGATAAGGCTCATTTCACTGAGGGCTTTTCTGGCAAGTCCCGTGACATACCAGGAGTCGCGGATTTTGTCCGCATGTTCCGGACCGAATCCGGCGTTTGCGAGCAGCAGCCATGACATCAGGTCCGTGATGGAACGGGTATCCGGTTCGATCCGCCGGTAATCGCGCGGGATCGTGATGCGGACAAAGCGCCGTTTTTCCAGTTTTGCTTCGAATACCTGCGGAGCGCCTTCCTCCGCCAGTGTGATGATCGCGATATGGCAGCGCCTGCCGGGAGGGAGCGCCTGGCGCGCAAGACGTTTCATGCGTTCCCCGAAGTCCGTTGCCCGCGCCCATGAGGACGTTGAGAGATCCTCGTAATGGAGATCCAGGTATTTTCTTTCCCCCTGGAACAGCAACTGCGCGGAAAGAGAGCCCGACAGCGCCGTCAGGAGCAAAATGATCAAGAATATTTCTGAAAAATGCCTCATGCCGTTTGCCCTTTGTAAAATCAGGGTATAAATTTAACGTCTTTGTCCGATGTTTGCAACATGATAAAAGGTAAATCCGTAAAATGTTTCGATATGCACTGAAAAGAATTCTGTATTCCCTGCTGATTATGGGGGGTGTCCTGATCCTTACTTTCGTGCTGTTCCGTCTTGCTGCGGGAGACCCCGCCCTGACGGTGCTCGGGAAAAATCCGAGTCCGCAGGAAATTGAGGAAATGCGCGGCATTCTCGGTTCGGACAAGCCGCTTTTCTGGGGGCGCTGGCGCCATACGGAACTCTATACGGGTGCGGATTTCGCAAATTCCCGCGTGATGTTCGCCGGTGTTGCGCTCCACGGTTCTTACAGGGCGCTTCCGCAGGGGGTGCTTCTGGAGCAGGGCGGCTCGATCGTCTTCCGCCGGAATTTTGAACTGCCGGACAGGGAACGGTTCCGAGTCGAAATCAACGCTTCCGCGCCGTTGTCCGTCAACGGGCGGGAGTTTGTGCCGGATGACGGCGTCATTGCCGTGGAAATGGAGCAGGCTCCCGACTCTCTGGAGCTTCTGGCGGGGAAAGAGTGCCTGGTTCGCAAAGTCTCTTTTTTCCGTCCGACCCGCGGCTGGTTCGATACGCAGGCGGTGGATTCATTCCGTGAAATCGTGACGTTTACGGAAGATTTTCCGTATGTCAGCTTTCTGAACTTCGGGAATACGCTTCAGACGCAGGAGCCGATCCGCTCGAAACTCTGGCACGGGATGCTGCCGTCGCTGATGCTGATGATTCCGATTTTCCTCGGGGAACTGGTCATCGGGATCATCCTTGCAATGTTTTCCTGCATCTGCCGGGGGCGTCTTGCGGACCGCATCATCCTTTTCCTTTCCGTTGCCGGGATGAGTATCAGTTACCTGGCGCTGATTATTTTCGGACAGTGGTTCCTTGCATATTACCTGAATCTGTTTCCCGTGTGGGGGTGGGGGACCCCGCGCCATCTGCTGCTGCCCGTGGTGATCGGGATCATCAGCGGCACCGGGAGCGGAGTCCGGTTTTACCGCACCGTGTTTCTGGATGAAATGAACAAGGAATATTTACGCACCGCCGTCGCAAAGGGAGCTTCGCCGTTCGCAGTCTACTTCAAACATCTGCTGAAAAATGCGATGATCCCGATCATCACCCGCGCTTCGACCGTCCTGCCGTTTCTTTTTACCGGTAGTCTGCTTCTGGAGACGTTTTTCGGGATTCCGGGACTCGGCTACGAAGGGGTCAACGCCTTGAACGATGCGGATCTCCAGATGCTGAAAGCGCTGGTGATCCTGAGCGCTTTCCTGTTTGTCGGGATCAATTTGATTACGGATTTGCTTTACGCATGGGTTGACCCGCGCGTACG
>CAYTKK010000041.1:2263-11610 GCA_964438355.1 uncultured Lachnospiraceae bacterium | reverse complement strand
GTTATTTGCGCTTTGGCGGCGAAAAAAAAGTAATACTGGAAATGAAGGGAGAGGGTACGTGTCGCGTCGAAATATACGTCGACGGTAAGTATTTTGCGTATAAGACGATTGTGCTTGATATGTTTTTTAAGCAGTTCGATACGGAAATTCCCGAAATATACGGAAAGAAAGAAGTCACTATAAAATTTTTCGGTCTATTTCGCAATGCGACGTTGTATCGTATTTGTTTCGAGTAGTGGTGTTACTTGCGAGTTTTCTTTGTGATTGAGAATTTGTATTTTCGTTAGATATAAAACATAATGGCATTTATTGATAAAAATTTAATGTCCGTACAAACGAAAGATGGCAATTTGAAGTTGTTTTCTTTGGCACTGCCTTTGTTTTTTAGTCAGATAAGTTCAGTCCTGATGTCGTTTGTGCAGACGATTGTCGCAAAATCGTATGAGCAAGGTTTTTTCGTCGTTCCCGTAACGATAGCGGCTACGGGGAATACTTTTTTGCAAGTTTTGATTATGACGGTCGGGACTGGAACATCCATTCTGCTTAGTGCATACTTGGGTGCAGAGAAAAAGAAAGATTGTAAAGAACTAATCGGTACATCTATGATCTTGTCTTGGCTGTTTTCTTTCGCGATTGCTTTTTGCGGGTTTATCTTTGCCGAGCCTCTTTTGAATTTTATGGGAATGTATAAAGCCGAATATGCAATGTATCGCCCGTATGCACTAACTATTTTCAAATTGCGATTGATAGAGCAGGTGGTTTGGTCGGCGGGTTATACTGCTATTGCATGTTTGCGATGTTACGGACATACGAGAATTGGTTTTGTAGCGAGTCTTGCTTCCAACATTGTTAATTTGGTTGGAGTTGTGCTGTTTTTATTTGTGTTCAAAGTCCCTTTGGAAAAAGCTTCGTTTGTTTTTGCTTTGAGTTCGATTGCAGGGTGCGGATGCTTTTCGGTTGTCGGCATATCGTGGTTGCGAGTAAAAAAGATTCCGGCGTCGATAAAAATTAACTTTCAATTGTGTAAAAAAATATTTATAAAACGCCTAATAAATCATGAAAAAGTAATGCAATTTGTTTGCATTATTTTTTTCTTTATGATATAATACTCAACGGTTTAGTACACACTTGCGGGGATTCGCCCTTCTGTGTCGCGTCAAAATTCAAACTAACTCGTCGCGATAAAAGGGAAGAAGTTGAGCCGTGAGGAGGCAGAACAGGAGGTAAAAATTATGGCAAACGTTGTTTCGATGAAGCAATTACTCGAGGCCGGCGTACATTTCGGTCATCCGACTCGTAAATGGAACCCGAAGATGAAGAAGTATATCTATACTTCCAGAAACGATATTTATATCATCAACCTCGAAAAGACAGTCGGACTTATCGACGAAGCGTACGCTTTCATTAAGAGCGTAGCGGAGGGCGGAAAGAGCATTCTCTTCGTAGGCACTAAGAAGCAGGCGCAAGAGGCTATCCAGCAAGAAGCCGAGAAGTGCGGAATGTTTTACATGAAGTCCAGATGGCTGGGCGGTACGCTTACTAACTTCTCGACGATTCGTACGAGAATCGAGAGACTTAATAAGCTCAATCAAATGGAGAAGATGAACGAGTTTAACGTGCTTCCCAAGAAAGAGGTTGCTCAACTTATTGCAGAGCGTGATAAGCTTGAGGAAAATCTTGGCGGTATTAAGGATATGAGAACTCTTCCGGGCGCGCTTTTCGTGGTTGACCCGAAGAAGGAACACCTTGCAATCCAAGAAGCTCGCAAGCTTAATATTCCTATCGTAGGTATTGTCGATACGAACTGCGATCCCGACGAGGTTGATTACGTTATCCCCGGCAACGACGATGCTATTCGTTCGATTAAGCTTATTGCAAGCGCAATGGCAGACGCGGTTATCGAGGCGCGCGAGGGTGAGGAAGGACTTGCTCTTCGTCGTCAGATAGAAGCGCAGAATGCGGAGAAGGCAGAGGAAGTTACCGAGCCTGTTGAAGAGCAAGAGGCGTAATTCTATATCCGACGCACAAGTTTGCGGCGGAACTCATAATTTAATATAATAAGGAGAAGACTTATGGCATTTACGGCAAAAGACGTCGCAAAGCTTCGCGAAATCACCGGCGCAGGCATGATGGACTGCAAAAAGGCGCTTACCGCGACGGATGGCGACATGGATAAGGCGGCAGAGTATTTGAGAGAGCAGGGCGTAAGCATTGCTGCTAAAAAGGCTTCCAGAATTGCTTCTGAGGGCGCTGTTTGCGCTTATATGAGCGAGGATGGTAAGGTCGGCGCGCTTGCAGAGGTTAACTGCGAATCCGATTTCGTTGCAAAGGGCGATATGTTTATAGCTCTTGCAGAGGGAATTGCAAAGCAGGTTGCGCTTGGCGGAGTTGACGACGTGGACGCGCTTTTGGCGTCTAAGTCGATGAGCGGCGAAGGAACCGTTCTTGACGATATCAATAATGCAACCGCAAAGATAGGCGAGAAGATTTCGCTTCGCCGTGTAGTTCGTTTGGCGGCTGACGGTAGAGCGGAAACTTATATTCATATGGGCGGTAAAATCGGCGTATTGCTTGGAGTAAAGACGAGCGGCGACGTGTCGGGAAGCGAAGAATTTCGCACGGCTTGCCACGACATTGCAATGCATATCGCAGCGTTTGCTCCTAAGTATGCATTCGAGTCCGAGGTTCCCGAGGAAGAGGTAAATCACGAGAAGGAGATTCTTAAGGCTCAAATTAAGAACGATCCCAAGACGGCAAATAAGCCCGACGCGATTATCGAAAAGATGCTTATCGGCAGAATCAAGAAATTCTACGAGGAAATTTGTCTTGTCGATCAAGCTTTCGTTAAGGACCCGTCCGTTACGGTTGCTCAGCATCTTGCGGCTGTCGCAAAGAGCGCAGGCGTGACTGCTGAAATTACCGGATTCGTCCGTTTTGTTATGGGCGAGGGACTCGAGAAGAAGAACGAAAACTTCGCAGAGGAAATCGCAAAGATTACCGGAAAGTAATATTTTTCGAGGAAGAATAGGAACACTTTTTTCGGGTGTTCCTATTTTTTTGAAAAAAGTTAGGAACAGCGTATAAATTTTAACGGATTTTCATTATTGAAACACGTAGCCGTTAGTAAAGGAGAACATAATGTACAAGAGAGTTTTGTTGAAGATAAGCGGAGAGGCTCTCGGCGCTGACGGCGTCGGAATAGATCCCGTAAAAGTCGAGCATATCGTATCCCAGATTGTCGAGGTTCATAAGTCGGGCGTCGAAATCGGCATCGTAGTCGGCGGAGGTAATTTCTGGCGTGGCAGACAGGGCAGTAATATGGATAGGGTAACTGCCGACCATATGGGAATGCTCGCTACTATTATGAACGCTTTGGCGCTTCAAGACGCCATCGAGAAAAAGGGAGTCCCCGTGCGAGTTCAAACGGCGCTTAATATTCCAGCGATTGCCGAACCGTATATTTTTAGAAAAGCTCTTCGTCACTTCGAGTGCGGAAGAATAGTTATTTTTGCTTGCGGCACTGGCAATCCGTATTTCTCGACGGACACCGGCGCGGCTCTTCGCGCAACCGAAATCAAGGCAGACGTTTTGTTGATGGCTAAAAACATCGACGGCGTGTACGATAGCGACCCGAAGAAGAATCCCGCGGCAAAGAAGTTTGACGTTCTTTCGTATATGGACGTAATCAATATGCACCTGTCGGTTATGGATACTACGTCGGTTACCATATGTATGGAAAATAATATTCCGATCGTTGCTTTCGGTTTGTATGAAGAAAACGGATTGATAAAGGCGGCGCGAGGAGAAAAAATCGGTACCGCTATCAAATAACAGTTGAAAAATAACGTTTTATCTGTTATAATAGAGTAAATAATATACAGCGGCAGCCTCGCCGCAAAAAAAGGAGGAAGAATGAATTTTAATTTACCCGAAGTTGCAGAAGCTTTTGAAGAATACGAACTTACTCTTATGGATACCGTCGAGCATCTTAAGACAGAGCTCAGCGGCGTCCGTGCGGGCAGAGCAAATCCGCAGATTCTTAATAAGATAGTGGTCGATTATTACGGAACGCTTACGCCCATCAATCAAATGGCAAATATCAGCGTTCCCGAAGCAAGGTTGCTACAAATTTCGCTTTGGGACGCAAGCATGGTAAAGGCTGTTTCCAAGGCAATAGCCGCATCCGATATCGGCATCACTCCTAGCGATGACGGTAAGATAATTCGCCTTGTTTTTCCGCAACTAACCGAGGAGAGACGTCGTGATTTGAGTAAACAGGTAAGAAAGACGGGCGAGGATTACAAGGTAACGCTTCGCAACGCTCGTCGTGACGTGCTGGATACGGTGAAGTCGCTTAAAAAGGACGGAAAAATTTCCGAAGATGACGCGGCGACGTATGAAAAAGAGGTTCAAAAGATTCTGGATAAGAATATAGCGTCCGTTGACGCGCTCGTCAAAGAAAAGGAAGCCGAGATTCTTGAAGTCTGACGTCAAAAGCGAAAGAATACCTCGTCACGTTGCTCTTATTATGGACGGCAACGGCAGATGGGCAAAAAGGAGAATGCTGCCGCGTTCGGTAGGTCATAAAGAGGGCGTACGTACGCTTATACGTATCGTGAAACACGCTTTTATGCGTCGGGTGGAATACGTTACGGTTTACGCCTTTTCTACCGAAAACAAGTCGCGACCCAAAGATGAGGTTGACGGACTTATTGACCTTATCCGGAAGAATTTTTCTACGTCGTTTAACGAGCTTGTTCAAAACGGAGTTAAGGTCGTTGTTTTGGGTGATCGTTCGTTCTTTCCGGGTGACGTCATCGAAATTTTCGACAAAATAGAGAAAGAAAGTTCGAATGGGACGCAAGGCACTTTTTGTGTGGCGCTCAATTATGGCGCGCGCGACGAGATAGTGCGAGCCGTCAACGATATAATTGTAAACGGAAGGAAGAGTGTAGACGAAAAAACGGTTTCCGATTTTCTTTATACGAAAGGAATCCCGGATCCGGATCTTATTGCTCGTACAGGCGGAGAAAAACGGTTAAGTAACTTTTTGCTTTACCAAGCGGCTTATGCTGAATTGTATTTTACGGATACGCTTTGGCCGGATTTTAGCGAAGCGGAATTCGATGAAATGCTTGCGGATTTTGCCGCGCGCGACCGTAGGTACGGAAAGGTGTGATTATGAAACATAAAAACGAAAACACAGGCGCTTCCGACGATTTGTCATTGATAAAAAGCGAGGAGGACGCGCAAGAAAAACAGGTAGAAACGGCACGTCCCGAGTCTGAAAATGCTCAGAATGACGAAAAAAACGTTGAAAAGAATCCCGTCGAAAAGTCGAGAAGCAATTTTGTTCAGCGGACGATAACGGCTATTCCGATTGCCATTGCGTACGCTGCCGGAATTTTGCTCGGAATTTACGTCAACAAAGCATTTTACGACGTGTTCGTACTTTTGTTGATGTTCGGAGCAAGTTATGAATTTTGTAAGGCAATCGGTAATAAGTTTGCAAAGCCGATGCGCGGTTTTGTATATGCGAATATAGTTGCCGGTTACGTTGTATTTAAGATAATCAATATTTTTGTCGAGCGTGGCAGTGGCGGTATAACGTCGGCGTTCGGTGTGCTTGCCGTTATGTTTATTGCATGTATCGCATACAATATATTCTCCAAAAAGTATACGATATCAAACGTAATTAGTACGTTGCTTGCGATGATTTATCCCGGGACGGTAATGCTGTATTTGCTTGCGCTAGGCTATTTGGGCGATTTTTCGGTGCAGACTTTTTCGGGAAACGCGGCGGTTGCCACGATTATGGCGTTCGGCGTTACTTCGCTTGTTGATTCTATGGCGTATATCGTCGGTTCTACGCTTAAAGGACCGAAGCTGGCACCTACGGTTAGTCCGAAAAAGACGATTTCCGGTGCCGTCGGCGGACTTGTAGGCGGCGTGGTCGGCGGAATAATCATTTGGCTATTTGCGCAAAACGGAGTGGTTATGACTCAGCCGATTGTCAATGATTCGGTTTTGAATTTCGTTTTGTTTGTTATCTTGGGTTTCGGCACCGCTCTTGTTTGTCAAATCGGAGATCTTGTGTCATCGTACATTAAAAGAGCTTGCGGAATCAAGGATTTCGGTACCATACTTAAAGGACACGGCGGCTTTTTGGACAGAATTGACGGCGTAATAGTGTCCGCGATGTTCATATTCGTATTTTTCTCGATAGTGGGGTTGTTCTGATGATCAACGTGGCGATACTGGGCAGTACCGGGTCTATAGGACGACAAACGCTATCCGTTATAAGACGGTATCCCGATAAGTTTCGGGTTCGCGCACTTGTTTGCGGCGCGAACTCGGAACTTCTTTTGTCACAAGCGGAGGAGTTTTGTCCCGATTTTGTCGGTATAGCGAATGAAAACGAATCTAAGGCTTTAAGCCGACTGAGCTATAAAGCGCAAATCGAGGTCGGTTACAATGCGCAAACCGTAGCGGCGGCTCTTCCGTTTGTCGACGTAGTAGTTGCTGCTATCGTAGGTTTAGACGGACTTCGCGGCGTTATTGCCGCTATCGAAGCGGGAAAGAACGTCGCTTTTGCAAACAAAGAGACTTTGGTTGCGTGCGGACAATGCGTTATGTCGATGGCACGCGAACACGGCGTAAGCATTTTACCGATTGACAGTGAACACTGCGCTGTTTGGCAGTGTTTGCAAAACGCGAAAAAGGACGAAGTGTCGCGCATTATTCTTACAGCCAGCGGCGGACCGTTTCGTGGCAAAGATAAAGATTTTTTAAGCAAAATTACTCCCGAAATGGCGATTAAACATCCTAATTGGAATATGGGAAAGAAAATTTCGGTAGACAGCGCCACGATGATGAATAAGGGACTGGAGCTTATCGAAGCTAGGTGGTTATTCGATTGCGAGAACGTCGATTATATAATACAGCCGGACAGTATAATCCATTCGATGGTTGAATACTGTGACGGCGCTATAATTGCGCAGATTGCGTCGCCGACTATGGAAATGCCCATACAATACGCGCTTTCGTATCCCGAACGTTTACCGATGGAAGGAGCGAAATTCGATTTTTCCAAGCCTATTTATTTCGAAAAGCCGAATGAGGATGTTTTTCCGTTGCCGAAACTTGCGCGCGAGTCGTTAAAAGCGGGCGGGACCGCGCCGGCAATACTTAACGCCGCGAACGAGGCGGCTGTAAAATTGTTTTTGGATAGAAAAATATCTTTTACCGATATAACGACGATTGTTGCGAATATACTTGATAGTGAATTGTCAACGGCGTACAGCGATTGGCGTGAGGTTGAGTTAATCCATATGAGCGTATGCGAACGCGTGGCGCGCGAATATAAAAAATTGACGGAGAGATAGTTTGGAAAATATTCTTTACATTCTTCTTGCGGTAGTGATTTTGTTGCTTATGGTAATCGTACACGAGCTGGGACATTACGTCGCGGGGAAAATATTAAAGTTTAAGATTAACGAATTTTCTGTAGGATTCGGACCCAAAATTTTTAGCAAGCGTAATAAGAAGACGGGCGAAGTTTTTTCGTTGCGAGTTATCCCGTTAGGCGGGTATTGCGCGTTCGAAGGTGAGGAGGGCGAAGAAGATAAAGATAAGCCGCGAATCCCGGTTGAGAGTGAAATTTTTGACGAACTTTTACCTAGCGGCGATGGTGCTCTCGAACTCGACGGCAAGCAAATCGCTGAAGTTCCCGATAAACAAAATGTTGACGATGTCGTCGTGCCGTTTTCCAAGCAAGCGCCGTGGAAAAGAATTATTGTGCTTCTGTCGGGTGCGTTATTTAATTTCTTAAGCGCTATAATATTTTCGTTTTTATTTGTACTTGTGGTCGGATATAATATTCCGCAGGTCGGGGTGCTTACTTCGAACGGCGCCGGCGGATATTATTGTCCGCAACTTCAAGTCGGCGATGTTATTGTCGCGGTAAACGGACAGGAAATCGGTATAATGGATTCGTTTGACAGTCTTGTTTCCGATAAATCTGAAGGTGCCGAGTATGTTCTTACCGTAGAACGCAACGGAGTAGAAACCGAAGTAAACGTAACTGTGAAACACATCGTATCCGGAGATGACGATTACTATGGCTTTGGTTTTAGCAGTATGTATGTGCAACGCGGCGCCGGCAACGTCGGTTACGCGTTGAAGTATTGTTTGCCGTTTACGTTTTATTTGTCGTTTATGGTTTTATCGTCGCTGTGGGGATTGATTACCGGAAGCGTAGCGTTGACTTCGGTTACCGGACCTGTAGGGACAATAACGTTTATGGCTCAAACGGCTGCGCAAAACTGGCGAAACATATTTTTGCTTTTGCCGCTACTTGCGTCTAATTTGGCGATTTTCAATATTTTGCCGATTCCCGCGCTTGACGGTTCGAAGATAGTTTTTACGATAATCGAGTGGATACGAAAAAAACCGATAGACCCGAAGATTGAAAACACAATTCACTCGGTGGGATTGATTGCGTTACTGGCTTTCGTGGTTATTATAGATATAATAGGTATATTGTTGTGACAAAAGAAGTTCGAGTAAAAAATTTAATAATAGGCGGAGGCGCTCCGATTACGATTCAGTCAATGACTAATACGAAAACCTCCGACGGACTTGCGACGCTTCGGCAGCTTCAAGAGCTTGAAAAAAACGGATGCGATATAGCAAGAATCGCTGTCAGTTCGCAGTCCGACGTAGAGGCTTGCAGTCGCAACGTCATCGGTAGGGTAAAAATGCCGCTCGTTGCCGACATTCAATTCGATTATCGGCTCGCAGTCGCCTGCGCAGACATCGGATTCGATAAAATCCGATTTAATCCGGGCAATATAGGTTCGGAGCAAAACGTTCGAGAAGTGGTGGCGGCGTGTCGTGCTAACGGAGTCCCGATAAGAGTAGGCGTAAACAGCGGTTCTTTAGAAAAAGGTCTTGAAAAACTCGGGAAGGCGGGAGCGCTAGCACAAAGCGCGCTTACTCACGTTGCCGTTTTGGAGCGTTGCGGATTTTGTGACACGGTTATATCCGTTAAGTCGTCATCGGTTAATACGATGATTGAAGCGTATGAAATTTTGAGTAAGCATTGTGATTATCCGCTTCATTTGGGCGTTACCGAAAGCGGAGCGCATGAACGCGGAATAATTAAGTCAGCCATCGGAATAGGCTCTCTTTTAAGGAGCGGAATCGGCGATACGATACGCGTTTCGTTAACCGGCGACCCTGTGGAAGAGGTTCGCGCCGGGCGGCTTATTTTGCAGGCGCTGGATTTGCGAGGCGGCGTCCAAATAGTATCGTGTCCCACATGTTCTCGTTGCAATTACGATATG
>CAYTKK010000041.1:0-2163 GCA_964438355.1 uncultured Lachnospiraceae bacterium | reverse complement strand
TTTAGTTTTGCCCATAAAACTTAGGAGGTACATACGACGATGTCGAACGGCGTACTTATGACAAAATTCAATAAAGAAACGGGAGGCGCATACGATTATTTGGTACTTTCCTCTGTCGACGTTGAAATTTCGTCTGAGCTAATTCGAATAAATCTTATTTATCCCGAGGATAAGGAACGGCAAGTCGCCGAAAATCGTGACGATATAATTGCCGCTTTTAGGCGAGTTTTGGGAGTAAAAGCAAGTTTAGAAGTTAAACTGATTAAAAGTCATTTCGACGAAATGTTTTTCAAAGCAAAACTTCTTGACTTTTTTGACGATTATCCGTCGGTTGCGCCGTACGTCTTTGTCGACCAACTCACTTTTGTAACTAACGCCGACGGTTCCGTTTGTATTTCATTAGAGGTTGATAGCGACGTTTATGATACAATAATTGCAAGGAAAATACCGTCCGAAATCGGAAAATTGCTAGAAAGGTCGTATTGCGAAAAAATCACATTGGATTTTAAGCCGAAAAAGGTGAGAAAAGTAGATCTTATCGCGTGCGCTGAAGAGGAGTTAAAGAATCGCATTTATCGGACGGGTGACGCACATATGCTTACGCCGCAAAACGTCGAAGCGTTTATCGGTAAAATCGTGTACGATAAAGCGGGATATATATGTGACGCCAAGCGTGAGGCAAACGGCGTAGTCTATTGCGGCAACGTCAGTGAATTTAGCGAGTGTACGCGAAAGCCTCGAGAAGGCGAAACGGGTGAGGGCAAAAAATTTTACAAATTTACGCTTACCGATCCGACCGGGCAGCTTAAATGTCTATTGTTTCCGAGAAAAGAACTCGGAAACATACAGAATATGCGCAACGGAATGAGCGTTGTAGTAAAGGGGGCGCTTAAAAAGAACGAGTTTCGCGGTCAGGTATCCTTCGATATGTTTGTAAACGCGATTTCTTTGTGCACGTTTTCGGATAGCGATTTTAAGGTAAGCGTACCGCGTGCGGCTGTGCCGAAAGACTATGTGTGCGTCAAGCCGGAGCCGTATGTTTCTCCGCGTCAAACCAATTTGTTTGACGTCGCAAAAGAACCCGCCGCGTTCTTAAGGGGAAAAACGTTTTGCGTATTCGACGTCGAAACGACAGGCACAAATCCGCGTGAGGACAAGCTTATCGAGATAGGTGCGGTAAAACTCGTCGACGGAAAACTGACGGAAGTTTTTTCTACGTACGTTAATCCGGGAATGCCAATTCCCGAGCGTATTACCGATTTAACTTCGATTACGGATTCCGACGTCGTTTTTGCTCCGAAGATTGATAAAGTTCTTCCCGATTTTTACAAGTTTTCGAACGGTACGATTTTGGTCGGACAAAACATCACTTTTGATATAAGTTTTGTTGCGGCGGCAGGAGCCGGAGAGGGAATGTATTTTGACAATTCCAGTATGGATACGCTCTCGCTTGCTCGCAAATATTTGCCGGGACTTCATAATTACAAACTCGGTACGATACTTAAAAGTCTTGGTATCAACAACGAGCACGCGCACCGAGCGATACACGACGCGGTGGCGACGGCGCAAGCGTTTATGCTTTTGTGCGAAAAAATTGTCGATGAAGCGTAATTTTGTTGTGACTTAACGCTAAAACTATAAAAAAATAGTATAACGGTTGCAAATTGCTTGATTTAATGTTTTTGTTGTGGTATAATCTAAATAATATCAATATTAAATTATATTGAGAGTGGGCTTGCGAGTCCGCTCTCAAATGTATGTAAGGAGGTTTCATTGAAAATTACAGAAGCGGTTCAACAAAAAATAGAGCCGATAATGACGGAAATGGGATATGAAATCGTTGAGGTCGAGTTTGTAAAAAGAAACGGTCAGGATAACTTGACTGTTTATATGGATTGCCCCGCCGGAGTTTCGCTTGACGATTGCGAAAAGGTAACAATGGCGGTCGATCCGCTTTTGGAGGAACTCGATCCGACAGCCGGCAAACCGTACGTGTTCAACGTATCCTCGCCGGGACTTGATAGACCCTTTAAGAAGCATCGTGATTACGAACGCAACTACGGCAAGGAAGTCGAAATCAAATTGTACGCGCCGATGCAGGGCAAAAAAATATTCGAAGGCGTTTTGATTAGCCACGACGACAACGTGACCGAAATAGAAACC
>CAYTKK010000040.1:0-11993 GCA_964438355.1 uncultured Lachnospiraceae bacterium | reverse complement strand
ATACTGCTATAATCGCAATAGGAAATTTAAGCACGAAGCTTATAAACTTTTTCCTGTTGCCGCTTCTTACCGCGTTTATGTTGCCGAGCGATTACAATACCGTGGAACTTCTTACGTCTACGCTCGAACTTTTGCTGCCGTTTTGTATGTTGTCGCTTCAAGAAGCCGTTTTTCGTTTTTGTATGGATAAATCTTGCGACCGCAAGGCAATATTCAACAGCGCGCTCGCGGTAACGTTAGGCGGAGCGGTGCTCGTCTTTATAGGCGTTTCGGTGCTCGGGATAGCGTATCCGCAAGAGTATTGGATTTTATTCGGTGCGATGTATTTGCTTACGGCGCTTTGTACGCTTTGCGGCGAATACGTGCGCGGAAACGAAAAAATAGTTTGGTATTCCGCCGCAGGAATAGCGAATGCCGTTGCGCTTGCGGTGTTTATGTTCTTGTTTATCGTGGTGTTCGATATGGGAATAATCGGATATCTTACGGCACGTTGTTGCTCCGACGCGGTCAAACTTATTATGCTCGTTTTCAGCGGCGGACTGTTCGGCTCGATTTCGCCTAAAAAGGTAAACGGCGGCTTGCTTAAGGAAATGATTAAATTTTCGATGCCGCTTGTGCCTAATAATATTTCCTGGTGGCTTGTGCATACCGTCAGCCGATACGTTTGCACGTTGCTTGTCGGCGCTACCGTTTCGGGATTATATACGGCGGCGGCAAAACTCCCGTCTATCATCAACGTTTTCGGCTCCGTATTTTTGTCGGCGTGGACGATTTCGGCGGTAAAGACGGAGCAAGATACGGACAAAGGCGAGTTTAACAGCAAAGTCTTTAACGTATGCTCGTGTGTATTTACGTTGGCGACTTCCGCCGTGCTTGTTTTATTGCCGTTTATTTCGCGTTTTTTGCTTCAGGGCGAGTATTATTCGGCTTGGAGCGACGCGTCGATTTTGTTACTCGGCGCGATGTTTTCGTGCTACGTTTCGTACTTCGGCGCCTTCTATACGGCGAGCAAGCGTACCGGAAAGGCGTTTGTCTCTACATTGTTGGGCGGAGTCGTAAACCTTGTCGTCGCAATCGGATTTGTGCAAAGCTGGGGAATCCACGCGCTTACCATAGCGACGTTTTTGGCGTACCTGGTTATAGGGGTGTTCCGTCTTATAGATACTTATAAGTATACGCAGCTAAAAGTCAAAGTGGTCAAGGAGATAGTAACTCTTTTGCTCGTATGCGTGCAAGGCTTTTTAATGGCGTTCACGCGCGAGTATAACGTAGCCGTTCAACTCGGACTTTTTGCGGCTATTATTCTCGTAAGGGGTAAGGATATTATTCAAATACTAAAGACGGTCTTTGCTTTTATAGGAAACGTATTAAAGGGAAAAACGAAGAAGAGTGAAGTCGGAAACGGCAATCTTCTCGAACCGAAAAAAGATGAGACGTCGGTAGCGGACGAATGCGGTAAAGCGAGCGACTTAAATGTCGGTTCGGACGGAGCGTTCGGGGAGGACGGACAGAAAAAATGAAATTATTAAGGAAGTTCCTTCGCGGAGTGTATTCGCTTCTTAATAAGATAGTGCCGAAAAACAAAAGGTTGATATTTCTCGTCGACGCGCGGCTTTATCGGCAAAACACGTGGGCGTTGTTTCGTTATCTTGCGGACAACGGTTACGGCGAGTATTATAAAATCGTGTTGTATACTGCCGAGCGCGAACAGACAAAGGCTCTTGACGTAGGCAAAGGCGCAAAAATAGTAACGTCGTTTTTCGGCGGCGCGTGGAACAGGCTTCGCGCGAAATACGTCTTTACCGAATACGGAAAGCACAAGTTTTCGACCTCTCGTTGCTCTAGGCAAGAGCACTTCGAGATATGGCACGGAATGCCGCTTAAAAAAATCGGTTATGCTGCGAACGAGGATTATATGAGCGGGTACGAAAAGCAGTTTTCGCACCTATTGGTAACAGGCTCGTTTTTCGTTCCCGTTATGAAGGAATGCTTCCGTTGCGGTGACGAGCAGATTTATATGGGCGGATATCCGCGTTCGGATTCTTTATTTGCGAAAAAGTCCGCGTCTTTTAGACTTAACAAAAGCTTTAACGTGGTGTGGATGCCCACTTTTCGTCGTTCGAGCGGAAGAAACATGTTCGATTCCGACAGCGAATTTCCGCTTCTTACGCCTGAAAATATGCCGCGTCTTAATAGCGCGCTAGGCGAAAACGACGTTAAACTTATTATAAAAATTCACCCGATGCAGGACGGAATCGACTGGTTGAAACGCGAATTTTCGAATATCGAAGTTATTACCAACGCCGATATTTTTGCGGAAGGACTCGAACTTTATGAGTTGCTCGGACAGTCCGACGCGCTCGTTACCGACTACTCGTCGGTATATATCGACTATCTGCTTACCGATAAGCCGATTATTTTTGCAAGCGACGACTTCGATTCTTACAAAGATAAGCGCGGTTTTACCGTGGACGATCCGTTTGCGATTATGCCCGGCGCCGTGACGGGTTCGATTGACGAACTCGTGACCGAGATATTACGGCTAAAGCGCGGCGAGGACGAATATGCGCAGCGAAGAAAGGAGCTAAACGTGCTGTTCAACGCGCCCTCACCGTCGGGAAGTTATTGCCAAGATATACTCGATTTTGTCGGGATAAAGCAGATGAAGAAATAAGGCAACCGTCGCAAACAAAAATCGTGCCGTTTGCCTTGTTTGATTGCAGAAATGCCGTGTAAAATTCAAATAATTAACGCACAAAAAATCCTCTATCGCGTATTGATAAAGGATTTTTTAATTATATAAATAAAATCGACAGGAAAGGATATTTTGTGTATCCAAAAAACTTGTCTATCTTTCGGGTCGTCACCATGCTACCGATTATTGTTTTTTTAGCGCTTTTTTTATAGCGAGGAAAGGGTGGCGTAGCGAAAATAATATTTTGCCTTTTTTGGTGCCGTACTTTACCTTGTAGCGCATAAGAAGTCGGTCGTCGGGACTTTTCCAAGTTGCCATATAGTGATGTATCGAGTACGTTTTGTCGGTTATCTTGTCCTTGCCGTAGTCCGCGCCTTTCGGATTGAAGTACTCGGTCGGATAGATTTTTACGCCTGCTACGAATTGCTCTTCGTCTTTGTCGTTAAGACCGTATTTTTGTAGAATTTCGGACGTTATGTCGACGACCGTCTTATCCGTCGAAAAATCGGTTAAAGAGTCGTAATAGGCTAATATTTCGCCGAAAATCGGCTCGTACGTCGCCGCCGCGTTCATTATCAGTCCGGGGTTCACTTCGCCGCCGCGCTCTAGAGCTAAAAAACTTTCGCCGCATAGGGGCGTGATGTCTTTAATGAGTTCTACGTCCGTATCTAGATAAACGCCGCCGTTACGGCGTAGTACGTCGAAGCGAATGTAGTCGGACGCGAACGCGTATTTTTTTTGCTCGTACGCGGCTTTAACGTAAGCGTTTACGTTTAGGTCGTAGTTATCTTCGTTCCATTCTATTATTTGCGCGTCGGGGCAAATTTTCTTCCAGCTTTCGATGCAATATTTGACTTTTTCGGGTTTTTCGTCGCGACCCAGCCAACAATAATTTATTATCATATCGAATACTCCTTTTTGCTTAAAAAGTATATGATTATCAGCGCTATCGGCAGGACGACGATAGAATCCGACGAATAAAACAGCGTTTCGAAATACGAAATCACGGTAAGAACGATAAGTATCGCCGCGGTCGTTTTTGATTTGCCGTAGCCGAAAATTTGCGTTGCGATAAGCGAAAACGCCACAATAAAGGCGATTGTCGCCGGAAGTCCGAAACAGGTCAGGTAGCCGAGTATTTGATTGTGAACGTTAACCGGATTGCCGGTGGTCGCGCTTGTCCACGACATCAGGGTGTTGCCTATTCCCGTAAGCAGATTGTTTTTAATCGCGGTGAATGCGTCCGACCAAATTACTTGTCGTCCGGTAAACAGGTCTTTACCGAGGAAATAAATTTCGCCGTGGCCGATAATCGAATATAATATTTCGGCGTAGAAATATGCAAATGCGACCGCGCCTACGCATAATGCGGCGATTACGTATGAAACCGTTTTACTGCTAAGCCGCTCGAATCGTTTGTGAACTATCGCGTATGCAACAAGCAGAGCCGTGCCTATCAGCGACGAACGCCCGCCGAACTGAAATTGAGTGACTATAAGTGCGGCTGTTAACAGTAGCGCAAGTAGCTTTTGGGTACCCCCCTCCGTTTGTCTTTGCGCGTAAACCAAAAGCGCCGCTTGCGAAGCAAACAGAAGAAAACTACTGCTGTTCGTGTTTAGATTAAAAAATAGACCCTTGTCGTTGTCGCGACTTGCGAATCCCGCAATCAACCAAGCGGAAAAGAGCAACAAAAAAAACGCAATTTTTATCGTACGCCTACTCAAGCGAGCGTGCGGCAAGACGGCAAGCGTTCCTAAAAAGATAACCGTATTACAAGCGTATTCCAGTCCGCTTCTATGCATTAGGTAAGAAGCTGCAAATAGGATAAACGCGGCGGCTAGCGCAAACGTCAAACGCGAGTCGAGAACTTTTACGGAGATAACCAGTTCAAGAAGCGTGACGAGTGTGAGCGCGGCGGTAAAAACGAGTCCTACTGCGGTGGGCAGGGTAAAAAATATCCAAAGCAAAAGTTTAAGCGCACTCAGGATAAAGAATATCACAAGCAGAGCGTTTAACAAGAATTGTTCGCGAGCCGAGAGAGCGCGATTATTTTGCATTTTAGGAATTTCTAACATTGGTTTCGGTATACTCTCAATTTTTACAAAAAGTGCTTATTTTGACTTTGTTAACGGGATTATAACTCCTTTATGGCGTCATAAGTTCGTTTGCAATTTCCCTCGTCGTGCCAAGGGAAAAACGAGCGAATCGTTTCTTCCGCGAGAAGGGGAATACCCGATTCGATTTGCTTTCCGAGAAGATAGATAAGCTCGTCTCGATTGTCGGTCCACTCGCCAAGGACGGTATCGTGATAATCCAAAAATCCTTGTTGGTATTGCTTTTCACGGAATTCGGCTTCGTCGAACTGATAGAAGATGACCGGTTTACGCATATACGCGAAGTCGAAAAACACGCTCGAATAGTCGGTAATAAGAAGAGCCGCGCGCTTTAACACGTCTTGGATATCGTGCTCGCGCCAGTCCGCTATTTCGATAAGCGGAGAAGGCGACGAAAATGCGGAAAGAAACTTTTGCATATTGCGATGCGGATAAAAGAGGAGCCTTTTGCCGTGGACGGAAAGCATTTCGTGAAGGCGTTCGTCGTGCAAAAACGCGTCCCAACGCTTAAAATATTCGGTTTGAGTAAAGTTTAGGTCGCGATTGTCCGACGATTCGCGCCCCAGCCAGTTGCGCCAAGACGGCATTACCAAAATAAGATTTTCGTCGCGTTGGGCGTCGGTAAGCGCGTCGTATCTGCAAAATCCGAGGAGCTTGACGAAATCGGCAGGATAGCCGAAGTTTGCCGAAACAAATTCTTGCTCGGGCGTCGCCGCCGTCACGAACAGGCGCATTTTCGTGTTTTTGTAAAACAGCCATTCGGCGGAGTCCTTGGTAATTCCGTGCTGGAGGAAAACGCGATTATTTTTACGCAGTCCAATCGTTACCTCCAAAAGGTAACAAACCGCGGCGTTTGGCTTGCCGCCCTTTTGCGAACTTATGTTTTTGTCGGCGACTATGTACCAAAACCAGTGCGATACCGAGCCGTAACTTATTACTTTACCTAGCCCTTTTACTTTTTGGTAATCGGGTGATTTTTTGTTGATTGTATATGCTATTTTCTGTTTCGGGCGGTTTTCGCGCACCCACTTGAAGAAATGATAGCCGTTGTCGCGCGCCTCGTTTTTGTCCTCGCACACCAGCCAAAAATCGCGAACGAACAATTTGGTTACGAGCGCGAATGGCAAAACGAGAACAAACAAAAAACAATGACCTATGTCGCTCCATTTTATGAACTTAAGGACTTTTTTTATCGAGTATTGCACTCTGCTCTCCCATACCGAATCGTTGCGTTTTTTTGTTTGCCGCGCTGTTTTGTTCGGTGATTTTGCTTTGTCGGTCTTTAACTTTCGATAGAACGATTATAGCATAACCGTACTTTGTTGTCAACATCATTCGCGTGTTGATTTTCAAGCAAATAGCTTACTATTATTGCGTAAAGGATTTGATAAAAGGGGTGGGGCAGTGTGATGTGGGGCAGTACGCCGTTTCAACCGTTGTAAGTCGGACTAGAGAGTAAATTCGAGGAATAAAAGCGTTAAAATACAATATGAATAATTCGGAGATATCACAACCGATACCTATGTTCGGTATTGATTTGTGTTTTTTGTTTTTTTGTAAAATCTACAGTATAAATATACCGTTATTAAAAAAAAGGTCCGTTTGAGGGAGAAAAACTGCGACGGACGGAAACTAATTTGCGCTATGATTCAAGAGAGAAAGCTATTCTTAGTTGAAAAAAGCCGGGCAAAGTCAAGTAAAAAAATGGCTAATTTTAATTGTAAGGAACAGAATGGTCGTTAGCCGCGTTAATTGTTGCCTGCGTGGCGAGGAATAGCAGTACAAAAGGAATGTATTCTATTGACAAAAAAATAATTTAGTGATAGAATACGAGTAATTGATTTGGCTAGATAAGAAGAGTTCTGCTTTGTAATATAAACGAAGCAAAGCCTTGTATGGCTTTCTTGTTGGCAAATTCCGTTAAAATTAGATAAAATGGAAGGAATTATATTGATATGGCAAAAGTGATTTTGACGCATCCGGTAATGAAGTTCGACGACGGAGACATGCATTATTTCGGCGAAGTGGATTTAAGCGGCAAGAAAGCCGAACCTGCCGGACCAGGACTGATTGCAAAAGACGACGGAACCTATGCGATGTTCGAAAATGCCGCCACTTTTGACGGAATGGCAATTTATGGCGACGGAACCGCCGGTTGCGTTACGTATGCCGCTAACGGCGAAAAGCGCGGACCGTATTTGCATTTTCATAAAGACGAGGATTTTTGTTTCGACCTCATAAACGAAAGCGGTAATCGGCATAAGGTTTCGATAAGAATCAAAAAAGACGGTACGTACACGATCTCGCAATACGACGAAGACGGATTTTTCACGCACAAGGTATTGTCGTTTAAGAAATCGCTGTTCTGCCTCGAGTATAGATTAAGCGAAGAGAAAGAGCGTACGGCGGTCGTCGAAAAAAAGGTCGGTTGGAATTTTAAGTATCCGTTTGTTCCGATGTTCTTGATGCCGTACGACTCGACGAAAAGCGTAGTTCCCTCGTATATCAGCGGCACGTCTGGAGTATGCACGTATATCGGCGGCGCGCAAACCTCCTATGAGCTTTTTGGCGATTGCGTATCGAAATTCAGCGACGAAGAAAAAAGTAATTTTAACTACATAGATTTTGCTCGTAACAGCGCCTATAATGCCATAGACGAAGAAATATTTCATAGTCTAAGTAAATTCGGATATGCGGTACATTATTACTCTGACGGAGTTCGTTATTTCGGCGAGATTTTCGACAATAAGTTTAGCGGAATAGGCTGCATCAAGTACGACGACTGCGACTATCTCGGTTACGTATCCAATGGAGATTCGCCTTACGGCGTTAAACCGTATCGAACCGGAATGAAAGTTTACAGAGACGGCACGATTCAGTTCGGCAGCTTCGAAACCATGGGCGACGACGTTATTTTCGAAATCCACGACGACTTTTTGTATATCTTGTCTTATTATCGCGGTAGTCGTCGCGGTTCGTATTATAAACTCAAGTTCGACACTTTCGACCTTGAAGAATACAACGAGTCGGACGCTTTAACCGAGTCTGTTCCTTTCCCTCCCGTTGCCGACGAAATGCGTCGCGACGACGGAAAAAAGGCAAGGATAAAAACAAAGCTCACGCCCGAGGAACTGCTGGATAACGATGTTCGCGAAGCGTTAAGCGCATATAAATATCGGGTACCCAAGGTAAACCAGATAGAAGTTTACGAGTATTTGCGCGAAGTGGTTAAAGTAGAAGTCCCCGATATCGTTACCAAAATCTGCACGGAGACCTTTGCTCAAAAGAAGATTCACACGCTTTATTTGCCGGAAAAGTTGACTGAACTCGAAAGCGGCAGTTTAGCGGGAATGAAGAATCTGTTATGGCTGAAATTTAACGAAAATTGTAAAGTCAAGGAAATTCCGTCCGACGTTTGCGATAGTCCGGTCCTTCGGGAAGTTAAATTTCCGAAATCGGTAGAGCGTATACGCGAAGGTGCGTTCATCAATTGTAAAAAGTTAAAGAAAGCGTTTGTTTACGCAGGATGCGTGGTCGAAGAGCGAGCTTTTCCGAGACATTGTAAGGTAATTTACGTTGCCGAAGACGGCTACACAAGGTTAAAAAAGAAGGGAAAAGAGTCGACGCAAGCGGAAAGAAGTTCGAGTCGCGAAAGCCGTGTAAGAACAAGAAGCGCTAGTTCGTTTTCTTTCGGCAGTGCAATCGGAAGCGTTTTCGGCGCGATATTCGGCGTAATAACCTTTCCGTTCAGAATACTGTTTAAGCTCTTTAAGTGGTTGTTTTGTTCGATCGGCTCGCTGTTTGCTTCGCTATTCGGCGGACTTGGTTCGCTCGGCGCGGCTACCAACGTTTTCTCGGTGGTATCGTTTGTAGTTATTCTTGTGTGCGCGATATTGAATTTCTTTGACTTCGACGAAACGCTTTTGGAATGGTGGCATTCCGTTTGCGACGGAATAGGTACGTGGTTCGGAATGCGCCTCGTCGAGCATTGTACTAATCTGATGGATAACATGACGTCGGATATTCTGCTATCGTTGTTGTTATGGTTGCCGCTCTTAATTCTGCTTATCGTGACGTTTGTATTCGAATGCGTGCTTAACGCGTTGTGCGGCGTGTTGTGGTTGGTTTGCTTCGTTTTGTATTTCGTAATCGGTTTAGGGTATTATTTTGCAATACCCATCGGGATGCTTGTGCTGTCGATTATCGGATTGGTTAAGGATAAAACCGCAACGAATATAGCGTTATTGGTTTTGACGATAGGTGCGATTGCCGTGTTTTACGTAGGACTTTGTATAGGTCTTTGATGTAAACAAAAAACTCAAATAAGACAGCATAGTCTCGAGAGCAAAATATAGCTCTCGGGACTTTTGTTTTGCGAATGCAAAAGCTAGTCGGCGCTATGCGGAGAGGGGTACGCTAAAAAGTATAGAACTCTTTTGTTTTTGTGTTGAAATTTTTTATCGTGTATGCTATAATAATAGCCGTAAAACGATATGGCGGTAAGCGTAGCGAGGTCAGCCGCAAAAAGTCGCGAGAATTTAATGTTAAAACGCGAATAAAATAGTTATTGCGGTAAAGACGAAAAGTAAAGGAGACGTAACTAATGAAAGTATCTTTTTCTCCTCCGGACATATCCGAGTCCGAAATAAACGAGGTTGCGGAGGCGTTAAGGTCGGGGTGGATTACGACCGGACCGAGAGTAAAGCAACTCGAAAAAAACATTGCCGAGTGGCTCGGCGTAAACAAATGCGTTTGCCTTAATTCGCAGACGGCGTGCGCCGAGATGGCGTTGCGTATTCTCGGCATAGGCGAAGGCGACGAAGTGATAGTTCCGGCGTACACATATACGGCGTCGGCGTCCGTCGTTTGTCACGTGGGCGCAAAGCTTGTTTTGATAGACTCGCAACCAGATAGCTTCGAAATGGACTATATTGCTGTCGAAAAAGCAATTAACGAACGTACAAAAGCAATTATACCCGTCGACCTCGGCGGTGTGCCGTGCGATTACGACAGAATTTTCGAAATTGCGGAACGTAAAAAAGCTTTGTTTGCGCCCGCGAATGCGATACAAAAGGCAATCGGAAGAATCGCGATTTGCGCGGATACGGCGCATGCATTCGGAGCAAAGCGCCACGGAAAACTTGTGGGAAGCATTGCCGATTTTTCGTCGTTCAGTTTTCACGCGGTGAAAAATCTGACGACGGCGGAGGGCGGTGCGCTTACCTGGCGAACCATCGAAGGAATCGACGATGAAGATATCTATCGCAGGCTGCAACTGCTGAGTTTGCACGGACAATC
The DNA here is from genome assembly GCA_964438355.1 of uncultured Lachnospiraceae bacterium. GTDB lineage: Bacteria > Bacillota > Clostridia > Christensenellales > Pumilibacteraceae > UBA10677. The sequence continues at coordinate 1,886 of CAYTKK010000040.1, read as the reverse complement.
CAAAGACGCGCTTGCCAAGACAAAGCCGGGCGCGTGGGAGTACGATATCGTCGGTACGTGGTACAAGTGCAATATGACTGACGTAGTTGCGGCGATAGGTCTTAAGCAGTTCGAGCGTTATCCCGAAATGCTGACGCGGCGCAGAGAAATAATTGAAAGATACGACGCGGCATTTAGACCGTTCGGAGTAAAAACGTTGCCGCATTTTACCGATGAGCACGAATCCTCGGGACACTTGTATATTATGGAAATTCCGAATATTACGTACGAGCAGCGCGGCGAAATAATCGCAAAAATGGCAGAACGCGACATTGCGTGTAATGTTCATTATAAGCCTTTGCCGTTACATACGGCGTATAAGGAACTCGGCTTCGACATTAAAGATTATCCGAATGCGTACAATCATTTCGCGCACGAAATCACGTTGCCTTTACATACACGACTGACGGACGAGCAAGTAGAGTACGTAATAGACAATTTCGTCGAAATTCTTCGGGAGCATGTTCGATGATTATATGTAAGTGGGAGAAACTGCCCGCAGAAATGCGGACGGACGAAGTGCGTAGGTATTATGATATTCTGCGCAAAAAGAATTTTTCGTTGGCGATTAAGCGGATTTTCGACGTTGTCGTTTCCGCGTTGATGTTGATATTGTTATCGCCGTTGTTTTTGATATTGTCGATAATCATAAAAATCGACAGCAAAGGTCCCGTTTTTTATAGGCAAGAGAGGGTGACTCAGTACGGAAAACGGTTCAAAATACATAAGTTTCGCACGATGGTATGCGACGCGGATAAAATAGGCACGGCGGTTACTGTCGATAACGACGATAGAATCACGAAGGTCGGCAAAAAAATCAGAGGATTAAGGCTTGACGAGTTGCCGCAACTAATTGACGTTTTAAGCGGCAATATGAGTTTTGTCGGGACTCGTCCCGAGGTGCCGAAATACGTCGAGCAATATACGCCCGAGATGGCGGCGACGTTGTTGTTGCCTGCGGGAATTACAAGCCTGGCGAGCATTTATTACAAAGACGAAGCCGAGCTTTTGAAGGACGCGGAATGCACGGATAAGGTGTATGTCGAAAAAATATTGCCGGCGAAGATGTATTATAACTTAAAAGCAATTGAAAAATTCGGCTTTTGGCGCGACATAAAAACTATGTTTATGACGGTATTTGCCGTGCTTGGCAAAGAATACAAGGGCGATTACGTCGAATCCTCGGAGGTGCAGAATAGCGCGCTGAACGAAGTCGAAGTTTCGCCGGGAAACGATGACGGAGTTAAATAGTGAATTATGACTCGATTTTCTGTGTTAATGTCGTTGTACGCAAAGGAACAACCTGAGTACTTAAAGGAAAGCTTAAATAGCATTCTGAATCAAACGGTCAAGCCGAGCCAAATCGTCGTTGTAAAGGACGGACCTTTAACCGAAGAATTGGAAGCCGTCTTGAGTTCGTTTATCGAAAAGGAACCGAGTTTGTATACGATAGTGCCGTTAGAGCAAAATCGCGGTTTGGGACTTGCTTTGAGAGAGGGGATGCTATATTGCGATTGCGAGCTTGTCGCACGGATGGATACCGACGATATCGCGCGTTCCGACAGATTCGAATTGCAACTAAAGGAATTTGAAAGCGACCCCGATTTGGATATCTGCGGCAGTCACGTGCTCGAATTTGAAAGCGATATTGATAATATCGTCGCCAAAAGAACGGTACCGTTAGTCGATTCCGAGATTAAAAAATACCAAAAACGGCGTGACGCCTTCAACCACCCGGCGGTAATGTTCAAAAAGTCGAAGGTTTTGGAAGCGGGAAATTATCAGGATTGTCCCCTGATGGAGGACACGTATTTGTGGGTGAATATGTTCCTGCATGGTGCCAAAGC
>CAYTKK010000039.1:0-12499 GCA_964438355.1 uncultured Lachnospiraceae bacterium | reverse complement strand
TACAAGCCCGCTGGAATCAGTCTTTTCGATTTTGGAAATACCCACTCCGTTTTTAACAGTGAATGTCGCGGTATTACCGTCTGTCAGCGTGATGGTATAGGTATCAACCAGTCCGTCTGTGCCGGTTTTGGTGATATCTGCAATCCCGGTTCCCGGTTTGCCCTGTTCTGGCCGTGTCGCTTCGGCAATGAGTGCCTTGATCTGCGCGGCAGTAAGGTATTCCGGATCTTCCATGACTTCATCAGGCACCTTGTCTCCGAGGTAGATACGGTTCCGAACCACCATAGAAAATGCCCATGCAAAAACAGCTTGTGCCGGACTGTCCCCGTCATATCCGGCAAACTCGGTGTTGAGTGTGACCGTCACGCCTTTTCCGACAGCTTCCATAATGCCTGGCGTGGCAGTGTTCGGAATTGGCGCATAAAAAACGGTTCTGCCGTCTTCGGATTGCGTAAGCGTGATTCCGTCGAAGCGCAACATTTTCGGGTCGGTTTCCTGATCGTAATCGGAATCCATTGCGAGGTAAAAACCGTCTGCACCGGAAAGTTCCTCAAACGGATAAGGTTTCAGAACACCGGTTTCATCATCAATCTGATTTGACCGCAGATCAAGCTCCAGTGCCGCGGCGATTCCGACCTTGATTTCAGGAGCGGCAAGTCCTTTGCCGTATTCATCGACGACCGCCGCCGTTCCGCCTGTCAGTTTGAGTATGATTTTAATTATCTGCATGTTCCTCCGTCTCCAAATATTCCGTGTTGCCTTTCAGACTTCCTTTTATGTCGTTTACGTAAACCGTAAAATCTGTTCTGATCTCAATTCTTGCAACGCTGATCCATTGAGTGAGCGGCAGAGTAAGCCAGCCAAGATCGATCCCGAAAACCACAAACCGCATCTGACTGATTTCCGCATGGTTGTAATGTCCCGCCTGCCATTTGGCGAGAAGTTCAAACGTTCCGGAATGCGCCCATGAAAATGTTCCGCTGACAAGCATTTTTCCGCTGTCTCTTTTCAGGCTGAACGGCCGTTCCGGATCGGAGAGTTTGCAGAGGGCGCAGTCGATATGCTTCTTGTCCACGCCGGAGCCGAGAAAAATCAGGACGGGCGGCGGAAGATAACATTGCAGTGATCCGGTCAACATGTGCTTGTCCACATCTGTCAGCAGAAAGCCGCTTGCCGAGATTTTGAGATACGGCAGGGATATTTTATGATCGGGATCAACGCCCCAGTCTGTTTCATCGTCATCGCCTCCGCCGCCCTCGCCATATTCCCAGTCAGCATTGCCGCCTCCGCCCTGACCGCTTCCGCCCTGACCGCCTCCGCCGTCATCGCCTCCGTCACCTCCGTCATCATCGTCAACATCCCAGTTGATTTCGGGCGGGTCTTCCGGTTTTTCTTCGGGATTCTCTTCCCTGAAATATTCGTCGTCGCTCATTTTTTTAGTTAAGGGTTAAGGGTTTCTATCTCGCAACTTCGCAATCTCGCAATCTTGCTATCTTTCAGAGTTCCGCCAATGGGCAACGTTTTACGAGGTTGAAGATTGCAACCGTCACATAACACTGCCGGATTCTGATTGTTTCTCCTTTGACCTCGATTTTTGCAATTGGATAAGCTTTTTCAGAGGGTTCACAGATTTCGTATTGCGCCTCTTTCCATGTTTTTGTTGTCGTATCAATATCGGTGCAGAGACAGAGCCATCCGTCTTTTGGCGCAATGCCTCTTGTGACTGGCACTCTGCCCCATACGCCATTGCGGAGCATGAACCCCTCCGCAACCTCAAGCTTTTTATTGACTTCCGATACGGCGAACGGTCCGTCATACTCTTTCCCGTTTGGTGATTGGAGCATGATTACCGCGCACATTTCGCCCTCTTTCTTTTCATCGGCTTTCCAGATGACCGGATAACCTCTGTCGGCGGAGGTCACAAAACACCCTGAATGCTCCGGATCGATCTCTGCATAAATGTGCGCCTTGTCCTCGACATTGAGACGGCAGAAAACCGGACCGTTGATATAAGCCTCGCCGACTTCACCTTCGTTGAGAGTGTTCTTTACCACGCAGATCGGCGCGTCTTTCATTGTTTGAGGAGAGATTTTACCCACATAGACAATCGGCGTCCGGTAATATGCTTCTTCGATTTCATCTTCCCCGCGCGGGTTGTCCCATATTCCTGTGATTTCCGCCGCATCGCCGGCTTTGAGAGTTCCGGCGTGCAGATACACAAGAATCGGTTCCCGCTGATACGGCGCCGGTTCGTTGTGCTGCGGAACCAATTTTTCCGCATTTTCGAGCAGACGATTTACCGCATTATACCGTTCAGCGGAAAATGTCAGCGTGTCATTCTCTTTTACATCAGGATATTTGCTCATCGTCCCAGCCTCAGCAGTCCGAAATCGGATTCACGGTAAACTTGATCCAGATAGGCATGTAGCATTTTAGGGACAAGTTTTCCTGTGGTTGCATCTGGTCTTTTATCATAGATATACCAGACATACAGCCAGCCTTTTTTTGTCACCGTCAGATCGTCTGCCAGCTTGAAATCTTTCAGATTCGGCGAAATCATGAAATTGAATGTAACGGGCAGTTTCTTTGAACCTTTGCCGGTGATCTGCCCCGACAGGCTCACCCCTGTAAAGAGCACTTCTCCCGGTTCCCATCCTTTGAACGCTTTATTGTTGACTGTTCCGGTCATATTGTTGATGAGCCGTTTATAAGTCGGCGTAATGTCATCTGTGTCGATCAGCTTTGTATAGCTTTCCGACATAATGCCGATTGTGACATCGTAACCTGCGTTGCTGTTTGTCGCCGGATTCCAACCGATCCCCGCATCTTTCAACAGGGGTTCTGTTTCATGCAGTCTCCGGTAGTCGATGCGCTTGATCGGTTTTTCGAGTTTTGCCGAGCCTCCGGTTGTCTGAAATGAATAAGTGACTCCGTCACTTTCGCCAGTTTCGCCGAGAAATTCATCATTCTCATAGGTCACAGTGTAATAGATTGCATACAGACTTTCATGCTTGTCAACGGCGATCTCTTTGAGCCTGCACCCCTCATAGATTCGGGGCGCGACATTTTCAACCGCCTTTTTCCCTGATGCGATATCATCTGTGCCAAGCACAAGATATTGAAATTCTGCGGAATTAATCTGTCCGTATTCGCCGGATATGATATTATTTTTTGCCAACTGCTCGCAAATAATTTCCATAGAGTTCTCCTTTCTGAATCGGTGAACCGTCAACTTCGAAAAATAAAATATAAGATTATTATAAAATTATATGATTATTTGTTTGAAAATCTTATAATTGAATTTATATTATATTCAAACAATGGAGAATCGTTTATGAAGTATGAAATCAAGTGGCAGAAAAAAGCTACAAAGCAGCTGTTGAAATTGGAACGGAGCACTCAATCCCGTATCATGGAGGCGGTGAAAAAACTTCGGGATTCTGCGACATGGACAAACGTTAAGGCGATGACGAATTACCAGTATTCTCATCGCCTGAGGGTCGGAGACTTCCGGGTGCTGTTTGATGCGGACACAACGCCGGGCGGTCAGGATGAAGTCCGGATTCTTGATGTTCAGGAAGTCCGGAAGAGAGATTCACAAACTTATTGAAAATCAGGGGAATGAAAAACTCCCCATAATCAAAATCGGAGTAAAAAATGGGAATTGAAAATGTTCAGATTGTAAGGGCAAACGGTGTGCCGGTTGCCGCCGTCCTGCCGTGGGATGAATATAAACGTCTGCTTGCATTGGATGCGCCGGAGACAATGACCGCCGGGATTCCGCATGATGTTGTGGAAATGGTGGTTGCCGGAGATACCCCGGTGAAAGCGTGGCGGCGTTACCTTGGTATGACGCAGGTTGAGGCGGCAAGGAAATTGGGAATTTCCCAGGGTGCATATGCACAGATTGAGAAAGCCCGTAAGAATCAGGAGGCGACCCTCCATCGGATTGCCGCAGGTTGGGGAATTGACTTTGACCAGATCGATATGATTTGAATGAAGCGCCGGAGTTGTTTTCTCCGGCGCGTATGCTTTCATTTGCCGAACGTCAACTTCGCGCCTTTCTGTAATATTTTCCGGTTTGAGTCTTCGATTTTTTCAAGGAGCCCGACTTTTTTTTCTTCGAGCGGGTTTCCCGTAATGGCGGAGAGCACCGAGCCGTAAACGCTCCCTGCGGTTCCTTTCCCTGCGCCCTCCTGCCGTTTCTGTTCAACAAGCAGATTGCCAAGCGACAGGTTGGCATCGGCAAGTCTGTTTCTCAAATTTTCTTTCAGTTCATCGCCGACCGCATTGGACAGTTCCCGTGTCAGATCGGCAATTTCCGCACGCTGGTTCCCGATTCTGGTTTCACGTTCAGTATTCTCCTCTTCCCGTGACAGTTCGCCGTCCGCTCTATGGCGTGCCTGCATTTCCGTATAAGTGAGATCCCGCCCGTCTTTTGCCTTCTTGAGGCGTTCCTCCGCTTTCTTGCGTTCCTCGTTTTTTTTCTCCTCCGCGCTTTGAGCCTCGGCAATTCCGATTTCATTTTCAAGCTCTCTCTGCCGGTTCCTTGATTTTACCAGTTCAAGACCGAGTTCCTGAACACGCTTTTTGTCATATTTTTCATTCATTGCGTTGTTAATTTCTGTTCCCCGTTCCCGTTCCTGTTTCAAGTCAAATTCGGACATGGCTTTTTTATCCGGAGCTTTCCCTGTCAACTTATATTGATTTTCGATGTAAAGCTCCCGTTCCAGCGCCCGCCTCGCGTCACCGCGTTTCAGGATATCCTGTTCTTCTTCGGCTTGCTGATTCGCTTCCTGCCGTTCCTGCCGCGCTTTTTCCGCAATATGCTCATCCCGCTTACCGTCCGTGTCTCCGCCTTTGGCTGCCTGATAGACTCTTGCGGCATTGTCCCGGTCTTTGTATGCCTTGAGAATCTCGTTGATTAACCCGGAGGTTTCCGCGCTGACGCCGGAGCTTTTCGCCACCCTTTGGAACTCCGGATTGTTTTTGTGGATGAGGATACACTGTCGCCGGAAGATGCCAACAGGATCAAAATCCATTCTGAAATTTTAGGCAGATGCATTGGCGAATCTCTGACAAAATATACGGAAGCAAAAACAGCTGAAACGAAGAAGCCGGCGAAGTTGCAGCTTCAACCGGCATGAAATAAAAACAAACTCTAACGGTGAATATATCACCAGAAAGAAAAAAATCAAATGGAAAGTGTAAGCAAGGCAAAAATCACCGGGCTGAAGCTGGAAAACGTCAAACGGATCAAGCTGGTTGAAATCCAGCCGGCAGAAAACGGTCTGACGATCATCGGCGGCAATAATGGTGAAGGAAAGACCTCGGTCCTTGACGGAATCGCGTATGCACTCGGTGGAGAATCATTCCGGCCGTCTGCTCTGACAAACGGCGATGGCAACGCATACATCCGGGTTGATATCGGAGATTATACCGTGGAACGCAAGGGGAAAAATGCCGAGCTCAGAATCACCGACAGGAACGGGATGAAGGGCGGGCAGAAAATGCTCAACGAGATCGTCGGCAAGTTTGCGCTTGATCTTTCAAAGTTCATGAATGCCAATGATCAGGAAAAGACGAAACTTCTGCTTAAAATGTTCCCCGAACTGGAAACAATGCTTGATGAATATAAAAGAGAGTCGGAGCAGTTACGTGGAAAACGTACGGATATCAACCGCGACATCGTCCGGATGCAGGCGCAGTATGATATGATGCCCTTCCACAGCGATGTTCCGGAAGCAGAGATTCAGGTATCCGATCTGATTGAACAACTGAACGCGGAATCTCAAAAAGAAAAAGTTCTGGAAGAAAAACGCAGGAACGCGGAAGCGATTTCCTGCAATCTGAAAGCAATGGAAGAACAATACAATTCCATGACCGATACGCTGGAAAGTCTCCGCAGCCAGATCAAGACGCTTGAAGCCAATATTCAGGCGAATGTCACTTCCGCGAAACAGATGCTGGAGCAGAAGCGTATCCTTGCAGAAGAAATTGAAAATGCTCCGGCGTCCAGACGGGCGGAAATCACGGAGCAGATCAATCATGCTTCCGCGATCAACGATAAGATCTTGCAGAACCGAAACCGGAAGTCTGCCCTTGCAAATCTCGAAGCTTTGAGAAAAGAGTCTGAAACACTTACTTCAAACATTGACGAGATCGAAAGCCGCAGGAAAGCCACGCTGCAAAAAGCCGATCTGCCGCTTCCGGAACTCTCCATTACGGATGAGGGAGAACTTCTCTACCATAATCAGAAATGGGACTGCATGAGCGGCGCGGAACGCCTGAAGGTCGCAACGGCGATCTGCATGGAAGCCAAGCCGGAATGCGGATTTGTCCTGATCGACGGTCTGGAAGCAATGGACGGCAAAACACTGGATGATTTCAGCCGTTTCCTTGCGGAAAAGAATATGCAGGGAATCGGAACCATTGTCGGAGAGAATGAACGGGCAACGATCATTCTTGAAGACGGTCGCGTCAAGGATGCCGGGAAATGAATGTGGTGAAACAGTCACAGGATATTCACGGCGGCAACCTGGAACTCTGGGACGCCGTGTTCACGACGAATCCGGCGTATACGAAGCAGACCAATGACGGACGGCACAGCTTCACGGCAATTGATGCTTATTACCGCATTCAGACCGCTACGGAAAAATGGGGACCATATGGAACGACGTGGAAGCTGGAATATAAACTTCAGTTTCTCGAATCCGCAAAGCTCCTTGTCATGGATGCAGTCTTCAAGTTTCCGGGCGGAGAGTTTCAGATTCCGAATGCGGTCAAGTATGAAAGCAACAAGGGCAATGTTGACGATGACGCCTGCAAGAAGCTGTTCACGGACACACTGACAAAAGCGCTCAGCTATCTGGGATTCGGAGCGGATGTTTTCATGGGCAGGTTCGATGACCAGAAGTATGTGGACGACCTGAACGAGAAATTCGGCAATCCGAAACCGCAGGCTCCGGCGCCTCCTCCGCCAGTGTCGATGCGTCCGGCCGGTACCATGCCGCCTCCGCCGCCTCTGCCGCAGAAACCTCAAACACAATCACCATATCAACGATAGAAAGGGAAAAGAAATGAGCTTGAAAAAAGGAAAATTCGCGCTCACTGTCCTTACAGTGAAAGAACGTCCGGAGGATGCGGAAATCATCCGGAGAGCGCAGGGTCTTGCCGCACAACCGCTGAACGCCGTTACGGATTCCGACATCGGTTTTGCAAGCGGAAAAGTGCTTCTCGATTCCAACATCAACGAAGAAAGCTGCCTGATCGACAATGTTCTTGTCCTGAATGTCCGCTGTGCAAAACGGGTCATTGATTCTGGACTCCTGAAAGCGACAATCCAGCGGAATGAGGAATCCTATAAAAGACTCAACAAAACGGATTTTGTGCCTAAAAAAGAAAAACGCAGCATCAAAGAAGATGCCATCTTATACTTGAGTTCCGATGCACGGCTTTCCGTCAAGGGTATTGAGCTTGCGTTTTTCAGGAACAAAATCTTTGCCGCAACGACCTGCACCAATGATGTGGATGCAATCATGGGGCTGCTGGCAAAAATGAAGATTGAAGCGAAATACTACGGCCGGACAGCTTTTCTGCCTGATCTGTCCACCTACACGGAACGGATGTTCCTGACCGATCTGCTTCACAGCGAAACGGAAAAGGATATCCTGATCGAAGGTCCGCTTGAGCTGGCGGCATCCAGAGAAGCGGATGAAAATATGTGTTCTCTGGCAACCGTCAAAGGCGGATGTGTCACAAAAAGCGATGAAGTCAATTTTATGCTGGATGCGAAAAAACAGGTCATCAAGGCAAAGTTCACCTATGCGAAAAGCAGAAATGAAGTCTGGTCATGCGTGTTCTTTGCCGACGCATGGAAATTCGGAAGCATGGAACTTCCGAAAGATTGTGAATCCTTCCTCGACCGGATGGAAGCAATCAAAGAATTTCTCGATATGCTGGAAGAAAAATTCCGCAACTATCTCAAAGAATCCGACGCAAAAACAGAAAGGAATGAATGATGGATATCGCATTTGACATTGAAACCATCCGGAACGGTTCGATGATCGACAAGCTTCCGGAACTGGAAATCAAGCTCGGCAATCTCAAGGACCCGTATAAGATCGAAGAGAAGAAAGCCGAAGCGCGCGCGGAACAGATCCGCAAAATGACATTGAATCCGCTTTACGGCAGAGTGTGCGCGTTTGCCGTTGCAAGTGATGCGGAAGAATCTGCATACTGCATTGATGCAGACAGCGATGAAGCCGAAACGGAGCTGATTGAACGGGCGTTTACGATTCTGAGCGGAAACCGGATCGTCACTTACAACGGCAAGGATTTCGATCTGCCGTTTCTTTACCGGCGTGCGGTAATTCTCGGCATCAGTCCGCAGGAATTCAACATGCCGACTCTGGCAAAGCTGACGGACCGTTACAAGCATGAGTTCCATGTTGACACCATGTCCGTATGGTGTGGGTTCGGAAACTATGAAAAGCTGGACAACATTTCCCGCGTCCTGTCGGAAGACTCCAAGATTGAAATTGATTTCAATGACTTTCCGGAGCTGATCAAAACATCGGATGGCCGTGAACAGATCAAGACTTACAATCTCAAGGATGCAAAACTCACAATGGCATTCTGGAACCGGATTTGCGGAATCCTCATTTAGTGATCAGTGATCAGTGGCTAGAAACTCTTAACTCTTAACTCTTAATTAAAAAGAAAGGGAACATCATCATGTTCAACACAGAAGGCGAATTCGACGTAACAATCGTGGAAGCATTTATCGGAGCACCCAAATTTGCATTTGACCCGGAGAAAGATGCCGCGGGAAACAGTTTCAGACAGGCAATCCAGGTCATCGGCGATGTGATTGTGAAAGTGAAAGACGAAACCGGAAATACCGGTTACTGGAACGGCGAACTTTCCAACCGGACCGGCGTCGGCAACTTCGCGCAGAACACCAAAACGCAGATGACGCTTGAGACATTGCAGAAGATCGGATTCAACGTTCAGAATTTCGATCAGCTTATGGCACAGACGGATGACAACATGAATCTGCCCAATCTGACCGGACTGGCCTGCGTCGCGGTTGTGGAAAAAGTCACTACAAAAAAAGGAAAAGACTTCTACAACATCAAGTATCTGAACGCCAGCGGCTCCGGAGCCAAGAGAATCAGCAAACAGGATTTTCTTGCGGCAATGCAGCAGGGCGGATTCTACAAAGACCATGCTCCGGCACAGGCTCAAACGCCGGGGTATCAGGCGCAGCCTCCGCAGCAGGCACAGGGACAGCCGCAGTATGGCTATCAGCAGGTTCAGCAGGCACCGCTTCCGCAGGCACAAGTTCAACCGCAGGTTCAGCAGAACGGACAGCCTGCGCAGGGGAACCCCTACAACAACGGCGGCGGCAATCCCTACGGCAACGGCGGCGGCAATCCTTATCAGAGGTAAGATGCAATGGTCATAGTCATTGACACAAGAGAACAACGCCCGTGGAGCTTTCCTGCAACGCAGGTGGAAGTCCGCGGGCTCAAAACCGGTGACTATGCCCTGCTCGGAGACGAGGAGAACTTTGCAATCGAGCGGAAGTCGGCCGAAGACTTCGCCGGAACGATTTCCAGCGGCTGGCACCGCTTCTGCAAAGAGCTTCAGAGAATGGAACGGTTTGCCGCGAAAGTGATTGTTGTGGAAACAGACTTTGAAACGTTCTGCTTCCGCACATGCAACGGCAGAATCATTCCGCCGGATCACGAACATTGCAGAGTGAGTCCGCAGTTTGTCATGAAACGGATTGCGCAACTCACTCTGCGGAACGTCTCGGTAATCTTCGCGGGGAATGCGGAACTCGGTTCCGCGATTGCACTCCGGATCTTCCATGAACGGGATGCACAGATAGCGGAAAAACTGAAAAAGGAACAAAAGAATGCAGATAGAAGTAACAGTTGAGCGGATTCTTTTTGCAAAGCCGGAAACGAAATGGTATTTCTTCCGGGCGACGCATGATGAAGCCACGCTCATTTGCAAAGGCTCCATGAGCTGGACGCCTTCGGAAATGGAAACGCTGTCCCTTGTCGGCGATTACGTCGTTTACAAGGGAGAACGCCAGTTCCAGTTCCGGACGGCGAAGCTCACGTTGCCGCTGGACGCCAAAAGCCAGCTTGCCTATGTGTGCGAGCGCGCAGCCGGCATCGGCCCGCACATCAGGGATGAAATATGGAAGCTTTACGGCGAGAAATGGCGCGAACTGAAACGCGGCGAAATCAGGAAAATGACGGATTCGGCTTATGACCGGTTCATTGAGCAGATCGAAATATTCGAAAAGAACAAGGAACGCGCGGAAGTCATCTCATGGCTTGAAAACAAGGGCTGCACAACCGGAATGGCAAACGCCGCCTATGACGCATGGGAAAAAGATGCTCCAGGCATCGTGAACGCGGACTGTTACCGTCTGGCGTCGCTTTCCGGATATTCGTTCAAAACCGTGGATGAGAACATCCGGCGGAACTTCGACATTGCCGACGACGATCCGCGCAGAATCCGTGCGGGAATCACTTATGCGATGGAACAGGGAACCGAAAGCGGTTCAACAGTCGTCAACATGTGGAGTCATTTCAATGCCTGCCAGAAACTCCTCCCGAATATCGGCTATGAGCTGATCAAAGATCAGGTGAACGCCATGTTCGAATCCGGAGATCTGAAGCCGTTTTTCAAATATTCCACAATGGCGCTCCGGACTCATTATGCCAGCGAAGAAATCATTTATCAGGCGATTTTGCAGAACTCGCAGGAAGAAAGCAAGATCGAACTTGATGTGGCGGCTCTGGCATCCGGAGAGAAATTTGTCCCGGACGAAAGCCAGATTGATGCGGCACGATTTGCGCTGACTCATAAGTTCGCGATCATCAACGGCGGCGCCGGAGTCGGTAAGACGACCATCATCAAAATGATCGTCGCAGGAATCAAACAGGCTTATCCGACGCTCACGGTAAAGCTCTGCGCTTTTGCCGGAAAAGCCGCGGCGCGGCTGAAGGAAGCCAGCGGAATCGAGGCGACAACGATTCATCTTCTTCTCGGCAGCCGTGGAGAAAATATTTTTTCCGCAAGTTCGATGGAGAGCTATGCCGTCATCATTGATGAAGCGTCGATGGTGGATTCGGCGCTGCTTGCGGAGATCATCAAGCGGAAACCGGCGCGGCTTGTTCTTGTCGGCGATCAGGCGCAGCTTGCACCGGTCGGACATGGTCAGCCGTTCCATGACCTGATTCAGATTTTTCCGGATTCCGTCCGGACGCTGACCAAATGCTACCGGAACACGGAAGCGGTTTTTCAGGCGGCGACTCAGATCAGGAACGGAAATGTCCCGAATCGTTTTGCGGAAAGCGCCAATGAAAAATGGATCATCACTCCTGCGCCGAAACCGGAACAGGTGCAGGAACTCATCTGCGAATGGGCGCAGAGCGATGAAATCGATTTCGAATCCGACATTGTGCTCTGTCCCAAGAACGGCAAACGCGGCGACGATGAAAGTTTCGAGGCGGCAACGGTCAACGCCATGAATCAGGTTCTGCTCCGGATTGATCGCGACAAGCGCGGACGTTTCGATTCCGATAAGTTCGTCCCCGGCGACCGTGTCATCAATACGAAGAACATGGCGGAATCTCAAGTCTGGAACGGAACCACCGGAACCGTTCACGCCGTCAACAGCGACAATGAAATTTTTGTGAAACTGGACGTGCCCGTAAAGGATGAGCTGACCGGTGAAGTGAAAGACACGGTTCTGTTCGACAAGGAAATGAGCAAGAATCTCCGTTACGCGTATGCACTGACGGTTCATAAATCGCAGGGCAGCCAATACCGGAAGGTCTTCCTTGTCTGCATCTGCCGCGATGCATATTCTCTGGATCGGTCGCTTGTTTATACGGCAGTCACCCGGACGCGCAAAGAGTGTATCGTCGTCGGAGACTACAACGCGCTGATCCGATCCATTCAGACAATCAAGCAGAAAGAAACCGTCATGCAGATGTTATATCTGGAAAACAAACAGCTTTAGGTGCGATATGCGAAAGAGATCGACAGCGGGACAGCTCCAGTTGCATGAGCGGCAGAGGCTGGAATACACCAAAGGTTATATGGAGATTACCCTCACCATAAACGGGAGACAATATCCATATTATCCCCTGCTGGCTCTATTGCGCGTGCTCCAAAGCCAGAGACTTTTCAACCAAATCACTCACCCGAAAAGGAAAGAAAATCCATGAAAAAAAGAATTGAACATTCCTTGAAAAAAATAAGAAACGAATATGGTGACCGAATTCATAAAGACGGTTCCTCAATCAAAAGAAATGCCCACAGAGAATGTTCTCCGAAATGTAATTTTTACCGCCGGCTGATGGAAGCGAAACCAGGACAGTCACATTTCTGTATGGGATTCGATGAATTTCTTGCGGTCAATTACTGCAGACTTCCGGTACAATGTTCCAAATGTCGCAGATTAGAG
>CAYTKK010000038.1:0-12658 GCA_964438355.1 uncultured Lachnospiraceae bacterium | reverse complement strand
CCCGAGTATTTGCGTTCTAACATAAGGCGGATTAGATATAACGCAATCGTATTGCTCTGTTTCCGAATTAAGATATGCTTGTATAAAATCTCGATTATATATCTTGAAAGTAACATTCGGGTATTTTGATTGCAGTTTAGCCAACGTTTCTTCCGCTACTTCGCAATCGGTTTCATATCCGAAAACAGTGAGTTTCGTTTTTTCGTTACTCCATGCATCCAAAAAAGCTTGTATCAATTCTCCGGTACCAATCGCCGGATCTAATATTTTAACATTATCTTCGTCGATAACGCTACAATATTGCAACATGCGCTGCGCAACATAAGTGCCCAATTCGCGTGGAGTATACACGACCCCATTGGCTTTTTCTTTTGATTGATTTGTGTATCTCATTGTCTAACTCCACTTCTTTTAGGTTCACTGTTTTAATTTTTTGCATCATTGTCATTGTTCTCTGATTTAATTTGAGAATCGTTCAATGCAAGCATATTACTTTTTTCGGTCCTTTTATTAATTCTTTTATTGATGAAATGCACTAATATCACGCAAAGAAGGAACAAAACTATCCAAACCGGGATTCCCCATCCGCTAAAAGGAATCAACTCACCCGTCCCGAAATAGCTATAAAAAGCAAGCATGACAGGGCGAGCCAAACAAACGGAAAGAGAAAAAAATTTAAGTTTCATTGTCGTAAGACCGGCAACTATACATAACGTGTCATCCGGAAAAAACGGAAACAACATCATTGTAAAAAATATAGCTTTACCCTTTTCGTTAATTAACTCAGCATATTTATCGGTAGTTTCCTTTCCGATTATCCAGTAAACAACTTTTTTCCCGAATACGCGCCCCAACGCGAAACAAATAAACGATCCGACAATAGTCGCCAACGTATTTACAATAAACGATATCGTCGGTCCGAACATAATAGTGCCTAAAACAATAGTGACTGCAGCCGGAATGGGCAAAACAACAACCGAGAAAAGCGACAAGAAAAATAATACTACAATCGCCCAACTTCCGGACGAAAGCATAAACTCTCTTAATTCTTCAACATTCGAAATTTCATCCAATATACCCGAATTAACAAATAAAAAAGTTACTACAAGAATTGCGCTAGTAGCAATGGTTATCACAAAAAGCAATTTATAAATAGATCCTGAGGTGTTTTGCAAAACTGATATCAAAACGGATAACGTTGCCATTAAAAATAAAACACAAATAAATATCCATAGCTGCAAATAGGCAAATTGACGTGTAAAAAACACAAGGTTAAACACGGACAATATAGCCATCGTGATACGTTTTGTAATATCGCCAAATTTCATACTTCATCTTATTCCTAATTGTCGATTGCGCTCATTAGTTTTACGCATTTATCAATTTCGCCGCGCGCTATTTTATCACATTTGTTATTATATTCGTTATCCGAATGTCCTTTAACTTTAACAAACTTAACGGTATGCGGCGAGCGTTTCAAGCAAAAATCGCGCCAAAGCTCAACGTTTTTAACTTCTTTTTTGTCAGTCGTTTTCCAACCGGCTTTTACCCATGAATCCAACCAACCGTTATTAACTGCATTGATAACGTATGCGGAATCACTGTAAAGAGTAATATTGCACGGCTCTTTAAGCGTCGACAATCCCTCGATAACAGCAAACAACTCCATACGATTGTTTGTTGTCATTTTATTGAATCCGCTTACGACTTTTTCGATACCTTTATATATTAAAATAGCACACCAGCCGCCTACGCCGGGATTTCCGCTACACGCACCGTCAGTATATATCTCTACATTTTTAAGCGATGACATTATTGGTTTAATTCTCCCGCTCTCTTAATTGCTCGTTGTATAGCAACCGATACTGTATTTTCAAAATTATTTTCGTTCAAATAGTTCACGCCCTCGATGGTCGTACCACCTTTACTACACACAGAAGAAATAAGATTATTAATATCTAATTGTCCGCAATTTGACTGCGCATATATTAAATCAACACTGCCCGAAATTGTAGCTAAAGCCATTTCTAACGCAACGTCATCTTCTAAACCGTTAGCCGTTCCGCTTTCATAAAAAGCTTTTATAAACTTAAACACAAACGCCGGACCGCTTCCTGCGATTCCGGTCGCAACGTCTATTTTTCCCTCCTCTAAAAGTTGAGCTTTTCCAAATGAGGATACTACAAATCTTGCGACTTTTTCGAGTTCTATATCTGACCTATACAGACAGAAAGACGAAAAAGCTTCTCCTATTTTGGCATTCAAATTCGGCATAACTCGAATGATTTTTTCTGTTACTTCACCCGTCATACGATAAAGAGATTCTAGAGAAATACCCGCCATAATAGAAATCACGACCTTTCCGGTAAAATCGACGCCGGCAGTCACCTCTTGTGCGTTCTGCGGTTTTACCGCAAGAACAACAATGTCCGACGAACGAACCAAATTTTCGTTACTACTGGCGCTAACTAACGCTCTATTGGTATCGGCAAGTTTGTTTTCGTCCTTATCGCTAATGATTATACGCGAAATTTTTATTCCGTATAATTTGGACAACTGCTTTAATTTGTCGCCCGACAGTAAAGACTTGGTGATTGCACGCGCCATATTTCCATAGCCTATAAAACCAATAGAATATTTTTTCATAATTTACTCCTTATTTTCGTTGACTAAATCTTAAGTTTCGTCTATAATATATAAGCAAAGGGGAGTGGCTCAACGGTAGAGTAGCGGTCTCCAAAACCGTAGGTTGCGTGTTCGAATCGCGTCTCCCCTGCCACATTTTGCGAACCTCGCCATTAAAGGGCGCGGTTCTTTTTTTTGCCGTTAATTTATGATTGTTCCGCAATCCCATTACTACTTTATTTAGTTATATGTAATACTTACTGACTCTCCTCAGGCAACAACAAAACCACCCGACTTACAATTAAAAATCTTCGGGATATTTTCGTTTTTTATGCGATTCTACCAATCTGCGCTGAAATTCGGACATCGACTCGTTTTTATCCAAATCAAACGATTCGTCGACCAAAGAATCAATCGGCTCAACCACTAATTCTTTACTTTCGATTAAACCATACGTATCCACGATATACTCTCTTAAATCGTGAGCAAAAACAATGCGTTCATCAGGATTTGCCGCCAAAGCCTTTGCCTGACTTTCGCTTAAAGCGGATTCATACATACTAATTATCGAATTGTTGTAAAAACTAAATACGCGATTATTTGCAAAAACTACGCTATCTACAAGTCGAATACCTACAGCCGCCAAAGCGTTAAATAAACTACGCGAAGTGTCTATATCCTCGTTAGACGGTCTAGGGTCTCCGGACGGATGATTGTGTCCTACTATGACATACGACGCGCCGACGCGAATGGCATCCGAAACGAGTTTAGACACATCAAGTTCAACCGAACTGCCGGCATAAGAAGTTTGAAACGACTTACATACGATTCTGAAATTAACATCCAAAAACTGCACCGCAACGTTCTCGTTACGACGCGCAAGAAATTCGGAGCGCATTAGTTCTTCACATTCCGAAAGCTTCGACACTTTAGGACTTAACTCGCTTAAAGCAAGCGAACTATTCGCCATACGTGCAATAGGTAGAATTAAAGGCAAAAGATATGCAGCCGACTGAGTCATTCCTTTTATGCGGTATAACTCGCGAGGAGATGCAAGCAATGTCAATCCGATTGAGCCAAAACGAGATATCAATTCGTGCGCTATTTCGTTTGTATCCCTGCGCGGGATAACCAAAGAAAGTAAGTATTCGAGCGCCTCATGAGGCTCTACGGTAGTAAGTTCCGGATCTTTTTCAAAGCGATTACGCATTCTCTCACGATGTCCCTCGTGATAATTTTTCTTCTTGCCTTTATCCTTATCTAAATCCTTATCTTTATTGGACATAATTTCCCACCCTGATATAATATAGAAAGAATCACATTGCGTTAAAATTGCATAAAGCCATACTCGCCTTATGATATAGGCAAAATACAGTTTAACGGATTATTTTCGGATTTGACCGTTTCCTTCCACACAATATTTTATAGTTGTAAGTTCACGCAACCCGAGCGGACCGCGAGCATGAAGTTTTTGCGTGGAAATACCCATTTCCGCACCCAATCCGAATTCAAATCCATCCGTCCACGATGTAGGTGCATTGTGATAAACCACCGCGCTGTCAACGTATCGCATAAATGCGTCCACCGGTTCTTTGTCGCTAGCAACAATCGAATCGCTGTGCGCCGAACCGTATTTATTGATGTGTAAAATAGCTTCGTTGTAATCGTTAACGACTTTACACGAGATAGACGGTCCTAAATATTCGGTGTAATAATCCTGTTCGCTTGCAAGTAAAGCTTCCGGATAAATATCGCACGTTTCTTTGCAACCGTAAACAGTAATGCCGTTTTCGGTAAGCGGCTTCAAAATAAGCGGTAACGCTTCTTTTGCTATATCACGGTCGACCAATATACTTTCGGTCGCATTGCATACGCTCTGACGACGAAGCTTACCGTTAAGTATAAGCGTTTTTGCCATTTCCAAATCTGCACTCGAATGTACGTAAACGTGACAATTTCCGGTTCCAGTCTCTATCACAGGCACTGTAGATTGTTCAACAACAGCGTTTATAAGTCTAGCAGATCCCCGCGGAATCAATACGTCCACAAACCCGCGAGCCGTCATAAGTTCTTTTGAGCTTTCATGGGAAAGGTCCTCTACAAGCTGTATAAAATCGGCTCTGAACCCATTTTTTACAAGAGTTCTCGAAATAACGGAAACCAAAACTTTGTTGGATTCGATAGCGTCTCGACTGCCTCTTAACACTACCGCATTCCCCGTTTTTAAGCATAAACCGATAGCGTCAACGGTAACATTCGGGCGCGCTTCGTAAATGATGCCGATAACGCCCAACGGAACGCGAACCTTTTTTAGCAAAAGTCCCGCGGCATTTGTCCAACTTTCGATTTCCTCATGTATCGGGTCGTCAAGCAAAACGAGTTTGCGCAATCCTTCGCTTATACCGTTAATCCTGTCATTTGACAAAGCGAGCCTATCGAGTATGTGTTTAGGTTTATCGGAATTATTCTCAAGATCGCGCTTGTTTGCCTCTAAAATCTCAGCCGTATTACATACAAGAGCGTCAGCAATAAGCGACAGCATTTGATTTTTTTCTTCCGACGAAAGCGTAATAAGATACGGCGCTGCATTTTTTGCGGCCTTACAGTTTTCAATTACGCTAACGGTTTTATTCATCGTCATCCTCACATTCGGGAAGTTCCGCATTATGATATACGTTTTGAACGTCATCATTGGATTCGAACATATCAAGCATCTTAACGAACTTTTCGGCAACAGCGTCATCGACGGCAACGGTCATCGAAGGAATTCTATCAATCTGACTGCTAGCAAAATCAAAGCCTTGAGCCTTCAGCGCGTCCGAAACGGCAGCAAAGTCCTCGGGTGCCGTCAGAATTTCATATTCACCGTCTTCGGCATTAAAGTCCTCGGCACCGGCCTCAAGCGCGACCATCATCATTTCGTCGTCGTCCATCCCAGCCTTTTTCTCGATAACTATTACGCCTTTTGATTCAAACAAATACGATACACAACCGTTCGTACCCATAGCGCCGCCGAATTTATCAAAGATATGCCTTACGTCCCCGGCAGTACGATTTTTGTTATCCGTAAGCGTTTCTACAATTACGGCAATACCGTTGCTACCATATCCTTCATAAACAACCGATTCATAGTTGATGCTACCAAGCTCTCCGCTTGCTTTCTTTATGCTGCGCATAATGTTGTCGTTAGGCATATTTGCGGCTTTAGCCTTATTTATTATCGTGCGAAGCGCCGAGTTGTTGTCGGGGTCGGCACCACCGGCTTTAACGGCAACCGCAATTTCTCGACCTATTTTCGTAAACACTTGAGAACGTGCCGCATCAGTTTTTCCCTTTGCTCTTTTAATGGTTGACCATTTACTGTGTCCGGACATAATAATCTTCTCCTTAATTTTTTCTAAAACTTCACCATTTATTGGTTTATACTTTGTTGTAAATAATTTTAGCGTCTGCCATAACGAAGCTCATACATCATCACGGCGGCACTAACTCCCGCGTTAAGCGATTCTAGCGATTCCATAGGCAATGAAAGTACTTTGTCTGACATTTTAAGCAATTCTTCGCTTAAACCGTTTGCTTCATTGCCAATTGCTATACAAATTTTCTTTGCTATTGCATCACGCAAAAAGACGCTATCTCCGCTCATATCGGCAGCAAAAACAGAGTATCCGTTAGTTTTCAGGTTATTGACGATGCTATAATCTACATCATAAATATTAACCTTTGAAGTAGCAGACATCGCACTTCTGACAACTTTGGGATTATATACATCGACGCAATTTATGCAATATATATCAGTAAACCCGGTCGCAAGCGCACTTCGCAGAATTGTACCCATATTGCCCGGGTCACGAATGCGGTCCAAAATCAAAGCATATTCGGAGCCATACGTCAATTGTACAGTCCTTTTGCGCGCTACGCATACAACGCCCTGAAAGCTTTGCGTGTCCGATATTTTTTTCATGACAGAATCGGAAACAATCGTGACTTGCGAAAATTCAGCAAAAACAGCGGCTTCATCAGTCAAAGCAAAACTTTCCGAAAGAAAAATTTCAGGTTCACACAAATACGGTAAACTGTCTTTGACTACTCTGTACCCCTCTATTAGATACTTCCCTACGCTGTCGCGATATTTTTTATCTTTAAGTCGAATGATATCCTTTACTGTCTTATTATCAAGCGATGTAATCAGCATTACTTATTAAAACTCTCTTTCTTGTAACAGAAAAGCGCCCGATTCAAAAAATCCTGGGCGCTTTAACTCACATAAACTATTTCTCAATAGCTTTTGCCGCAGTCTCGGCAAGCGCCTTAAATGCAGGCGCATCGTTCACAGCTATATCAGCAAGCACCTTTCTGTTAAGAGTAATTCCTGCCAACTTCAAACCGTACATAAATTTAGAGTAAGACAAACCGTTCATTCTGGCAGCAGCGTTGATACGTGCAATCCAAAGCTTTCTGAAATCTCTCTTTTTCAAACGTCTGCCGATAAAAGCATACATTCCTGACTTCATAACCGCTTCGCGAGCGACACGGTAACAACGGGACTTCGAGCCGAAGTATCCCTTAGCAAGTCTCATTATCTTACGACGCTTCTTTACAGCGTTTACTGCTCTTTTAATTCTCATTATACTATCCTCCCGTTACTTCTGAATCATAACCTTGACGGTTGCTGCTTGTTTGTCAGAACCCATATAAGCACCCTGACGAAGTCCCATCTTTCTTTTAGACGACTTCTTTGTTAAGATATGATTCTTTCCCTGCTGAGCACGCTTCACCATACCAGACTTTGTAGTGCGGAAACGCTTCTTCGCTCCGCTATGACTTTTCATTTTCGGCATAACTATACCCTCCGTAAAATTTTTCTATTTCTTAGGTGCCAATATCATGAGAATATTTCTACCCTCAGTCATAGGCTTTTTATCGAATACACACGCGTCTTTGACTATGTCGTAAAAATCATTCATAACTTTTACGCCCAATACAGCATGCGCTTGCTGACGTCCTCTCATTCGTATGGAAACTTTCACCTTATCTCCGCCTTTAAGGAATTTAAGACACTGTTTCGCTTTTGTTTCCAGGTCATGAGCATCAATAGTCATAGATAACCAGATTTCTTTAAGTTCAATAACCTTTTGATTTTTTCGCGCGTCTTTCTCACGCTTTGCAGCATCGAACTTAAATTTACCGTAATCCATAATTTTGCAGACGGGCGGTTGCGCGGTAGCATTTATCTTTACAAGATCAAGATTGCGCTGATCGGCAATAAGATTAGCCTCTTTCGCACTCATAATACCAAGTTGCTGCCCGTTCTCGTCAATAACACGAATTTCCGCATCGGTAATTCTGTCATTGATTTCAACTTCTTTATTGATAGTCGTATCCTCCATAAAAAAACTGAGCGGCGCAGATTCACCACTCAATACACAAAAAACTTTCTGTTTTAGCGTTACACAGTCCGAGTATCCCTCGACCGGTGAGAATAAATCTACTTCCAACGTGTTTTAGTTTAACATATTACAGTAGCTTTGTCAAACATTTTTATAATAAATACTGAAGATTTACGATAATTTTTGGTTGATATATGTACACAGAAAGAGAAATAAACAATTTAGTTAATCATATGTTTAGTTAACTAGCGTATATTTCCCACTCGATAAATTAAACGCAATAATATTCTTTTGACAAGCAACCAAAGATGTAGGTTCGGTTTCAACATAACTGTTTTCGTAATTTACAATGTATATGCGTTCTTTGATGTCTCCGGAATATACATACGCTCTAATAATCGCACTACTGTTAATAACCTCTATCGGCACATCGTCAATTCGAACTCCATATCCGAGCATAAGCATATTTACGGTTGAATCGCTATACGAATAACCGCAGAATCCGTTCGCGCCCAACACTGCCGTAACGCCATAAATACTCTCACCTGCCATTAGTCTAAAATCAATGTTCGTCCCTACAATTTTATCCAACTCCGAATATTCTCCCGCAACCGAGCAATATACCTCACGACAACCAAAATTGTCCGATATTTCAAGCACACTAGCAGCCGTAGCGGAATCCAAATTATTTACAAATATCGCGTCGACATAACGAATTCTTGCTTTTTCAAGACACTTCTCTAACGCATAATACCGCTTAACGTCACCTACAACGATTGTTTTATTTTCGGTTCGAATAATTGTAGTAACGTCCCTATATCCCGAATAAGCAATAATGTTAAAATCGGAATATAAAGGGATATTGGCAAGAATAACGGAAACGATAAACAACGCCACAGTCACTATAACAATCGGCAATTTGCGTTTTGTAAGAACAAAAAATTTACCGCACGCAAACTCAAGCAAGTATATAGCCATCAAGACCGTCGGAGCGTATAAAAGCAAGTTTGCATACGGCAATACCGAAACCCACTCTGCAATCGTATCAATAATTACAAGCGGCGCAATAGCAATATTCAAAAGTATCCCTAACCCGGGAAAAAGCATTGCCAAAACCAAAGCCACAAGACACGCAACATACGCTATACTAAAAAGCGGTATTACTACGATATTTATAAGTATCGAATAAACAGAAAACTGTGAAAAATAGCATAACATAATCGGAACTGTAGCAAACTGCGCAGAAAGCGACGTTGCAAGAACAGACGAAAGTTTACGTGGAAATTTAATTTTACGTAGAAGTTTTTCTAGCGGCCAAGAAAATGACAATATTCCCAAAACAGCAAAAATACTAAGCAAAAATCCCGAATCAAAAAGAAAATACGGAGCAACACACAGCATTAAAGTAACGGAAAAACCCAACGCCGAAAGAGGGTCGCGTTGTTTTCCGAGCGTATCGGCCAATAGACCTATAATTAGCATCACGGAAGCTCGTACTACCGACGGTGAAAAACCAGACAAAAAACAGTAACATATTAGCAATCCAATTGTAATTAAAAGTTTAACATATTTCCCGCATTTTAATTTTCCGAGCAAAAAATATAAAAACGCTGACACAACACCGACATGCAATCCGGACACTGCGAGGATATGCGCAATTCCGCTTGCCGAATAGACATCGCGGACATGCTCTGACAAACCGCTTTTCTCACCAGTAATAGCCGCAAATACGAGATTGCCATAACTTCCCAAGTTTGAATTTAGGGTAATACGCATATTATTTTTAAGAGTATCGAACAAATTAGGCTCTGCACTTAAAAATTTAAGTTCACTCTCCGAAATGCTCGCATAGTAATAAATCCCGTTACGATACAGATATCCGTTAGGCTCGCCTCCGACAAAATCGCTACACATAATTTCAGAATCGAAAGCGACAATATCGCCTAAACGCAAAAAAGCGCTAGTATCCCCGTCATCAACTTCAACGTACAAATAGATGTTTCCGTCCACGTCTTCGCCATCACACTTGACGTCAGCAATGATGTATTCGACTTGCGAAGGAGACGAATCACCAACCGTTACAATCTTACCCTCAAACGAATACGTCTTATTTTCGGCAAGAACATTCGAAAACGACGATTGAGCAACCGTCACGGAAACAAAACAAATTCCCATAACAATTAACGATAAACAAAAAGCCGCGCAATGCACAACCTTACCGTTAAAGATATTTACAATCACACACGATAACAAAACAGCGGCAAGCACAGCCAAAGTTATTATAGTAAATACGTTTATATAAGCGCAAAGAAGAATAGTTGCCGCCGCAACGACGGCAGTTAACAGAAAAGTTCTAAAATTAACCACACTTTTCATATTCCCCGCCTTTCTTCATTTGTTTTTCGCCAGTACACTTATTATTGGCTCAAACAGTCATCATCTTGCAAATCTTCTTGACACGCTATTATTTTTGCACAAAAACGTTTTGAAACAAAAACGCGATCCAACACTAAAACAAAAAGAAATCCAAAAATCGTAACACCAATCGAAATAACAAAAGCAATAAGTTCGCTTTTTATCGCCACAGATACGACACAAAGCGTTGCGACAAACAAAACGAGTGGAATAAATAACAAGATTAAAAAAGCGGCAATCGGCTTTTTCGGAGGAGGTTGAACCAAGACAGTATCCCCCGGCATAGCGCCAATCTTATTAAGCGCCGACATTTCAATTTTTCGCGCGCCCGCAAAAACGCAGGCATTACAACCGCTACAAGCGAAATCCTTTTCAATTTCAACCGTCGCCATTTGCCCCTTAACGGTTATTACCCTTCCTCGCTTTGTCTCACAACAAACATCGTTCGATTCCATTATAGCACTTTATTAGCCTTAACATAGTCGGCTAGTTGAGAAATCGCAACCTTTTCGAACTGACCTGTCGCCATATTTTTAACGTCAACAAAGCCACTCTCCATTTCATTTGCTCCGATAACGGCGGCAAACGCGGATTTTTGCTTGTCGGAATACTTGAACTGCGCCTTAATACTTCTGCCGGTATAGTCAGTTTCCGCGCTTACACCGCTTTGACGAAGCGTCTTAACTATATCCATAGCGGCACTGACAAAATCAGCACTTTGGCTAATAACAAAAATATCGAGCGCGTTCGCGTTTCTAATTTCGATATTCATTGCGTCCATTAGCATCAAAAGCCGCTCTAATCCCAGTCCGAAACCGACACAAGGGGTAGGTTTTCCACCAACCGATTCGACAAGATTATTGTATCTTCCGCCACCGCAAACAGTGCCCTGCGAGCCGAGCTCAGTAGTCACAAACTCAAAAACGGTTTTAGTATAATAATCGAGTCCGCGGACAATGTTGGGATTCACCTCATAAACGATACCTGCCTTTTGTAAAAGATTCTCAAGGTTCTGCATATGAGCCTTGCAATCGTCACAAATATAATCAATTATTTTGGGTGCGTCGGCAACAACCTGCTTGCATACGCTCACTTTACAATCGAGAATACGTAACGGATTGCGTTCAAAGCGTTCGCGACAAGTAGCGCACATTTCGCTCAGGTGACCACGCAAATAATCTTTAAGCGCCTCATTATACTTTGCACGACATTCGGGACACCCTATGCTGTTAATATTAAGCACAAGCGAACGTATACCTAGCTTTGTTAAAAAATTATAAGCAAGCGATATAACCTCGAAGTCCAATAACGCGCTATCTCCGCCATAAACCTCGACTCCGAATTGATGATGCTCGCGCAATCTGCCGGCTTGCGGATTTTCATACCTAAAAACAGGCGTGATGTAATACATTTTAAGCGGTAACGAGCAAGCGTCAAGCGCATTTTCCACATAAGAACGCGCCACAGGAGCAGTTCCTTCACACTTAAGAGTCATCGAACGATTACCCTTATCTAAAAACGTATACATTTCCTTGTTTACGACATCCGTCTGGTCTCCAATCGAACGCGTAAAAAGTTCAGTATGTTCAAAAACAGGCGTACGAATTTCCTTAAAATTATACAGTCTTGCTATTTCACGAGCAACAGATTCGACATATTGCCATTTATAACTGTCCTGCGGTAAAACGTCCTTTGTTCCTTTGGGAATGTTAATCATATAAAGCCTCTGTTATAAGATATATTTTTTCAAATCATGACGACGAACTTCCTTAGAAAGATGCTCGTCAACATATTTTTTGTCAATTACAACGTCAATTACAGGGTGACCTCCACCGGCATTAAAACTAAGGTCCTCAAGCAAAGTTTCCATAATCGTATGCAATCTACGAGCGCCGATATCCTCCCCCGTCTCGTTTTCAAGTTCGGCAATATTTGCCATTTCTTCGATTGCGTCGTCCGTAAAAGATAAATTAATATTATCTACCCCAAGCATATACGCATACTGACGAGTAATTGCATTTTCGGGCACCGTGAATATACGCACGAAATCCGCGGCAGTCAAACTTTTAAGAGTGACTCGTATAGGGAATCTGCCCTGAAGTTCCGGAATTAGGTCATGAACGCTACTTACGTGGAACGCTCCCGAAGCTATAAACAAAATATAATCGGTTTTAACCGCACCGTATTTAGTCATTACGGTACAACCTTCCACAATAGGCAAAATATCT
>CAYTKK010000037.1:0-12689 GCA_964438355.1 uncultured Lachnospiraceae bacterium | reverse complement strand
TTTTTTCTTGACATATTTCGGTAAAAGGTTATAATGGTTCAAAATAGAACTATTTACGGAGAGCTTCGATGTTTTGGGATAAACAAAAAACGTTAAGTGCGTTGTACGCCACGGTGACTAAGCCGATATGCGAAAGGTACGGTTTGACGCAAATCGAATACGATATAGTGATGTTTTTGCACAATAATCCGCAATACAAAACGGCTGCGGATATCGTAAGAATCAGAAGATTTACGAAATCGCACGTTTCGCTGGCTATAAATTTACTCGAAAAGAAGGGGTACGTCTCCGCACGTCGTTCGGACGCGAACAAAAAAAGCGTGATTTTGTCAATCGAGGACGAAGCGAAAAACTTAATTTCCGACGGCGTGAGTGCGCAAGCGTTGTTCGGCGATATGCTTTTCGACGGATTTTCCGATGCGGAAACCGATTGCTTCCGCGATATGCTTTTTAAGATGTATGAAAACGCAAACAAGTTTTTAACCGACGCGCAAAAATAAGAGGAAACCGAAATTATGGAATTGTTTATCAAAATAGTCGTATGTTTTTTGGCAGGCGCGGGTGCCGGTATAGGAACGGGATTCGCCGGAATGAGCGCCGCCGCCATTATAGGACCTATGTTGGTTACGTTTTTGGGCGTTCCGGCTTATCAGGCGGTGGGCATAGGGCTTGCAAGCGACGTGTTGGCAAGCGCGATAAGCGCGTGGACTTTCAAGCGTAACAATAATCTGGACGTAAAAAACAGTCTGGTGCTTCTTCTTACCGTCATCGTTACCACCGTCGCAGGAAGTTATATCGCTACTTTTTTGCCAGAGCAAACAATGAGCGGCGTTATGCAAATAGCGCTGATTGCAATAGGATTGAAATTTATAATCAAACCGGTTAACACGACAAAGGCGCAGATGTTGGAGGTTAGTAAAAAACAGAGAATAATCAAATCCGTTATCGGTGGAATCGCTATCGGCTTGATTTGCGGAATGGTGGGCGCCGGCGGCGGAATGATGCTTTTGCTGGTTCTTACCTCGTTTTTGGGATACGAAATGCATATGGCGGTCGGAACAAGCGTGTTTATTATGGCATTTACCGCTTTGACCGGTAGCGTAAGTCACTTCGTGATAGGAGAATTCCCCGACGTTGTTTGCTTCGTGCTGTGCGTTGTGTTCACACTTATATGGGCGAGAATCGCCGCCGTAATTGCAAATAAGGTCGACGCGAAAACGTTAAATAGAGTGGTGGGCGTCGTTATGATTGTTACAAGCGTGGTAATACTTGCCGTGAATTTTATCGAAATGCTTTGCGCGGCTTAAAAAACGTTTTTGGGCGATGAAATTCTTCTGGTGAGGAAGTTTTTTGGCGAGATGTTCTCTTTCGCCGTAACGGAGAGAGCTTTTGTAAAGAAACGAAACTTTTGCTTGAATTTGACTTTTTTGCACGGTTACTCGAGGACGGTCGGTCGGCGTTGTCGATTGCCGAGCTGTTGCTTTTAGATAATATTGACCGAGGGCGTTTCGGAGGCGCGTTGCTAGTTCTTCGAATATGTAAAAAAAGAACGGGTTTCGTACAAAACTCGTTCTTAACTCGATATTTTCCAAAAGCTTGAATTTTCGTTTCGGAGTGTTATAATTAACAGCGCTAAAAATTCGCCGTTTGCGTTTTTGGGGTAGGGAAATATATTATTGCTTCGAGTAGCGAATTGAAGTTTTCGATTTTTTTATCGGTGTCAGGGAGCGTTCGATTACGCAAAAAATTCGGTGTTACGCAAGAAAGATGTACAGATAAATTCCCAGCCACTGGACCAGTGCTCCCAACAAAACGAAGAAGTGCCAAATGAAGTGCGCCCCCTTGCTTTTCATCGCAAACGGAATTATTCCCAAAGAGTAGATTATTCCGCCGGCAAGGATGAAAAGGAATAGCGGAAGAGAAGAGCCGACTAGTTGAGGAATTAGTAAAAGCGCACTCCAGCCGAGCAGAATGTACAGCGGCATATGGATAAAGCGCAGGCGAGTAGGACCGAATACGCCGACAAGCGATATTCCGGTCGCGATTATCGCCCATTGCACGGCGAAGAAAACAACTCCGTATACGCCGCCGATTAGTCCAAGCAACATAGGCGCGAATGTGGCGCCTATCATAAGATAGATGGATGAATAGTCAAACCTCCTGAAAATGCGCTTTACGGTGCTTCCGTACGGGAACGCGTGGTAAAGACAGCTCATCGTAAACATCGTAAACATTCCGCCGAAATATACCCAAACGCCTATAAGTTCGGTTACGGTGGTCGCGTGCGGAAGCATAAGAAGCAAGGCGACTATCGCGAAAACGGAGCCGACTCCGTGAGTTACCGAGTTGCCGATTTCCTCTAGCAATGAACGCTTCGGCGGATTTGCTTTGCCCTTTGCTTTCAGCGCTTCGTCTTTTTGTTTTATAAGGCGAGCTTTTTCGTCTCTGACGCGCTGTTTGATTTGTTCGCGTTCGCTCTTGTATTCGCGTTTGATTTCCGTTTTAATTAAATTCTTTTCGCGCTCGATTCTGATTTTTTCTGCTCTGTATTTGCGCTTGTTCTCGGTGCGAAGTTCGGAAAGTTCGGTTAACGTTTCGCTTTTCATAAAAATTACTCCATTCGTTTGCCCAGGTAGAAAATTGCCATCGTACCGGGACCGGAATGTGCGCCGATAGTGCAACCTATGTCGGCAACGATTACTTCCTTTGCCCCGATTGCCAAGATTTTTTCTTTGATTTTTTCGGCTTCGGACTCGCTTGCGGCGTGTCCAACGATAACTGTTTGCTCGGATTTGTTTTCAGCTTTTCTCGCGTAGCAGTCGATAATCGCTTTAACGGATAATTTTCTTCCGAGTCGCTTGCCGACTGCAATCAAGCGGCCGTATTCGTCCATACGCATTACGGGTTTGATGTTCAAGACGTTGCCTATAAGGGCGGTTTGGGCGCTTATTCTGCCGCCGCGCTTTAAGTACGTAAGAGTCTCTACGGTGAATTCGTGGCAAATGTTGTGGCGCAAGCGCATCGCGCTTTCGTAAGCCTCTTCTACGGACGCGCCGTTCTCGCGCATATCCGACAATAGTTTTATAAGTAACGTTTGCCCGAGCGACGCGCAAAGACTGTCTACGACGAAAATTTTGCGCTCCGGATAACGTTTGCTTAATACTGCCGCCGCAAGCTCGGCGTTTTGATACGTGGCGGTAAGAGCGGAGGAAATAGCAATGTATATTATGTCGTTGCCGTCTTTTAGAAACGGCTCGAAAAACTCGGCAAAACGTTCGGGCAGAGGACATCCGGTCGTTGCCACTTCGCCGCTTTTCATTTTAGAATAAAACGCTTCGAGGTCGGCTTTACTGTTTACCGTCACGTCGCCCGTCTTAAACGAGCACAAAAGAGGTATGCTTATTGCGTTGTATTTTTCGGCAAGTTCCGCGTTAAGGTCCGCGCCGCCGTCCGTTATTAGAATGTATGACATAGAAACTCCTTTAACATCTAGTTTTCAAAACTAGTTTACACTATTTTATAAATCAAGTCAAGAAATATGCGTATTTAGTTGAAAAAATTTTGAGAATGTATTATAATAATAACGTAGCGTAAAAACGACGGCGTACATATAGACGAAAAAAGTCGGTATCGGGCGGCGGTATAGACCGTGATGTCCGAAAAGTGACGAAAAAAAGTCGGCGGCAGAAGTAGTCGGCAGTTAAGAATAATCGAGCGGCTGCGTAAAATTTTGCCTGATAAAGGCGTTTTGCTTTGTGCGCGTAGGTCGGGCGATTTTATGCGGCGCTCGAATGGGGTTTGTAGCCACCGAAAAACGGAAGGAATGCTATTATTGTTGCCGTAGTTTTGACGAAGGGAGGAATATTTTGGAAAAATTAGCGGTTGAAATCGACCTTATGCAGGAAGAAGCGACGTTTCGCGGAGAAATAGCGACGTTTCGTTTGCCGCGTTACGAAGTTCTTCCCGACGTAGGGCTTTATATGGATCAGCTTGTAAGTGTGCTAGATAAATATTTCGCGCCGCTTGCAGCTTCCGGCGGGCAGTTTTCGATAACCAGCGCGATGATAAACAATTACGTCAAGCTCGGTATACTTCCGCGCCCCGAAAAGAAGAGATATTCTGCCGAGCATATCGCGATGCTGGCGATGATATGTATGCTGAAGCAAGCGCTTACGATGAGCGAAATAGCGCTACTGCTAGAGGGCGGAGAAGGGACGATAGGCGATAGATATAACGAATTTTGTTGCGCTCAGGAGCGTGTTTTCTCTTCGCTGGATATCCGCAACGCGTCTGACCCGCTGGAGTTGGCGCTTTTGTCGGTAACGACTAAATTGTATGCGCAAAAAATAATTAAGACCCGATATAAAGCTGACTAACAGTAACGCTTTTGCGGGCGTTGGACGATTTATGCGAACAAAAGCGGCGACAACAAGTAAAGTCGTCGTTTTTTGATATAAAAATTCCTAAAAACGTCCGCGGCGTTTGACATACCGAGTTCGTTTGTGATAGAATACTACAATATAGAGGAGTATATAGTAATGAAACACACCGACATTAAAGATTTGTTTGCTGCGGATAAGAAATTTATCGGCAAAGAGGTCGTGGTTTGCGGCTGGGTAAGGACGGCGCGCGATTCCAAGACCGTATCGTTTATCGAATTGAACGACGGAACTTGCCTGAAAAATTTGCAGCTCGTAATAGATAAGACTACAAACGTGGCTGACGTAAAGAACGCGATGATTGTTGGCACGTCCGTTTGCGTAAAAGGAACGCTTGCGGAAAGCGAGAAGAATATCGTTGAGCTTTTGCCTTCGGAAATTACGGTTTTGGGCACGTGCGGACAGGACTATCCGCTTCAAAAGAAGCGTCATACGCTGGAATTTTTGCGTACCATACCGCACCTTAGAGCGCGTACGCGTTACTTCGAGGCAGTATTTGCGGTGCGTGACCAGTTGGCTCATGCGGTTCACGAATACTTCCACAAAAACGGATATAAGTACGTCCATGCGCCCATAATCACTGGCAGCGACTGCGAGGGTGCTGGCGAAATGTTCCGCGTTACCACCCAGCCGTGGAACGCAAACGCAAAAAGCGAGGAAGAATACAATTCCGCCGACTTTTTCGGCAAAAAGGCGGGACTTACGGTATCGGCGCAGCTCGAGGGCGAGATGGCGGCGATGGGACTGGGAAGGATTTACACTTTCGGTCCGACTTTCAGAGCCGAGCACAGCAATACGACTCGTCACGCGGCGGAGTTTTGGCAGATCGAACCGGAGGTTTGCTTCGCGGAAATAGACGACATAATCGAGATTGCGGAAGAATTTATCAAGTACATTGTTAAAAACGTATTGGATAATTGCCGTGAGGAAATAGAATTTTTCAATCAGTGGGTGGAGAAAGGACTTATAGATAAGCTCGAGGCTATGCTTGCCAGCGATTTCGGAAAGCTCGACTATACCGACGCTATCGAAATACTCAAAAAGTCGGGTAAGGAATTTAAGTACCCCGTCGAGTGGGGGTGCGATTTGCAGACCGAGCACGAGCGGTATTTGACCGAGGAATATTTCAAAAAGCCGTTGTTTATAGTGAATTATCCCGCCGACATAAAGGCATTTTATATGAAGCAAAATCCCGACGGCAAGACGGTAGCGGCTACCGATTTGCTGGTGCCAGGTATCGGAGAGATTATCGGTTGCAGCGAAAGAGAGTGGGATTACGATAAGCTTAAAGCGGCGATGGAAAAGCGCGGCATGGCGATAGAATCTTACGGCGAATACCTCGATACTCGTAGATACGGTTCGGTACCGCACAGCGGCTTCGGATTAGGCTTCGATCGCGCGCTTATGTACGTTACCGGAGTACAAAACATTCGCGACACCCTGTTGTTCCCCAGAACCGTAGGTAACCTTTGATATAAACTTTGCGGTAGCGCTTGCGCCCGCAGAGTGTGGAGGAGTATATGAGTAAAATAATAGTGCCTAAAGGATATCGTTCCGTGTTGGATATGTACGATACGCAGTCCGCTATCGGAGTACTTAAGAGGACTTTTGAGGAAAAACTTTGTTTGGCACTTAACTTAAAACGCGTGTCCGCGCCGCTTTTTGTGGACCCGGCGACGGGTATGAACGACGACCTTTCGGGCGTTGAGCGCCCTGTGTCGTTCGACATAAAGGAAACCGGGAAAAATGCGGTGGTGGTGCATTCGCTTGCAAAATGGAAGAGAGTCGCCTTGCGCTCGTACGGTTTTTCGGCGGGCGAAGGCTTGTATACGGATATGAACGCCATTCGTCGCGACGAGGAAATGGACAACTTGCATTCGATATACACCGACCAGTGGGATTGGGAAAAGATAATTACGCGCGAAACCCGCACCGAGAAATACTTAAAAACGGTAGTGCGTTGTATAGTCGGAGCGATTTGCGAAACTCTGGACGTGCTTAAGTGCAGGTATCCGCAACTGCCCGTAAAGCTGAAAAGGGAAGTAACGTTTATATCTTCGCAGGAACTAGAGGATATGTATCCCGAGTTATCGTCAAAGGAACGCGAAAACGAGTTTGTGCGTGAGAAGAAAACGGTGTTTATAATGAAGATAGGCGCTCCGCTTCGCTCGGGAAAGCCGCACGACAACAGGGCGCCCGACTACGACGATTGGTCGCTAAACGGCGATATAATGTTTTGGAACGACGTTCTCGGGTGCGCGGTTGAGATATCGTCGATGGGAATCCGTGTGGACGAAAAGTCGATGGACGAGCAACTTCGCGCGGCAAACGCCGATTATCGCCGCGAATATCCGTTCCACAAGGAACTGCTTGCAGGTAAGTTACCGCTTACGATGGGCGGAGGAATAGGACAGTCTAGACTGTCGATGTTGCTACTTGGCAAGGCGCATATAGGTGAGGTTCAGGTGTCGCTTTGGGACGACGAAACGCGCGCTGTGGCGGAAGAAAACGGAATTAAATTGCTCTAAAAACGGGAGATGATTACATAATGAAAAGAACGTATATTAAGGATTTAACGGAAGGCGAGGTTAAGATTAAAGGCTACGTAGAGGCGATTCGCGACAAGAAGATAATGTTCCTTGTCATTCGCGACGTGACCGGATTTGTACAGGTGACGCTCGTGAAGGACGAGTGCCCCGAGGTTTACGAACAGGCAAAGAAGCTTACGTTGCACAGTTTCGTGACGGTAACGGGCAAATGCGTGTTCTCCGAGTATGTCCGTAACGGCGGCAAAGAGATTTATCCTACCGATATCGAGATTATGAGTATAGCCGAAGTGTTGCCCATTCAAAGCGACAGCGGCCAGGACTTAAGAATGGATTATCGTTGGATAGATCTTCGCGACGAGAAGAAAGTCTTTATGTTCAAGATACAGACGGCGTTCGAGCGTTATGCGGTGGAATTTTTCAACAACAACGGTTTTATCGAGATACATACGCCGAAGATTACCGCAATTTCGAGCGAGGGCGGCAGTGAGGTCTTTGAAATAAAGAACTATTTCGGGCAAAAGGCGTATCTTACGCAAAGCCCGCAACTGTACAAGCAAATGAGTATGATGGCTGGATTTGACCGTACGTTCGAGATCGGCGAGTATTTTAGGGCAAACCCCTCGTTTACCAGCCGTCACGATACCGAATTTACCGGTATTGACGTCGAAGTATCTTTTATCGACAGTCACCATGACGTAATGGATATTGAGGAAGCTCTTTTGAAGTTCGTTATCGGGAAGGTTAAAGAAGAGTTTAACGACGAGTACAAGAAGTATTTCGACCGCGACATAATCGAGATGAATTACGATATTCCGCGTATTCCTCTTCTCGAAGTGTATGACATACTTAAGAAAGAAAAGAATTACGAAGTTCCGCGCGCGCTTAAGGGCGACCTCGACCCCGACGGAGAGAAGTTGATTTGCGAGTACGTCAAGGAAAAATACGGCAGTGACTTTGTGTTTATCGTCGATTTCCCCGCAAAGGCAAGGGCGTTCTATTCTATGAAAAAGGACGATGACCCCACGCTTACGAGGACGTACGACCTGCTCTTTAAGGGTATTGAGATTACATCGGGAGCGCAGCGCGAGCACAGATACGACGTTCTTCGCCAAAACATTATCGAGAACGACATCGACCCCGAAACGATGAAAGAGTACCTTGAATTTTTCCGCTACGGCGCACCCACGCACGGCGGCTTCGGCTTGGGAATCACGAGAACTCTTGTTAAACTGTTCGAATTGCCGTCGGTAAAGGACGTAACATTCTTGTTCCGCGGTCCGTCTCGTCTTACTCCGTAATGCGGTAAATCGCAAATAGTCTTGCGCGATAATATGGCAAAATAAGCATATTAAGAATAATAACGAATAAAAGGAAGCGAGTAGCTAATCGTAACTACTCGCTTTTGTCGTATGGCTATAACTCAATTTATCTATTCGACGGAATGAAAATACAACGAAATTAAAAAAGATAAGGGATAGCAGACAAACCTCTTAGTCGGAGCTATCGAGACTTTCGGGGGGCGCGTCTTTACGTTTCGTACAACTTTGATTTTTGTTTAAGCGTCGATTGTTTGGCTATTGTTTGTTATTGTTGCCGTCGTTTTTCTTTGCGCCGCAAATTTTAAGCAAAACGTAGGTAACCGCAATAATTATCCCTATGACGATTACTATGGCGAGCATGCCTTTCCAAAAAATATCCAATGACGAAAGCAGATTCTCTATCCAGGTTTGCGAGCCGAGTTCGGTGCCGGTAGCGGCGAATATTGCCGATAAAAGATAAAATTCCATGATATTTTCTCCTTAAATAACGGGGACTAATCCCAAAATAAGTCCGCCGACCACGGCAGATGCGATTTGTCCGGATACGTTTGCGCCCACCGCGTGCATCAATAGGTAATTAGTGTTATCTTCCTGAAGTCCCATTTTGTGGACGACTCTTGCCGACATTGGAAAAGCCGAAATTCCGGCAGCTCCTATCATCGGATTGATTTTCTTCTTCGAGAACAGGTTTATGACCTTCGCACACATAATTCCGCCCACTGTGTCAAATACGAACGCAAACAGACCGAGCGCCATTATCATCAGCGTGTCGAGGCTTAGGAAAGCTTCCGCTTGCATTTGGAATGCGATTGTGATGCCTAGAAGTAGGGTGATGAGGTTCGCGAGTTGATTTTTTGCCGTGTCGGCAAGCGAGCCTAAAACTCCGCATTCGTTTAATAGGTTACCGAACATCAAAAATCCGACAAGTGCAAGTGACGACGGCGCTATAAGTCCGGCTACCACCGTAATTATTATGGGAAACAGTATTTTTACGATTTTCGGGACTTTGCGCGTGTTGTAGTCCATGCGGATTTGACGTTCCTTTTTAGTGGTGCATACTTTGATGACGGCGGGCTGGATAATGGGAACCAGCGCCATATACGAGTACGCAACGACCATAATCGGTCCGACGTATTGGCTACCGAGCTTCATCGCGACCAAAATGGACGTGGGACCGTCGGCGGCACCGATTATTCCGATGCTTGCCGCGTCCGCGATGGGAAAGCCGAGAAGGGAAGCGGCGATTATCGTGACGAAAATTCCTAATTGCGCAAACGCGCCCAGAATCATAAGCTTGGGATTGGCTATAAGCGGCTCGAAGTCGATCATCGCACCTATTCCGATGAAAAGAAGAATGGGAAGTGCTTCGCTCGCCTCGATTCCGACCTTGAACAGCCATTCGATAATTCCGCCTTCGCCGACGACGTTGGTAAGCGGAATGTTTACGAGTATTGCGCCGAAGCCTATAGGCAAAAGCAGGGCAGGCTCCATTTGTTTTTTGATAGCGAGGAAGATAAGTACGCCGCCTATTATCCACATTACGACGTGTTGCCACGTTATCAAACGCAAGCCTTCGACTAAGTAATCCATTTTAACCTCCGAAAAAATCAAACAGACCACAGTGCCACCCGAAAAAAGAAAGAGCGGCTCTGCGGTCTTGTCATTTCAAATTAAACCGGGGTAAAAACCCGTGTTAGCGATTTAATTGCGGAAAAATTCCGCCGACTACTCCCCATAGAGCATATTCCTATTATATGTCTAAAAAAACATTTTGTCAAGCATAAACGCCGTGATTTGTTTTATGGCAAATTTTTAGGCGGCGTATGCGTTTTTTTTTGATAGCTTAGGTTCTTTCGTTTGTAGTTAATTGTTCGTTATGGCAAAAATAGAAGCGCATCTACTGTTTAGGTAGCGTCTTTGCTTTTTATTTGCTTATGACCGCGCTTGTTTTCGTTTTGAACATTGTTTTATGCATAAAAATCGCATTTATTCATGCATAAAAGTATATTTATAAAAAATCTGTGCCAAACTCGGCAAAATTTATGAAAAAATTTGCATATTTATGCATTAAAACGGTTGACATATGCGACGGAGTGGTATATAATGATTGCACAATCAACAAGGAGATATGAAGAAATGAAGAAAATAGTCAAATTAGTAACGGCGTTGTGTTTGGCGGTAGCAACCGTATTTGCGATGGTTGCGTGCGGCAGCGTTAAGTATCCTGTAACTGACGGGAAGTTTACTATAGTAACGAACTGCCCGTTCGGTGTATACGAATACATCGGCGACGACGATAAGATATACGGTATCGATATCGAACTTGCGGGAATGTTTGCTAAGCAAGAAGGACTTGAACTTGTGGTAAAGAATATTGATTTCGATGCTATCTTTACCGAGGTTGACGCAGGTCACGCGGACGCAGGTATGGCAGGTATTACCGTAAACGAAGCTCGTAAGAAGGTATATGATTTTACGGACACCTATGCAAAGGCTTCTCAGAAGTTAATCGTTCTTGCAAGTAATACCGATTTCGACGGCAAGACCACCGTGGCAGAAGTAGAGGCAGTTCTTAGCGGACTTACCGACAAGAAGATAGGTTATCAGACGGGAACGACCGGCGGTATGTACATAAACGGCGACGTGGATTTCGAATATGACGGATTTGCGAATATCGAGGGTAAAGGCTACGATACCGCAGTGCTTGCCGCTACCGATATGAAAAACGGCAACATATACGCGGTTGTTGTCGATGAGGGTCCTGCTGCGGCAATTGTAAGCCAAGTAGACGGCTTGAAGGTCATTGACGTTAAGCTTACCGACGAGGACTACGCTTTCCTTATGAAGAAGGGTAACGAGAATCTTCAGAAGAAGTTTAATGAATTTCTCAAGACCGTAAAGGCAAACGGCGAGTATGACAAGATTGTCGACAAGTACTTCAACGGCAATGGCGAGAAAGTCGGATATACGCTTTCGAAATAATATTGCCAAACGGTTGTTTTAGAATTAAATACGACAAAAAACGAAATTGTGACGAAAGAGTTTTCTGCGATTCAGCGGAAAACTCTCTCGTTCGTTAGGAGAAAAATAATGAGCGATTTTGTGACGAAGTTTGGTGTGTTTTGGTCGACTTTGACTAGCAGTTACTGGACGGAGATGTTTTTTTTGGGACTGTGGAACACGATTAAAATAGCGGTTTTCGGTCTTTTTATAGGTATCATTATAGGAACCTTAATAGCTTTGGTCAAGGTTATGCCGAAATACAAGTTGTATTCTCGTATTCTCGACAAGATATGTACTGTGTATGTCGCGCTGTTTCGCGGAACGCCTATGGTCGTGCAGTTGTTGGTTGCGTATTATGTGCTTTTGCCGGCTTTGGGTATAAACGGAGTTGAGGCGATAAGTGTCGGTATCGTTGTTTTCGGACTTAATTCGGGTGCATACGTCTCGGAGATAATGCGCGGAGGAATTAACTCGGTGGATATCGGTCAGCTCGAAGCGGGACGTGCTTTGGGACTTGGTTACGGTACGACGATGATAAAAACGGTGATACCGCAGGCAATAAAGAACATATTGCCTACGCTTGGAAACGAGTTTATAACGCTAATAAAGGAGACTTCAGTCATTAGTTTTATAACCGTTTACGACCTTTATACCGTGCTTAAGGCGATTGCCGCAAAGAATTACGAATATATGATGCCGTATTTGTTTATGGCGGTTGTGTATATTGTACTCGTTTTGATTATAACGTTACTTATAAAACTTATCGAGAAAGCCTTTGCTAAAAGCGACAAGAGGAGAGCGTAACAATGAAAGAAGTTGTATTGTCCGTAAAAGGATTAAAGAAAAACTTCGGCGATAACGAAGTGCTTAAGGGAATAGATATCGACGTGCGTAAAGGCGATGTCGTCGCGATTATAGGACCTAGCGGATGCGGCAAATCGACGTTTTTGCGTTGCTTGAACTGTATGGAGGACCCGACTGCAGGCGAAATTTTGTTTGACGGAGTTAATCTTGCCGATATGAAGGTCGATATAAACGTTCATCGCCAGAAGATGGGAATGGTTTTTCAGCAATTTAATCTTTTTAACAATCTTACAGTATTAAAAAACATAACGCTTGCACCGATTATTGTAGAAAAAAAGAAACTGAAAAAACTTAAAAGGAAGAATTTTTTCCGTAGAATAGCAAACTTTTTCAGGAAAAAGGAGAACAAAAAAGAGCTTTTTCCGATAGAAACGACCGTTGCGGAGATAAAGAGTAAAGCGCAGGCAAAAGCGCTTGAACTTTTGGGTAAGGTCGGACTTGCCGACAGGGCAAACGACTATCCGTCTGCGCTTTCGGGCGGTCAAAAGCAACGCGTTGCGATTGTTAGAGCGCTT
>CAYTKK010000036.1:0-13144 GCA_964438355.1 uncultured Lachnospiraceae bacterium | reverse complement strand
CGGACGAAATTACCGACTTCTTTAATAAAGAGATGTATAACGTAGTCGTTAGCATTGACGGCAGAAAAGAAGTTCACGACGGCGTAAGAAAGCGTGTAGGGGGCGGCGGCTCGTTTGACGTCGCGATGAAAAACGCGCTTGCTTTTCAAAAAAGACGTAAAGGACAATATTATGTTCGCGGTACGTATACGGCAAGAAATAAGGATTTTGCCGCAGACGTGCTGTTTCTAAACGATTGCGGCTTCGATCAGATTTCTATTGAGCCCGTCGTTTTGCCCGAGGATCATTCGCTCGCGTTAAAGAAAGAAGATATTCCGGGGCTGCTGTGCGAATACGATAAACTCGTCAACGAGTATTATAAGCGTAGAAAAACGGACAAGTGGTTTAATTTCTTCCACTTTATGGTCGATATTTATCACGGACCGTGTGAAACGAAGCGCTTGGTGGGGTGCGGTGCAGGCAACGAATATGTTGCGGTTGCGCCTAACGGAGATGTTTTTCCATGTCACCAATTTGACGGCGAGGGCGAATACAAGTTAGGAAACGTTCTTGACGGAACTTTCGACACGCGTATTCCCGAAAAATTTGCGCTTAACAACTTACTGACGAAACCGGATTGCGGTAAGTGCTGGGCAAAGTATTACTGTAGCGGCGGTTGTGCGGCAAATGCGATACGGTATTGTGGTGATATAAACAAGCCGTATAAGATGACGTGCGAGCTTATGCGTAAGCGAGTGGAGTGTGCAATTGCGATTTCGGCACTTGAAAAAGGTGAAAATTAAGTGTAAAACGCGGAAAAACTCCGCATAACTTGCTTTTTTGATTGACTTTCGTGTCATAAATGATATACAATAAGTTTAGTAGTAGAGTGGAGGATTATATATCCTGTGAGTAAAGAGATAAAAAGTGAATCTTCAAAGAAAAAGAAGAAATCGTCGATTATCAAATTGGCGATTGTCGGCGTATTGCTTGTAATTGGTATTGTTTTGTCCGTTGTTTCTTTCGAACTTCCCGGATTTAACACTTATAAGTCGTTTGCGGGCAGTATAAAGTTGGGTCTTGACCTAAAAGGCGGCGTTTCGGCGGTTTATGAGGCGGATTCGTCCGGTGTAGAAAATTTTAGCAGTGCACTCGAGGGCACCAGAAGCAGACTGGAAGACCTTATAGTATCTAAAGGATTTTCCGAGGCAACCGTAACCATCGAAGGAACGAATCGTCTTCGCGTCGAGGTTCCCGATATTGATAATCCTTCCGAGATACTCGAGATTATCGGTGAACCTGCAGGCATCGAGTTCGTAATTAACGCCGGTGAGGATAATGAGATTATCGTCGTTAACGGCGATCATATTTCTAGCACTAACGTTTATTACAGTAGCGCGCACTCTTCGTATGTCATAAGTCTTGATTTTACGACAGAGGGTGCAAATAGGCTTCGCGAGTATACATCCGAATATACCGGTACTGCTATGGCGATTTATCGAGTCATCGACGGCGTTCGTGAATCCAGTCCGATTTCTTCGCCGACAATAGAGGACGCGATAACTACCGGTTCGGCAGTTATTACCATGACCGGCTCAACGTACGATCAGTGCCAAGAACTTGCCGACCAAATTACGGCAGGAACGTTTGACCTTACGCTTTCGCTTAAGGATATGTCGACCATTTCGCCTACGCTTGGAGAACAAGCGCTTAGCACCGGTATTATATCAGGCGTTATAGGTTTGTTGTTGGTCGTTGCGTTCCTTATTTGGAGATATCGCCTTTTTGGCGTCGTTGCAACCATCGCGCTTGCAATTTACAGCGTTTTGATGTTGTTTTTCTTGGCTGTATTGCCTTGGGTTCAGCTTACTTTGCCGGGAATCGCGGGAATTATCCTTAGCTTAGGAATGGCTGTTGACGGAAACGTCGTTATTTACGAAAGAATTAAAGACGAATACAAGACAGGCAGTTCGTTGTTGTCGGCAACGTATGCGGGATTTAAGAAGGCTCTTACCGCAATTCTTGACTCTAATATCACTACCGTTATTGCGGCTGTTGTTCTTATTATCTTCGGAACAGGTTCGATTTCCGGATTTGGACTTACGTTGCTTATAGGCATTTTGTTGTCGATGTTCTCTTCGGTCTTGGTTACGCGTTTCCTTTGTAACTGTTTTACCCACATTTGGTCGGACAATGCGGCGCTTTACGGCTTGAAACGTGCGGCTTCTTACGCGGGCGTTGACGGCGAAGACGACGGTGCAACCGACATATTAAGTGATGAGCGTATCGAGACCGATTCGGATAGCGTAGGCTATTTTGTTGAAGAAAAGGCGGCAACCGAAGACATATCGACTGTTTCCGGCGTAAGTGAAGAAGAAACCGAATCGAAAACGCCGATTACCGATGAAGATAGCGAAGGAGGGCAGGAATAATGAAGCGTGCTCTGTTTGAAAATGATTTCAAAATCGTTGAAAATAAGAAGAAAGTTGCTCTCGTGCCTATTCTGATTATTATTGTCGCTATTATCGCAGGTGTAATTTATAACGCCGTGCTAGGCAGCGCGTTTAATCTAGGTATGGATTTTACCGGCGGCTACGTAATCAATATCGAACTCGGCGACAAGTTAACGGATGATAATTACGATTCTTATAAGAAAAAGGCTGTCGATATCGCCGAAAACCTTGCCGATGACGAAGGTAACGTTTACGGAATAAAAATTTCGGCTGTTCAGCGTCAGATATCAGTATCCGAAAGTTCTAACGGCGGAGGCATTCGTCTCGAGTATCAAGCGGTTGCGGATGAGGATAAAATGCTTGAGATAAACGAGCAGCTTAAGGACGAGTACGAGAAGCAAATGTTCTACGTCGAGCCTGTAGTGACGCTTGGAACAGAGACCGGGACATTTACGGCGACATATCCGGATTCTTTTACCGAGTCGCTTGTCGGCTTCGAATCTGATAGAATTGCAAAGCTTTCTGCTGCGGGATACGCTTTAGCGTCGAACATTACAATTTCCAATGACGGAAAGTCGTTTGTTGTAAAACTTACTTCCGCGGTTACTACTGGCGATATCGCCGCATTGACGGAAGCAATGACGCTTGACGACGGATATAGCGGAGAGGTTACTTTACCTGACCAAACGGGTGCGGCTGTCAGTGATGAAACGTTAAAAACGACTATGCTTGGCATTTTCGTATCGCTGTGCCTTATGCTCGTTTACATTGTGTTCAGATTTACGCTGATTAGCGGCATATCTGCGATAGTGGCGCTTCTTCACGATTTGATTATTATGATGTGCGGTATGGTGATTTTCCACATCGAAATCAACGCTACGTTTATTGCCGCGCTTATCACGATATTAGGTTATTCGATTAATAATACTATTATTATATTTGACCGCGTTCGTGAAAATCTTCGTTTGTATAGAGGAAAGCGCATCAACGGAAAACTTGTTAAGTCCGATTATATAGCGAATAAATCGGTACAGGAAACGATTTGGCGTTCGATTAACACGACGCTTACCACGTTGCTTACAATCGCAACAATAGCGATTTTCGGCGTTTCGGATATTCAAGTATTCGCATTGCCGATTATCTTCGGACTGCTTGCCGGAACGTATTCGTCTGTACTGATTGCACCCACTATTTGGGCCATGCTTGAAAAGCATTTCCCCGAGAAGATAAAAGCCAAGAAAAATAAAGTCGGTAAACGCGACACAATCTAATTAAAGTATAAATATTTTTTCGTTATTAACAAACAGGAACAGGTCGGAGCTTGTTCCTGTTTTTGTCAATCCTAAAGCCTATGACGTGTTTTACCGAAAGTTATTTGTTGTTTGCGACGAAAAACGCGTTAAAAACGTTTGGCTAATTTGCGATGATAAATAGTTATGGGATTGACAGGCAAACGGTTTTGCGATATAATATTAAAAACTGTACATGGAGAATATATGAATATTACTATCGCGCAAAAGATAGATGCAAAGATTGACGGTGAGCGCGCTCGTAAACTGGCGGCCGAATTGAATTTCGATTCGAAGTTTGTCGAATTGTTGTTTACGCGCGGTCTTGATTCTGCAGAAAAAATTAAAAACTTTTTGTACTTTGACAAGAGGTTATTTCACGACCCGTTTTTAATGAAGGGTATGCGTGAGGCTGTCGACAGAATACGCATGGCTGTTGAAAATCGCGAGCGCGTCGTAATTTACGGCGATTACGATGCGGACGGTATTTGCGCCGCGGCGATTTTGTCGTTGTTTCTTTCCTCTAAGGGACTCGATGTGTGTGTGCACATTCCGAATAGAATAGGTGAAGGTTACGGACTTAACGTAACGTCGCTCGAAAAAATTATCGAAGATATTGCTCCGGATTTGCTTATTACTTGTGATTGCGGAATTTCCGGTGCTAAAGAAGTGGAATTTGCGCTTGATCTCGGCGTTGATGTAATTGTTACCGATCATCATGAAATTTCCGGAGAAATTCCTTCTTGTACAGTAGTTAACCCCAAGCAAAACAATTGTACGTATCCGTATAATATGCTTTGCGGCGCGGGAGTCGCGCTTAAGCTGGTACAAGCTATGGACGGACTTGATGCGATGCTCGAGTTTATTGATTTGGCGTGTATAGCGACAGTTGCCGATTTGGTGCCGCTTTTGGACGAGAATCGTCTAATTGTTCAGTTAGGTCTGAAAAAACTCAACGAACGAAAAAACGCAGGTTTATCCGTTATGTTCGATAGACTTAAATTACAGGCACTCACGGCGAGTGATATCGCATATAAAATCGCTCCGAGAATCAATGCTGCGGGAAGAATGGGCGACGCGTACCGTGCTTTTCGTCTGATAACGTCTACCGATCGTATAGAGATAAATAGAATCGTCGACGAAATCGAAACTGATAATGCGCGAA
The DNA here is from genome assembly GCA_964438355.1 of uncultured Lachnospiraceae bacterium. Lineage (GTDB taxonomy): Bacteria > Bacillota > Clostridia > Christensenellales > Pumilibacteraceae > UBA10677. Next base: position 8,258 of record CAYTKK010000036.1, on the reverse strand, counting down.
GAAAAGAACTTTGTGACGAGATGTTCGGAGAAGCAGTAGGAGACCTTGCTTTCGAAGACCTTACAAACGAGCAAGCGATAGTTTTGTCGCATCCGAGTTGGGAAAAGGGTATTACAGGTATTGTAGCGGCAAGGCTTGCCGGCGAATACAATCGCCCGTCTTTTATTTTGGTAAAATCCGGAGATAATACTTATAAGGGGACATGTCGCAGCGTGGAAGGAATAAATATTCACGAATTACTTTCTAGTTGCCGCGACCTTCTTATAGAGTTTGGCGGACATTCGCAAGCGGCCGGTTTTTCCATTTGTCCGGACAAAGTCGCGGAATTCAAAATGCGTGTAAACGATTATCTTGCCGGTTTCGACGAATCTTATTTTTTACCAAAGGTAACTTACGATATGGAGATAACCGAGGCAGATATAAATCACGGTTTCGTGCGTGCGCTCGAGCTTTTAGAACCTTTTGGAAATTCTAATCCGCGTCCGTTGTTCAAAATATCGGCTAATGAACTTAAGATTGCACCCTGCAAAAATCCTGTCCATATCATGATAACGCTCCCTAGCGGGATACAGTTGTTTGCGTTTAATTATTCGCATCTTTCCTATCAGTTAATGTCTTGCGGCGAGAAAACGTTAATTGCGGAATTGCAGTCGTCGACTATGGGGGGCGGTCAAGTAAAAGGGATTATGCGTGCGTGTTCGCCGTCTGCGCTTTACGTCAACGACACGTGTGCGAACGAATACAAATACGGATTGCTGCGCTATCCGCAATCGGGTGAAGCAAAGTATACGCTGTATAACGACGATGATTTGGACGAACTGACCAATAAATTGTATGGAACGCTGATTGTTGCGGATAATCGTGATACGTTTGAAAAGTTTATCGAGAAACACCCCCAACCGATTTTTTGCGAATATATGTACGCCACGAATAGGAACAATTTTTCCAGAATAATCGTTGCTCCCGAATTTGATGACCCTATATTTTCGCTGAATAATTATGAACGAATAATTTTTCTTTTTGTGCCTATTAACGGCGGTATCGTTTCGCATATAAACAAAATTTCGCACGCCGAGGTTTTCTTGCCGGAAAAGGCGAGCGATGTATATGAAGTAAATACAGATAGGCAAGTTTTTGCCGATTATTTCGAATGTATGCGAAAGTGTAAATTAAATTCTACAAGTAATGTTTTTGCTTACTGGCGACACTTAAATAAGAATAACTCGGAGATAAGTTTCCGCCAACTTACCTTTTGTTTGGAAGTCTTTGCCGAATTGGGTTTTATTACGGTTACGTATTCACCGTTTACCATACAGTTTAATTCAGGCGTCAAGCGCGAATTGAACGAATCGGTACTTTACATGAGTGCGGTTAAGGGAGGGGAACGACAATGAAGAGTTTACGAGAAAAATTTGAACTTGTCTTTAATCCGCAACAAGTGGATATGCTTAATCGTGCGTACGACTATGCGACCAAAATGCACGAGGGGCAATTGCGTGATTCCGGAGAGCCGTATATAACGCATCCGGTGGCGGTTGCTAATATTCTTTTTGATTTGGGATTGGACGCTTCTACGTTGGCGGCGGCGCTCTTGCACGATTGTATCGAAGATACTCCGGCTACGGCCGAAGACATTACTGCGCAATTCGGCGCCGAGGTTACGGAACTGGTCGAAGGCGTAACGAAGCTCGACAAAATTAAATTCAAGTCAAAAGAGGAAGAGCAAGCTGAAAATTTTCGTAGAATGTTTTTCGCTATGGCAAAGGACATTCGCGTTATCATTATAAAGCTTGCGGACCGCTTGCACAATATGCGTACTATTTCCGCGATAAGTCACGAGCGCCAACAAGCGATGGCGTCGGAAACTTTGGAGATATTTGCGCCGCTTGCGTCGCGGCTTGGCTTAAGTTATTTGAAATGCGAGTTGGAGGATATATGTCTTAAGGTTTTGGAGCCTGAGGTATATGAGTCGCTAGTTAAAGAAATTTCTCTAAAAAGAGCCGAGCGGCAGGAACTTGTAAATCATATATGTTCGCAGTTGACCGCGCTTCTTGCCGATTTGAAAATTAACGGAGAGGTAAGCGGCAGACCAAAGCATTTTTATAGTATTTATCGCAAAATGGTCAAAAACAATCGCACATTTGACCAAATTTATGATTTGACCGCCGTCCGAGTAATTGTTGAAAACGTAAAAGATTGCTACGAGGTTCTCGGTATGATTCACACGATATGGAAGCCGATACCCGGACGATTTAAGGACTATATCGCTGTTCCCAAACCAAATAATTATCAATCGCTTCATACCACGGTTATGACTACTTACGGTATGCCGTTCGAGATACAGATAAGAACGTACGGAATGCATAAAATTGCCGAATACGGTATTGCCGCGCACTGGAAATATAAGGAAAATCGCGGTGCCGCGAATAACGAACTCGATGAAAAACTCGAGTGGTTGCGCGGTGTTATGGACGTTCAAAGCGAGAATACGTCCCCGCAAGAGTTCTATGAATCACTTAAACTGGATCTTTACAGTGGCGACGTGTTTGTATTTACGCCGCGCGGCGATGTCGTGAATTTAAGCGAAGGCGCTACTCCCGTAGATTTTGCATATGACGTTCATACCGAGATTGGTAACAGGTGTGTCGGCGCGAAAATTAACGGAAAAATAGTGCCGCTTGAAACAAAACTGTGTACGGGAGACTACGTCGAAATTATTACGTCGCCTACCGCAAAAGGACCAAGTCGCGACTGGTTGAGGTTTGTTAAAACTTCACAGGCAAAATCGAAAATCAGAGCCTTTTTTAAGCGTGAACTTAAGGATGATAACATTAAACGCGGTCGCGAAATGCTTGAAAAAGAAGCCAAAAACCGCGGTTATGTGCTTGGAAACCTTATGGTTCCAAAGTGGCTTGACGTGATTATGCAGCGTTATTCTATTTCGTCGATTGATGATTTGTACGCATCGGTCGGGTATGGCGGTTTTACTGTAAATCAAATACTTAGTAAGCTGATTGACTTTTACAAAAAAGAGGAGCGCGCGAAGACTCTTCCCATAAAAAGTAACTCTGCTACTCGCAGTCGCAATTCGTGCGGAATTATCGTAAAGGGACACGACGATTTGCTTGTAAGAATTAGTAAATGTTGTAACCCTGTTCCGGGCGACGATATTGTAGGATTTATTTCGCGTGGCAGAGGAATAGCAATACATCGGAAGAATTGTCCGAATCTTAAAAACATCGAATCGTTTCGTCTTATAGACGCGGAATGGGCGAAGAACGGCAGTAATTCGTTTGCGGTTGCTATGCAGATCGAGGCGAAAGATTCTAGCGGCATTTTGGCAAAAGTTACTATGATAATTAGCGAAATGAAGCTGGCGATTACTAATCTTAATGCTCGTTTGGACAAATCGGGTAACGCAATAATAAATCTTTCGGTAATAGTTGAAAGTGTAGAGCAATTCGACGCGGTAGTTAGTAAAATATCCGCGATTCCCGAAGTTTATAAAGCGTTTAGGAGCAATTCCTGATAGATTACGAAACATTTATGAAAATACAGAAAATAATTACAGGGCCTCTTGCGGTTAATACATATATTTTTTCGGATAACGGCGAGGCGTTTGTCGTGGATCCCGGCGGAAGCGGGGAACAAATTTTTTCGATTATTGCAGAGGAGAACTTAAAACTGAAAGCGGTTTTGCTTACGCACGGACACTTTGATCATACCGGAGCGGTAAATTATCTGCGAGAACGCGGCGCGATGGTTATCATCGGTGCAGGCGAGGAAAAATTTGCTTTGTCGAGTGATAATTTGGCGGCGTTATATTCTGATACTTGGAGTTCGTTTCTGGTTGACGTTACGGTAAAAGACGGAGAAAAGTTTTCCCTCTGCGGTAATGAAATAGAGGTTATCGCAACGCCCGGACATACGCCCGGCGGCGTTTGTTATAGAGTGGGCGATTTTCTTTTTAGCGGTGACACGTTATTTGCAGGTTCAATGGGGCGAACCGATTTTCCGGGCGGTGATTACGGAGAACTTATAAAGTCGATTAAGAAGCTTTTCGAAATAGTCGACGACCTAGTTATTCTTCCCGGTCACGGCGACGAAAGTACGCTTTCGCGCGAAAAAGGACGTAATTTATATGCTTGATTTTGTAACCAATAGACGAGACATCGAAAGCGAATTGATTGACGAAATTAAGTTGTTTTTTCCGTATCTAGACGATTGTTCGTATAAAATCGTGCATGAGTACGAACGTATTGAGCAAGGCGGCGAGTTTTCGATAAAAAATTCCGTAATAATTGACGAAAATAAATTTTTATCGTCGGAAATTTTGCCTGCAGGAATGTCGGAAATAGAGTTTAGGCGCCGTGATAAATTTGCATGCAAAAGCGCGATATTCGACGCTATGTCTAAGGTGAGCGGGAATGTGCCTCCGTGGGGAAGTCTTACCGGGATTCGTCCGTCCAAGTTGATTTATGATATGCTCGAAGACGGATTGACTTTGTACGAATGCGAAAAACGACTTGAAAAGAATTATCGCGTTTCGACGGAGAAATCCAAACTTATATGCGATATAGTAAAAAATCAGGAATCTTTTTATGTAAGAGATCCCCGATTGTTTAACCTATATATTCATATTCCGTTTTGTACGTCAAGGTGTAGTTATTGTTCGTTTATAACCGGTTTGGTTTCGCGTTATGAAAAAATCATTCCGGAGTATGTCGAGAAATTGCGCGTCGAAATCAAAGATTCGGTCGATTTTGTGCGCAAAAACGGGAAATTGTATTCTGTGTATGTCGGCGGAGGTACGCCTACTGCTATTTCTGCTACGGATTTAACCAAACTTTTGCACGGTTTCGGCTTTGAAAATGTTGAATTTACAGTGGAAGCCGGAAGACCTGATACTATTACGCGTGAGAAGTTGGACGCGCTGGACGAGTTGGGAGTTAACAGAATATGTATAAATCCCCAAACTCTTAATGCCGAAACTCTTAAGCTTATCGGACGAAATCATTCGGCGGCTGATTTTTTTTATAAATACGAACTTGCGCGCCGATATAATTTCGATATTAACGTCGACCTGATAGCCGGGTTGGAGCGTGAGACTACAAAAGATTTTCAAAAAACGTTGAACGCCGTGATTGATCTTGTTCCCGATAACGTTACCGTACATACTTTGTCGAGAAAGAACGGTTCTGCGCTTAAAGAGAGCGGACGGTATTATAACGATGACGTCCCCGAGATGGTTCGGCTCGCTTTTTCGCGATTGACAAAAAGCGGATATTTGCCGTACTATTTATATCGACAGAAGCAGATGCTCGGCAATCTTGAAAACGTCGGATATGCTCTTCCGGGGAAGCAATGCGCAAATAACGTAACTACAATGGAAGAGTGCTTGTCGGTAATCGCTTGCGGTGCGGGTGCAATCACAAAGGCTGTTACGGACGGAGAACGCCGCATTGAAAGATTGGTGAATCTTCGCGACGTGGAACTTTATCTTCAAGAATTTGATAAAAAATTACAAACAAAACGAAATTTCCTACAAAAACAGTTTACAAAGGTTTATTAGTGTGTTATAATTAAACGGTACCTTAGTTCCACAGGTTTGAGGATCTCCGCCTCGATACTTAGGATTAAGGCGAATAAATATACCATGGAGGTTAAATAGTAATGGATAAGGAAACGAAAGCAAGAATTATTGCAGAGTACGCAACGCACGAAGGCGATACGGGAAGTCCCGAGGTACAGGTAGCTCTTTTGACCTACCGTATCAATCACCTTACAGCTCACCTTAAAGAGCACGCAAAGGATTTTCACTCGCGTCGTGGTTTGCTTCAAATGGTAGGTTCTAGAAGAAGTTTGCTCAATTATTTGAAAGAACTTGATATCGAAAGATACCGTCAGTTGATTGCGAAACTTGATTTGAGAAAGTAATTTATTTTTCAAGGGCGTAATTGTAAGTTATGCCCTTGAATTTTTATGCCGCTACAAAGATGCAATGGCGGCGTAGATGGAGGTTAATATGCAGGAAGCAAAAATTTTCAAGACAGTAGTAGGTGGCAGAGAAATGACCGTTGAGATCGGCAAATATGCAGGTCTTTCCAACGGTTCGTGTATTATCAGATGCGGCGATACGGTCGTTATGACTAACGTTAATATGTCGCCCGTTCCTCGTCCGGGTATGGACTTTTTCCCGTTGTCGGTTGATTTCGAAGAAAAGATGTACGCGGTAGGAAAGATTCCCGGCGGATTTAAGCGTCGCGAGGGCAGAGCAAGCGATAAGGCTATTTTGACTTCGCGTCTTATAGACAGACCGATTCGTCCGCTTTTTCCTAAAGGATTATTTAACGACGTTTGCGTAGTGGCAACCGCGCTTTCCGTCGATACGAACATTCCTCCCGAAGTTTATGGAATGATCGGCTCTTCGATTGCGTTGTCGATTTCCGATATTCCGTTTGCGGGTCCTACCGGTTCTGTTGTCGTAGGTTATGTTGACGGACAATACGTTATAAATCCCGACACCGAACAACGTGCAAAGAGCGAGATGCATGTTTACGTTTCCGGAACGGCTGACGCAATCATGATGGTCGAGGCGGGTGCAAAAGAAGTATCTGAGGACGTTATGCTCGGCGGTATTCTTTACGCGCATGAGGAGATAAAGAAGCAAGTTGCGTTTATCAACGAGATAGTTAAGGAAGTCGGCAAAGAAAAGCTCGAAATGGATCTTTATACGATTCCGGCAGAAATCAACACTGCTGTTCGCGAGTATGCTGATAAATTGGTTGACGAAGCTTTGGCTGAGACCGATCGTCTGGAAAGACAAAAGAAGCAGGACGCTGTCGACGCAGACGTTGTTGAGCACTTTGCAGATATCTATCCCGAGAATCTTCGCGAGGTAAAAGACGTTCTTTATTACATTACCAAGGAAAAGGTTCGTTCTAAGATTTTGAATGAGGGATTCCGTCCCGACGGCAGAAAACTTACAGAAATCAGAGATATTTGGTGTGAGGTGGGCGTTCTTCCGCGCGTTCACGGTTCGGCTGTGTTTACTCGCGGACAAAGTCAAGCACTGTCTACTTGTACTTTGGGTATGATGAGTGAGGTTCAAAAGTTAGAAAACCTCGATGAAGAATATTGCAAGAGATATATGCATCACTACAACTTCCCGGGATATAGTTCCGGCGAAGCAAAACCCCTTCGCGGCCCTGGTAGAAGAGAGATTGGCCACGGCGCGCTGGCTGAGCGTGCGCTTGAACCCGTAATTCCTTCCGAAGAAGAGTTCCCGTATTGCATTCGTACCGTAAGCGAGATACTCAGTTCAAACGGTTCTACTTCGCAAGCGAGCGTTTGCGGGTCCTGCCTTGCTCTTATGGACGCCGGCGTACCCATCAAGGCTCCTGTTGCAGGAATTGCTATGGGACTTGTTAAGGATACCGAAAGCGACAGAGTTGCTATTATGTCCGACATTCAGGGTATGGAAGATTTCCTTGGCGATATGGACTTTAAGGTTGCTGGTACCGCAAAGGGTATTACGGCAATTCAGATGGATATCAAGATTAAGGGTATTGACGAGAGAATACTTCGCACTGCGCTTGCGCAAGCAAGAGAGGGCAGAATGTATATTCTCGATAAAATGCTTGCCGTCTTGCCTGCGCCTAGAACGGAACTTTCCAAGTGGGCACCTAAAATTATTTCTTTCGCTATCAATCCTGAGAAAATCGGTGATGTTATCGGTAAACAGGGCAAAGTCATCAATAAGATTATCGAGGATACCGGCGTAAAAATGGATATTGACGATGACGGTACGGTTTATATTGCAACCAACGACAGCGAAATGGCTGAGAAGGCAAAGAAAATCGTTCTTTCAATTGTTGAAGATCCCGTCCCCGGAAAGATATATGAAGGCAAGGTTGTAAGTACTATTGAGTGTGGCGCGTTTGTCGAGCTTGCACCCAATAAGGACGGAATGATTCATATATCCAAGCTTTCAAAGGAACGCGTTGAAAAGGTAACCGACGTCGTTAACGTTGGTGATATGGTAAGAGTCGAGGTTATCGAAATCGACGAAAAGCGCGGTAGGATTAAACTCCGCCTTAAAAAGAAGCTTTCCTAAAGTGTGTTGAAAAAACGTTTGTATAGAGAATGAACGTTTAATGAAAAAACGTATCCGCTCGCGACGCTGTTGCCGCGAGCGGATATTTTATACCCCAAAGGTTCATATGCGGCTGTGACTCGAATACAATATATGGAAAACC
>CAYTKK010000035.1:0-13457 GCA_964438355.1 uncultured Lachnospiraceae bacterium | reverse complement strand
GTTACTTGTACTATTCGATGTATTCCGACGAGTCTGACGATAACGTTCGCGCGCTATGGGAGCGGCATCTTTTAGACGAGATAGCGCATTTGCACGTTGCCGCCGAAATGCTTGAAAAATACGAAGGCAGGCATTGGCAGGAGGTAATACCTGACGGAACGTTCCCCACTCTGCTCGCCTTTTCGAAAAACAGCGAAAACAATAAGGCGTATATCCGTTCGGTGTTGAAAAACACGGTTAAAAATACCGCCGTTTTGGAGGATTACGCGCCCGTTTCTTCGGTCCCGAAGGATTATGAGTTTTTTAAGTATAACGCAAAGGTGAACGGTTCTATTTCCTCTGTTCCCAGCCATAAGGTGATTAGCGATTATATTGCCGAGCACGGCGAGGATTACCGATTCGAGGAATCCGCCCACCCCGTAAGCGAACTACGCGACCGTAATAACGACAACACTACGGTCGGAAGAGAATAAAAAAGCGCAACGAAAAACTGTAACGTTACGGCAAAAGATAATACGCGACGCCGGAAAAATAATAGAAAATAATACGCTACGGCAAAATAATAAAAGTATAATAAGATAGCGAAATATACTATGGATGAAACGATTAAAAGCATAATAAAAGGGCGGCAGACCGTAATAAAGCGATTTGCCGTCCGTATTTTTTATATCGAAGATTACTTTTTGGTTAGGTTAAGGTTTTAGTTTTTTTCGCGCGCCGTTTTATGGTGGCTAAATAACGACTGTTTGTTATATCGCGTAGAAACAAGACGATAAAAGGTCTTTTTGAAGTGAAAACGAATGACTAAAAAATCCAAAAAAATTCAATTCTGCCTATTTTGAGTCGATATTAGCTAATTTTCGAGTGAGACAAACGAGAGTTTTTAATGTGAGATAAAGCGGCAAATTCAGTTGTTTTTGTTTGCGAGAAGGTCGCGTATTTCGGCGAGGAGCTTTTCGGTCGTTACCTTATTTTCCTCGGCTTCTTTTTTGAGGCGTTCTTCCTCTTCCTTTTTAGCTTTCTCTTCCGCTTGCTTTATTTTTTCCTCTTCTTCGAACTTAGCAGTCGCTTCTTCCTTGGTAAGTCCTTCTTCCTTTCTAAGCTTTCTTATGGCTTTGCGCTTTTCGCGTTCAGCTTTCGACTCGTGAAAAACGTTTTCGCCGGTAGCGTTGAGTTTGTTCATAAAGCGAACTATGCAGAACAGCACCATGGCGATAAGAAGAAAGTTAATGATAGAGGTTATGAAAGCGCCCCAGTCGATGTATATGGATTCGGACAAGACCGCAACGCCGTTTTCGTCGTTAACGCGATTTAAGAAAGTATACATTTCGGACAGAGAGTCGGTCCCCAGTACGAGATATAAAATCCAGTTGATGATTGGGTTGAGAATATTGTTCGAAAGAGCGTTTACGACCGCGGTGAACGCGCTACCTACGATAACGCCGACGGATAAGTCGAGTACGTTGCCTCGAGTAATAAACTTCTTAAATTCCGAAAAAAACTTTTTCATAAGCGTTTCTCCCTTTTTTTTTGTTAAGCGTTTTGGTTTGTTCCCGACAATTGCTTTTGTTAAGCGTCGTTTGCTTCGTTCAACCGCTTTTATTTAGCGTCGTTTGCTCGGTTCCCGACAATCGCTTATCAATATTGTAAGGCAATAATTGCGTTTTGTAAAGAGAATCAATTGATTTTCGCTTAAAAAGTTTAATAAAAAAGAAAATCGGTCGTTTTTATCAATCGACCGATTTCCGTTTTTAATCGTAATTGTTTTATTCGGTACGAAGAGCCACGACGGGGTCTTTTCTTGCTGCGGCTCTTGCCGGGAAAACTCCGGAAATAAGGGTAAGAACTACGCTTATTACAACCATAAGGACGGCTTGAAGCGCCGGAAGTGCGGCAATGGAAGAAATAACGCTGATGGAGCCGACGACGGCGTTTATTATCAGCGACAGAAGATACGTTACTCCTACGCCGAACAGGCCGCTTGCAAGACCGATAATGGCGGTTTCGGCGGTAAACAGCCGCGATACGTCCTTTTTTCTGCCGCCCAGCGAGCGAATTACACCGATTTCTTTGGTTCTTTCAACAACCGAAACGTATGTTATTATTCCGATCATTACGGAAGAAACGACAAGCGAAAGCGCTGTAAAGCCGACAAGCGCAATGGTGATGATGTTGACTAGGTCGTTTATCATACTCATAACCGTTTCGAGGTTATCGGTGGGCGTTACGCTTTCGCGCTCGGCAAAGGTAAGCGTTTTGTCGCCTATGACGATATCGCCTTCCTCGTTCCAAGCGTTTAGGTATGCTTTTACGTCCGCTTTGGTGTCAAAGCTTACTGGATAAACGGATATGGAGCTTGCAACGGTGTTTCCGCCCGCGCTTTGGCGCGACAGCGTGTAAAGCTCGGTTTGCGACGAGCCGCCGCCCATAGCGTTACCTAAAAGTCCCGTCAGCGACGAAAGTTGAGACGTGGAGCCGATTACGCCTACGTTATCGTTGTGCCAAACTTTTTCGGTGAAGTCGTCGTTATAATAATAGTAGTCGTATTTGTATGTTACGCCCGCTTGAATAAGCATTCCGTTTGAAAAATACGATGTAAGGCTGTCGGAATCCTTGCTTTCCATATAGCGAATAAGTTCGCTGTCTTTATTTGCGGGAAGAGTGATTTCGTCGTCGCTGTAACCGTTGATGAACGCGTCGGCAAAACTCTCGGTATAAAAGAAACCTGCTTCCATACAGCCGTAATTCGTGCCGGATTTCGGCATTAGAATACCGACGATTTCAAGCTCCATTCCTCCGCTCCAGGAATCGTTCTCGATATGATTGTAGGTAACGGTGTTTTCGCCGACGTTGTATACTGTGTCGTTATCGTAGTAGACGAAGCGTTTACCGAGAAGTTCTTCGTAGGAGAAGCGGTCTTTATCCAAAGAGCTATCGTACAGTCTGTCCATCGTCGCATCGTTTTCTTTGGCGCCGCGGTAAATAAGGTTAGTAAATTCGTCCTGAGTATAGTAACCGAGTTGAGCAAGCAATATGTCGGTTAGTTCGCTCTTTTCGGAAATGACTATCATTATTTCGTTCTTTTCCTTAGCTACGCGTGAACCTTCGCCCACGAGGTCGTATTGTTGCAGGATATACGACTCGTCCGCTGGACACTGCTGGAAGTTATCTACTATCGAGGTAACGTACGTCGCGTATTTTGCGAAATTCGTCTTTTTAAGTATGGAAATGTACGTCGAACGTATGGAAGAGAGCGACATCGAACGTGAAACTTGGTCTCCTCCCGTGAAGCTTGTGTAAATGTTATTGCCCACGTCCAACCCGTAATCGAGGAATACGGCTGCTGTAGACGTAGAAGGAAGAGCCTTGACGTAATCGACGTAGTCTTGTGTGATGGTGTTGTTGATAACGAGGTTTTCCGCGGTTTTGCTCTTGGCGATAAGGTTTTCTATCATCGAGTTAACGTTGACGTATCCGTCCTCTATTACTATCGAGTCCGTTTTGTCGCCAAGCGAAGTAGACTGCATAAGAGCTGTCATATCGAACGCTTGTTGCGAAATCGTTATCGGGTTGCCCGACAACATATCGTTTTGCATCGTAGCAATGTAGCCTTGCACTCCTGCGGACAAAGCAAGCACCATCGACACGCCGATAATACCTATCGAACCTGCAATCGAGGTCATTATCGTTCGAGCGCGTTTCGAGAATAGATTTTGCGCAGACAGACGAAACGCCGTAAAAAGCGACATTTTTGCCTTTTGGCGTCCTCTCTTTTTGGCGCGTTTTGCTTGTTTTTCGTCAAGAGATGCAAGCATTGCGTTTTCCTTCTCTTCTAACTGCAACCTGTCCGCTTCTGTGTCCGTTATTTCGTCTCTTTCGTCGTACGGATCGGTGTCGCCCTCGACTTCGCCGTCGCGCAGACGGATTATTCGCGTCGAATATTGTTCGGCGAGTTCGGGATTATGCGTTACCATTATGACAAGTTTTTCGGTCGCAATTTCCTTGATTAAGTCCATTATTTGCACGCTGGTGGCGCTGTCAAGCGCTCCCGTAGGCTCGTCGGCTAGAAGAATTTCGGGTTCGTTGACGAGCGCTCGCGCTATGGCGACGCGTTGGCATTGTCCGCCCGAAAGCTGGTTGGGGCGTTTGTCGTATTGCCCGGCAAGTCCTACCCGGTCAAGAGCTTTTTTCGCCTTTTCGACGCGTTCGGCTTTGCTCATTCCCGCTATGGTAAGAGCAAGTTCGACGTTTCCGAGCACGGTTTGGTGAGGAATTAGATTGTAGCTTTGGAATATAAAGCCTATGCGGTGGTTGCGATAAACGTCCCAGTCGGCGTCGGTAAAGTCCTTTGTGGATACTCCGCCTATAAAAACGTCGCCGTCGGTGTATCTGTCCAGTCCGCCTATGATGTTCAGAAGAGTCGTTTTTCCGCAGCCGCTGGGACCCAGGATGGATACGAATTCGCTTTTGCGAAACGACAGCGATACGCCCTTTAGCGCGCGCACGGTGCTGTCCGCAACCTTGTAGTCCTTTGTTATTTCTTTTATTCGAAGCATAATTATATACCTCCTAAAAATTGAGTTCTTATGATAAAGAAAAAATACATCCTCCGTTCTACCGTGAGAAAAGAGTTAAGAGTGACTTTTGCTCTGTAAGCGGTTCAAGTAGCGACGGAGGAGCGACTATTTCAATTACAGTATAAAAATATATAACTTGTTTGTCAACGGTATGTGAAAAACTTTTGAAAAACGACAAAAATATGGATATCGACGAAAAACGGTAAATAAATCGAAAAACATTCGCAATACGAAGAAAAGCGTCGATAAAAAAGAAAAGACGCCGCTTTTTTTCAAAAGACGGTCGCCTTTTCCGAGTGTTTTTTACCTTGTCGCAAGCAAAAATTTTATTTCGTTTCGTTTGTTTGAACGCTAAACGAACTTAAGCGAAGTAAAATTATTTGTCCAACTTGCAAATTTCACTGTCAGCCAAAAGAGCGATAAACAGTCCGCCCTGAACGGTACGGTTCTTGAAGCCAAAATATCTGCCCCATTTGTTTTTGTTGCCTCTAATCGTTCCCGCCGTGGTGTAGTACCAGTCGGTGAAGGGGTATCTGGACGGACTTTCGCGCAAGAAGCGTGCGATGGGCGCGATAAGAGCCTTGCGCTTTTCGATGTCGTCGGTAAGCGTGGTCGACCACAAAATCCAGTCGGACTTTGTATAATCCGAGCGGCTGTCTAGGGGAACGCCGTACGCGTTATTAAGCGAAATATAACGGTCGACTTCCTTTTCGCGTATATTTTCGTCGAAAAGTCCGGTGCCGAATATGACGTCGAACGCCATATTGTATTTAAGAGAGAACGTTTCTTTGCTGTCGCCGTCGAATACAAGCGGTGTCCCGTTTTCGTCGACGCACATTTCCTTCCATTTTTTAGCGTAATCGCGAGCGATTGCGTCGTAACGGTCGGCTTCCTCCGTCTTACCTAACTTTCTTGCGATAATCGAGTACGCCTCGATTCCCACGATTGCCTTGACGGACAAGTTGATGTTTTTGTCGAGGTGACCGGCAAAATCGTCGGTGCACAACTGATTGCCGGGCATAAGACCGTATTCGACGAGGTACTTAACCCACTTGGAAAGGAGGTCGAAGTTGTCGCGCGCCATTTTCTTGTTGCCGTCGGCAAGAAGAGCCGCCGCAATCATAATTATCATATCGCCGCTTTCCTCGACGGGCATCTGCTTTTCAAAAAGATACATGTCGTCGTTAGCCGGGAAAGTGTAGTACATCGGGTGATTGTACGTAAAGTCAGGCTCCGAAGGAATTATCATAGAGGTCGAGCCGTCGGGCAGAGTAAAATGCGACGGTTCCATTTCGCCTCTTCTCGAGCGATATTTCAAGCCGTAGATTTGTCCGCAGCAGTACGGATACGTTCCTACGTCGTGCGGCGCGAAGTCGTATTTCCATATCGGCATTCTAGCGAACTTGAAGATAGGTTCGCACATAGCACGAACGAGTTCGGGCGCGTACATCAAAAACAGCGGAATGGACGGATAACTTACGTCCACGGTGCCGATGCAACCGTTGGAATGGTTCTCTTTACTAAGCCACAACAGGTTTCCTTGGCGGTCCATTACCAGCTTATGCGCGCCGACAGTTTGGCGCAATCCGCCGTAAAGAACGAGTAAGTAATCCTCGCCGTACGGTTTTGCCGCTTTCTTAAGCTTGCGGTCGAAAGCCGCGCACTTTTCGAATACGGAAATGGATTTGTCGATGCTTTGCTCGATTGCTTCGACGATGTTTTTGCCGGTCTTGTCGAAATAATAGCCGTTAAGCCACTGACCGAAGTAGAATATGGAAACGGTGTCGTCGAAGGCTACCGTCATCATACCGAATTGAGGCTCTTCCACAGCCTCGTAGACGTCGAACGCCACAAGGTATTTGTTATGAGCGAAATCGCAAGCGAATTCTACGTCGTCGCCGGATACGAATTTTTTATACATCGCTTTGCTGCCGTAAAGAGCTTTTTTACCGGTAAGGTACCAGTATCCCCACTCTGCCGAGCAGTCGTCGCATGAATTTGACATTACAAGTTGCTTTTTAAGTCCGAACCACGCCGACTCGTATCCGTTGCCGAGAACGTGTCTGCCGCCTCTGATGGGAGCGGCAAATTTGTCGTAGCACATTTCTTCGCTCATAAAAATAGCGACGGTGGTTTTGCCGAGATCCTTTTTGGGAATCAACGTATAGCGGAAATAGCATACGGGGCAGGACATGGTAACGAGGTCGTTGGGCATAAGCGGAGACGTAAACGTTACTTCGAGGTCGAAGTCGTCGCAAGTAAAGCCGTACTTTGTGTCGAACGCCGTCAAATCGACGTACGTTTGTTCCAGCTTTTCGGCGTTCGGCTCGACGCCCATAAAGCAGTAAGTTTTGCCGCTTGCCTGGACGAAGCCGTACATTTTTTTGGGAAGTCCCGTCCAAAACATCGTATCCGATTCGTTCAACTTATCCGAGCCGGACCAGATCGAGAAGAACGGGTCCTTTACGAACAGCGGGTATGCAGGGAGAAGTTGACCGGTAGGATTTTTCTTGTTGAATTTCAGCATATTTTCCTCCATATTGCCGTTTTTCAGGTATGGCGACGTTGTTTATTGCCAAACCTTGTTTAATTATATAGGCAGAAGAGAAATTTTGCAAGTAAAAAAGAACGATTAAAAAAATTTGTCCGCATAAATTCGCGTAATCGTTGACAAAAGCCGTGCGACGTTGTATAATTACGCTACCCGAATCGAAAGGTTAGTCCTGACGGTGGTGGCGGAAATACATATCGGTAAGTTTAGGAACGAAAAAACGTTCCCCTAACTCTATTCCTCCCCGTGCCTTTTGTTCGTACAAGCGCGGGGAGTTACTTTTTTAACCGAGCAAGAAAACGTTAGCTATATTGTAAGAAAACATTGGTCATATTTTTCGTGATGTAAGAAAACATTAGTCGCAACTTTTGTGCGTCGGCTACTGAAAATTAACGATAAAATCGAACAGATTACAAGGAGAAATAAAAATGCAGGAAAATCGTATCGCCGTAGTGGGAATAATAATCGAAGAGTCCGATTCGGCGGAAAAAGTTAACGCGGCGTTGCACGAGTTTGCTCCGTTCGTGGTGGGCAGAATGGGACTTCCGTATCGCGAGAAGGGGATTAACGTAATAAGTATCGTTATCGACGCGCCGACGGCAAAGATAAACGCGCTGACGGGTAAGCTGGGAATGATAAGCGGAGTGTCGGCAAAGGCGCTCTTTTCCGCAAAATAACCGACTTTTTGGGAAAAAACTCGGGTTTTGGTAAAAAACAACGTGCCTAAAAAAAAGAGATACAGTAAAATAACGCGCGTCGAATTTAACATAAAAACGATGCGCTTGAAAAAAGCAAACAAATGCGTGTCGATTTTGGAATAATAATCGAAGCGGCGCGTCGAAACCAATAAAAAGAATAATTTTTAGCGAGGTATGAACATTATGAAAAAACTTTTATCTGTTATGCTATGCGTTGCAATGAGCGTGTTAGTCGCTTTTTCGCTTGCGTCGTGCTCTACCCCTTCGGAGAGCGCGATATCCGTATATATGCCGGACGGAGCGCCCGCGTTGGCGTTTGCAAAGCTTATGAACGACAACGACAAGCTCGGGAAAAGCGACGTCGCGTATACGGTAGTCGGCTCGAGCGATATCGGCGGATATGTTGCTAACGGCACTGCGGACGTTGCGCTTATGCCCGTAACCGCCGCGGCAAAGCTGAGCGGAAACGGCGAAAAATACAAGCTCCTTTCCGTAAATACGCACGGTAATTTGTATGTTTTAAGCAAGGAAAATCCGACTGACTTTTCGGATATAAAGGGCAAAAAGGTGGGAGTCGTTAACCTTACCGCCGTTCCGGGTCTGACGTTTAAGGCGATACTTAAGAAAAATAATATTGATTTTACGGAGGACGCCGGTCAGCTTACGCAGGACAACGTCTATCTTGAAAACATCGAGGCGGGACAAGTCGGCGCTAAACTTAACGCGACGAACGACGCTAAACTCGATTACGTGGTTGCGCCCGAGCCTCAGGTAAGCAAAATCACGTCTGCCGCTCCCGCAATCAAGACTGCGTTTTCATTGCAAGAGCTTTGGGGCGAAAACTCTTATCCGCAGGCAGTGCTCGTCGTAAAAAAGGAGCTTGCCGGCGATACCGATTTTTGTTCGAAGCTGCTTTCCGCGTTGGAAAGCGGAGCAACGTGGGTTATCGCAAACGGCGACGCGGCCTATGACGCCGTTTCCTCCCATGTTGTAGATGGCTATGCCACGACGCTGAAGAAGGAAGTGCTTACCGAAAGCGCGATAAGAGGTTGCAATATAAAGGTTGTGCGTGCGTCGCAGATGAAGAACGTAATCACCGATTACCTTAATAAAATCATAGAAGTAGCGCCCTCCGCCACTTCGCAGGTAAGCGACGCGTTCTTTATTTAAGGTAAGCCGTGCATAAAACTAAGTTCGGTACGTGCGCAGGCTTATAAACGAACGGCGACGCAATAGCCGTCTTTAATCGCGGAAGTTATAAACTTCGGCGCGGTGCACAGCATTTAATAAAGGATAAGACAAATAAGTGAAACAAACGACGAAAAAAATACTGTCGGCGGTCGCATACCCCGCGGTCATAACGGTAGCGGCTGTTGTGCTGTGGCAGGTAGCGGCGGCTATGGCGGGAAGCGAATTTATTTTTCCGTCGCTCGAGTCCACCGTCAAGTCGTTCTTCTCGATGTTGACCAGGGAAGAAACGTACGTCGCCCTTTTGGGAACGCTGTGGCGAACGGCGTTGTCGTTTGCTATCAGCGTAATTGTGGCGTTGGCGCTTGCCGTGTTCGCCGCGATGTTCGGTGCAGTAAGGCGAACCCTCTCTCCGATTGTATCCGTATGCCGTGCGCTTCCCACGATGGCGGTAACGCTCGTGTTCGCTATTTGGCTTGGGAAAACGGTCGCGCCCATTGTGGTGTCGCTCCTCGTCATTATGCCGACCGCTTATGCCGGCTTTAGCGAAGCAATCGAATCGGTCGACCGCGATATGCTGGACATGGCAAGAATGGACGGAGCAAGTAATCTGAAACTGATAAAAGATTTTCTTTTGCCGTTATGCTTGCTTTCATCCAAAGATTCGACCGCTTCGACGTTTTCGCTTAATATAAAGCTTATGGTAGCGGCTGAGGTTCTTTCGCATACGGCACGTTCGCTAGGGAACGCAATGTATATGGCTTCGGCGTATTTTGAAACCGCTCAACTGATGGCGCTTACCGTGCTTACCGTGTTGGTGTCCGTAATATCCGAGCATATACTTAAAAAAATTTTTGCGATTGCTTGTTCGCGCTGGGAATAGCAAAGTGATATGTTTTTTTGAAAATATTATTCGAAGGTATGCGTCGATAGATAGCGACGTTGAGGACGGAATAGCATACCAAAATATAGTTTCGTAAAAGGAAAAAGCATAAAAACAAATAAATTACGTAAAAAAGGTCGGAGCCTCGTTTTATCGTAGCAAACGCTACTTTTGGAAATGCTTCGACTTTTTTACTTATGCGATTTTTTCGCGTAGTTAAATTTTTTTATTTTACTTATGATATCCGTTATTTGAATTACGGTTAATCTACTCTTTTCTTCTAAAAAAGGCTTAGATACGAAACTAGCCTTTAAGCATATATTTTAAGAGATTTTGCGTGTAAAAAGCAAAGCCGAGGTCGTTGGGGTGAAGATATTCGTCCGCGTAAAATACGGGGTCATGCGGCACGAGCTTAAGTCCGTCTACTACGGTGAAGCCGTGCTTTTTCGCGGTAGCGGCGATTGTTTTTCTCACTTCGTTAGGTTCGGCTTTGCAGTTGAACGCCCGAGTTTCGTCCGCGCGCCAAATCGGAGTAATCGCCCACAGCCGCGCACTCGTATAAATTTCCGCGACGGCTTTAAGAGTTTTGTCGGCGTGGTAAGCTATTTCGCTGAGTGAAGAACGAGCGTTGAGGTCGTTTGTGCCGTAGGCTACGATGACGTCGTCGAAGTCGTCGTCTAATTTTTCTATAGAGCCGTCTGCAAAATAAGCGCCGCCTATGCCCTGATTGACGCAATCGGCGTCCAGTAATCGACAAAGACTGTTTGCGTACGAACAGCCGTCGTATTTGGAATCCCAGCCTTGCGTAATCGAGTCGCCGATAAACAGAATTTTTCTGCCGAACTTGTACGGCTTTACGCTTGCTTCGTCGTCGATAGCGACGCTTTTGAGAAGTCCGTCCGAGTGGCACGGGAACAAAACGGTAACGTGTTTTTCGCCCTCGGGCAAATCAACGCTTATCGCGGCTCCTCTGCCGTCGCGTACGACGGTACGGCTTAGAAGCAAACCGTCGGCGTATACCTCCCATTTGCCGGTGCTTGCCGTCGTAAGGACCAGTTTGCGCGAATCGGTTATAAATTCGATGCGCACGCTCGTCGGTCTTGCGGCGTTTGTGCCGAGTCCTTCGGATTCGTTCTTCCAGAAGTCGAGTTGGCTTTGCGTCAGGCGACGAAAGCCTAGGGCTCCGTTTTTCTCGAAAGAAAATACTGCTCCGTGAATAAGAGAGAGAAGTTGCTTGTTAGAAAGAGCTTGCATGTTATGTTTCTCCTTTCGAAATATCGAAATGTTTTTATCGCGAGAAATATCTAGCTATGTTTTTGCGTTCGGAAAACGTTTTCGATAAGACACGCCGCAAAAAGTTCTAGTCGTTATGGTTACACTGATTTTGTTCGCTTTTTTTCCGCAATGAAAACATTTTAGCGTTTCTTGCGGAAAAAGGCAACTTGTTTTTCGCCGGAAGCAAAAATTCAGCGATTTTTTTTGTGCTTAGACATCAAGTTGCGCAAATTTTTATAAGAAATATCCACTTTTTGGAATACGTAATTTCCGCTGTCCGAGGTTCCGATGGTAAAGACGGCGCCCTCGTTTGTTCGCAGGGTGAGAGTGTGGAAATTGCCGGGGTCTTTGCTTTCGAAGGCGGATAATATTGCCTCGACTTCGGTTTTTTCCGTAAGTAACGATATTTCGGAAAGTTTGAACATCGAGATAATTTCCGCGTAGCAGCGCACATATTCCGCTTCGCGCTCTTCCTTTGTCGAAATATTAAAGCTTGTGGCAAGCGCCTCCACTCGCTCGGTCGCGTTTACGCCGAAAACCTGAATTTTGTATTCGAGGCGATTGCTTTTTACTGCGAACGAGTATTTTTTTCCTTCGGTGTTGACGCCGTCTGCTTCCCAATAAAAGCCGTTTTCGTCGTGTTTCATATAAGAGTCGAATACGTGTACCGCACTCTGTGCGTCGGTATTTTCGGTAACGCCGTAGAAAAACAGCGTGATAATGCAGTCGCGAGCGGTGTCCAAAGTTATCTCGAGATTTTTATCCGCTTGATTCCACGCCGCGTTTTTTACCTCCGATTTGCTGAAATCCACGGCGGTGAACATAAGCGTACCCACCTCTTCGTCGCAGGTAAGCGTTATTTTTTCGGGTAGCGGCTGTTTGACCGCGTACGGCAAAAGCGACGGGAAATCGTCGGTGAGAGCGCCTTTTTTGGAAAAAACCGCATGGCTCAGCGACTTGTCCTCCAAAACAAAGGAATACCCTTCCCAACCGCCGCGTTCGCATTCGAATTGCTCTTCGCGAATAAGATATACCGTTCTTTTCGGCTTCCACATTTTGAACGTTTTCGCGCAAAGGAAATTTTCGTCGAACGCTACGACCTCCGTTTTTTCGCCCTTGTATTTTATTGCAAGCACGGGGGAAACGTACGGCGCAGTGTTTTGAGTTTTAATTATTGCTAAATTCATTGGTCACTCCTATAATAGTATTTCTTTTTAGCCTGTTTAGCGCTTTGACGCGTCTTGTGGCGGCGCAAATAGGCGAAACCTTGAACGTTTCCGCTATATGCGCTATGTCGTAGTCGTCGGAATAAACGAGCATTGAAGGAATCAACAGTTGCCCTGCAAATTCGTCGGCTTGCCATTCCGCGTTTTTGTAATTCGGACAATAATCCGCGTCGCAAAAAGGAAAATCGAATATTTTACACTGTAAAAAATGGAAAAATTCGTGTGCCAATGTGAAATTGGCGCGGTATTCGCCGTTTTCGAGTTCTTCTAATACGGATTCCTTTACGTATATAAAATTATCCGCGGGATTATATTTGGCAGGCGTATTATCTTCGAAAAGAGGGTCGAGGTCATCCAAGAATTGAACGGTAATTATTCCGCCTACGTGTAACTTTTCCAAAATATCCGAAACGGGGAAAGGCTCGGTCGCGCTTACGCCGAAAACTTTTCTTATGTTTAGAGCGATATTCTCTATCTCGATTATTTTAAGCTAGTTTTTCTCATCGTCAGACAGAGCGTCCTTTAATTTTTTTAACAGATCGCTATCGGCTGTTTTAATTTTTCGAGCGAACATCAAGGTAACGTCCTTTTGCGCTTCGTTCATTAAAGTCAATTCGATAGGAACTCGTTTGTTGGTTTCGTGTATGCTGTCCTCGAGAGCAGTCTTCTCTTTTTCCGAAAGGTCGTAAATTTCGTTGATTTTTTCGATGTAATCGAGCGGAATAAGCTTCCGCCCTACTTCCATAGCGGATAAAAATGCGGCGGAAACGCCCAATTTTATCGCCATTTGCCTAAGCGAGTCGTGTTCGCGTTCTCGTATGTCTCTTATACATATACCAAATTTACTTATCATTTTATAATCCTATAATCCTTTTTCTGTATTTTGTCGCGTTTTTAATATGCTAAAATTTGTTTTATAACAATAATATCAAGTTGTGGAAAAGAAAATCAAATTCTAAGATAACGATAATTGAAGTTAATTGTTTTTTTAGGTGCTATAACGTTCTGTTTTTTTGCGATTAAATTATTTGTTTAGTCTTTTTTTCATAGTTAGTCTTC
>CAYTKK010000034.1:10918-13648 GCA_964438355.1 uncultured Lachnospiraceae bacterium | reverse complement strand
AGGAATACCGCTACGACTATCGCGGAAAGCATCTTTAATAAATCCGTATCCAGTCCCAGATATATGACGATTTGATACACAAGATAATAGCAAACTCCGCCAAGCGCGCAACCGAACAACTTCAACGCGAAATTACGCCCGATAAATCCGACCAAGGTTTGACCTATTATAATTGCCGCAAGTCCTATAACGATTGCTCCACGCCCCATATTGATGTCCGCAAAGCCTTGATACTGCGCAAGTAGCGCACCTGACAAAGCAACCAGAGCATTGGAAAGCATCAAGCCGAGCACCTTATTCATTTTTACGTTTACGCCCTGAGCCTTTACCATTTGTTCGTTGTTTCCGGTCGCTCTTATGGTGCAGCCTATCTGCGTACCAAAGAAGAAATACAACAATGCAATCAAGCCGACGATAAACAAACTTACGATTAAAATCGCCAAGGGATTGTTAAGCGACGTGATAAGCACGGGCAAAGTTCGCCCGCTTACAGCCATGTTCGCTTGACCTAAAATTTTCAAATTGATTGACCACAACATCAGTTGAGTCAAGATACCCGACAAAATAGGCGGAATACCCATCAAAGTATGCAATATACCGGTAACAAGTCCGGCAACCGCGCCCGACAAAAACGCCGCAAGCAGACACAGCCAAACGTTTACACCGCTGTTTAGCATTACCGCGCAAACGCACGCGCCGGTAGTAATAGAGCCGTCAACGGAAAGGTCGGCAAAATCCAAAATTTTATAGGTGATATAAAGACCTATCGCCATTATACCCCAAATCAATCCTTGCGCAACCGCGCCCGGAAGAGCATTTAACAATCCCATATCGTACTCGCCTCGAAAATTATTTGTTTTCCTCTGCTTCCGTACCGCTTATAACGGTGTAGTCTGCAGGAACCGTGATGTTCAATTCGTTACATATCGTCGCGTTATATTTTTTAACGGGTGACTGATCGTAAGCTATTGCCATTTTACGGATATCGGTCTTGCCTAGCAGAACCTCAGCCGCCATTTCGCCCGCCTTGTATCCGATATTATAATAGCTTATCGACAAAGTAGCGAAGCCGCAACCGCTGCAAATTCCTTCTTCACCCGCAAATACGGGGATTCCCGCAGTTCTTAAAATACTGTCGATCGTTCCCGTATTGGAAGCAACCGTGTTATCGGTGGGCACGTATACCGCGTCGAATCCGCCGGATACGATACCGTTACATACGGACGCTATATCGTTACTGTCGGTAAAGGTTTTTGTTTCCACGTTAATTCCTTTTGCGGAAAGATTCGCCTTTACTACGTCCGCCTGATATTTGGAATTAGGCTCGGCGGAACAATACAAAATCGCAACCTTTTTTCCCGCCGTCAAGCCTAACAAGTCAACCATCATCGTCGCCTGAGTGTCCAAGGGCGCAAGATCTGCCGTGCCGGATACGTTCGAGCCAACGGTTCCGTTAAAATCCTTGATGTCAAGAGCCACGCCGTAGTCGGTAACGGAAGTACCGATAACGGGAATGGTCGTGGTTGCGCTATAAGCCGCTTGCAACGCGGGCGTTGCGTTAGCCATAATAAGGTCTACGTCTTTCGCAACGAAATTGTTTACTATCGTCGTACACATAGTGGACTCGTTGCTGGCGTTTTGATAATCGAACTCTACCGAACGTCCCTCTTTGTTAAGTTCCGCCTTAAGTCCCGCCTTAAAGCCGTCGGTAGCCGCGTCCAACGCGTCGTGCGTAACAAGTTGCACTATACCGACCACGTATTTTTCCTTATCGGGATTCACTTTAATATCGCCGCTCCCGCCGCAAGCGGTAAGGAACACCGACGCAAGTCCTAACAAAGCAGCCGTCAAAATCGTTAAAAACTTCTTCATAATAATCTCCTGAAAAAAATTTTTGCAATGCAGGTTAGCCTTTAACGCCTTTCGACCGTTTTCGTTTTCTGACTTACGTTTCTAACCGAACGATACGTCTCCAAAAAGCAATCGAAAAAGCGTAAATATCATATTGATTATATGAAATTTTGCTTTTTTTGTCAATTGTTTGCATTATAAACATTAACTTCGCTTCTTATTTTTTTGTCGTTTTTCGTTATCCTCCGATTACATCGACAAACTATCCCGCTCGCCCTATAAACAAAGCGCCCGCCGTTACCGCAAGCGCTCCAAAAAATTTAACAAAAAATTCAACACCCCAACAACTGTCGCGTCGTCGTATAAATAGCCGAAAAAGCCGACTAACAAATCAATATCGCCTTATAAAACCGTAAAAATATTCGTTACGTTTACTCTATATCCGACTTATACAAACACAATAACCGTTAATTAGCCGAAAAACGTTCAATACTTTTGTCGGCGCTTTTGCGTTAACTGCTCGCTATATTTTATACGTACCGGTTTTCGAATCGCACGAATGCATAAGCCTTTTTGCAAGCACGGTTTTTACCGTCGGATTTAATTTCGACAATGGCACCGAATTATGCAATATTTCGTCGCAAACGGCTTTTACGTGACCGTACACGGTCTTAAACACGTAACAATAATTGGTCGGAGGGTTTTCCAGTCCGTTTTCGGCCGCGGCAACGTCGCTACAGCCGCCCGCGCAAACATTAAAGAACTCGCAACTTGCTTTGCATTTTTCTCGTCTTTTAATGGAGCCGCCGATTAGTTCGAGGGCGCCTTTGGAAGAAAATATTTGCGAAACGCTGTTTGTTTCGTCAATATTCCCGAAAG
>CAYTKK010000034.1:0-10818 GCA_964438355.1 uncultured Lachnospiraceae bacterium | reverse complement strand
CCTTTGGAAGAAAATATTTGCGAAACGCTGTTTGTTTCGTCAATATTCCCGAAAGGATACTTCTTAAGACTTGCCCTACCGCAGTTATAAATCGTACCGTCGGGCGAAACGCTTAAGTATTTCATTATGCACGAACAGTTCGAGCACACCCTGAACTTCCCGCCGCTCGCCATCGCCAAATACGCGGCAAACGTGCGCACGGACACTCCGTCCGTATCGTAAATCCACTCGTCGAATAGTTTTATCATTTTCTCGGCAAAAGCCACCGAACTTACCGATAAACCGTTTTCCGCTTCGCCTTCACCAAGCACCGTGCTAAAATCGAATCCCAAGCCTTGCGACTTGAAAAACTCATAATTATCCTTCAAACTATACTCGTCGTCAGCAACTACGGCGTTACAGCCGAAACGCAGCCCGGCGTTTTTAAGAAGCTTCATCGCCCGAAGCACTTTATCGGACTGCCCGCGATACTTATCGTTTTGAACGCCGTCAAACGATATCCCGACGCGAATATCGTACTCCTTAAAAAAGCGTACCCACGCGGCATTTATCAGCGTACCGTTCGTCTGAATGTTATTTTCGATTACTACGCTTCCGTTAATCGAAAGCCTTTTTTCGATATCCAAGGCTTGACGAAAATAATCCAATCCCGCAAGCAACGGCTCGCCGCCATGCCAAACGATGGAAATTTTGTCATAACCCGTTTTAAGAACGTTTAATAATTTTTCAAACCTTTGCAAGGACAGAACTTCGGTTGTTCGTCCTTCAGTTCCGTTATAGCAATATTTGCATTTGAGATTACAAGCCTCGGTAACCTTTAAGATAACTTCAACTTTTCTCATGATTTTCGACTCCCAGACGCTTCCTGTCCTTTTTTGCCCTCTTGTTCTTCCTTATTCTTTCGAACAAATCGCTAAAATAATGGAATTTTATATCTTTCCCTTCGATGACGTCGGGAATAACGGTATCGACGGCGTGCGTAATGATTTTGTACAAGATGTTCCATATGTCGGAATCGTCCCTTACCGCCATAACGGCGTAAATCATTCGATTCGACATCTTTTGAGCAATTCCCAAGACCTGCAAGTAGTGCACGTCGAAATAGTCCTTAAACGTCTTGTATCCGTCCGTCTTGAAACCGTTGTACGTGCCGTCCTTGTAATCGTCGTCGTAGTCGCAGATCATATCCACCAAAAAAATCCACTCGGAAACGCTACGAACCAGCTCTTCGGTCTGCTTGCTCATATCCAAAAATTGACTAAAGGTGTCCGCCGCCATATCGCCGTAAGACCGAAACACTTCCTCCGGCGTCGCGTTAGCGTTTTGCAACGCGTTTATACGCTCGGTCCCCTCAAACGAATTACGGGCAATCGCAGGCTCTTTTTCTTTGGCTTTGGCAATAGGCGAAGCAAACAGCTTAGCCGCAAGCCGCGTACCTACTCCGCCGTTATCCACTTGGTCGTCGCGAATTTTTTCGCCCAGACTGATTAAACTGAGTCGCGCAAACTTCAATCCTATGTCGTCGCAAGCAAAATACCGCAAATTCTTTTTCCCGAAACGTTCGCACGGCAGTTCGGGCGGGGGCGTCGCTTTCATTTGCAAATCGACAATCATCGAATAAATCGCCGCGTCGTACGTCGTACAAAAACGCGCCGTCTGTCCGCCGACGATGCGCAAACAGTAACAAATTCTGCAATAATACGACTCGAACTTCCTCTTTTCCGAATTAGTTAGTTGCGAATGATATGGTCTAAAATACCCGAACATAGATTAACAGCAGCAGCTGCCGTCGTTGTACGTCCAGTCGTAGTGCTCGAAATGTATATCGTCGCTTCCCTCTTCGGTTTGACTGCGGTATTGCTCTAACATATTCTTCGCTTCCTCGTCGCTAACGATTTCGACGCGCTCTTTGCTTTTAAGTTCTTTAACTGTCTTTTCCATACGTTTTTCCTTCCTTTCGATTTTTATTTTACGTAAAACCCGATTATGTAAAGTCACGGCTTTGCGCAAAAAGCCAAAAACTAAGCTATTTGCTATTGAATATCAAGCCGCGACGGGCGCCTCGCTCCGATGCGAACGCCGATTAACAGCAGCAACCGTCGTCGTTGTACGACCAGTCGTAATGCTCGAAATGTATGTCGTCGCTTCCCTCTTCGGTTTGACTGCGGTACTGCTCTAACATATTCTTCGCATCCTCGTCGCTTATAACCTCGACAAGCTGTTTTTCTTTAACTTCTTTAGCGATTTTTTTCATACTTTTTCTGTCCTTTGATTTTCCGTTCTCTTGATTTATTTGTTGACTTTTGTTTATATAAAAACTTGCATTAAAGTTTTAATATCGAATTTTGTATCGCTTTTAACTTCTCGTTTTCGTCGGCAATGATTTTTTCCCACCGCTTCAGGCGTCGACCTTGACTTAATTTTGCCTCGATTTGCCGCATAATTCCGACGGACAACGACATTGCGTAAACCTCGACGGGCGATAACAAATATACGGCGGTATTATCTCGGTACCTAGTCCTAAACTGCTTATCGACAGCTTTAAGCTCGGGATAGAAATTTTGCCTGCTCAACCACAAGTGACACAACTCATGGCAAAAAGTCTTTAGCGTGACCAGCGATGACCTTTTCAGCATAGCGCCCAACGAAAAATATATTTCGCCGCTGTCTTTCATATACGCACGCGGAACCAAGCCGCGAACCAATTTTACCGAAAACTCGTCCAAGACCTTTTCCTTTATCAGCAGTCGCCGCGTTTTTTTGATACGCAACCACCGGGTAAACGAAAAGTCACACACTCTTGCCGCCAACTTCTTTAGCGAGTCGATTACCGCTTCGGATTCGATTACGAACTCGCAACGGATATCCAAAGGAGATGCCAAATACGCTTCGAGCGAAAAATCGAGTTCGTTCATTCGCTTTTATTCTCCGACAAAATCTCTTTCTTGATTCTTTCGACCGAATCCAAATTTAATTTTCTAAAATATTTCCAAAAGAATCCTGCCCTCCCCCAATACGCATAGGAGTTTTTGCTTTTTTTGACGTAACGCTCCACTTCGTTGTTTATATAACTGTCCATCGCCTCGCGAACGAACTTTATATCGCTGCATCTGTTTGAAATTTTTAAGCACGTAACGCGAGTCGTATCTATTATCCCCTCCGCTAGTTCGTAAGGAAAAATGCTTTGAAGCGCATACAGGTACTCCGCGGAATGATTTTTCAAGTTTTTTTCGAATGATTTTTTACAGTCGCCGGATACGTTGTTACACGTGCCGCAGTTAAAGGAACAACCGTTGTTCAACAGCAAATATACTTCGATGCCATTGTTTGACAGCCGACCAAACAATTCGTTATCGCGTATAAAAGCCGAGCCCAACACCATCGCATCGAACTTGTACCGTTCAATCGCCGCGTTTATCGCCTTCTCGGTCATAAAACCGTTGTTGAAACTAAGAATGTGCTTCGCCGACGGAAAATATTTTACCACCGAATCGTAGTAACGCGTCAAGAAGCAGACCGAATCGACTCTTACTCCCTTATCTGCCATTAAATCCGCGGCTTTTTTGATGAGGTCATCGTCTAAAACCAACGTATTCAACAACAATTCCAGTTCAATGCCGTAACTTTTGATAAGCTCGAGCATTTGCCAAAACAACTTTTTCTTGCCCGGAAGCATAAACGCATACGCAACTTTTTTTCTCGTATGAAAATATTTATTTATCGGCGGGGAAAAATAAAACGAACGAATGTACCCGTGATACTCTTTCAAAAACTTTTCAAACTCGTTTAAGCTTGTGTTTAGAGTAAGTCCTATATTAAATTTCTTCGTAAAATCCATTACTTATCACCGACTCGCCCGAATCTTCTGTTTCTACCGCCGTACCACTCGTAAATTTCTACTAAATCCTCCTTCGAAAAATCCGGAAAATATTTTTCGGAAAAATAAAGTTCCGCGTATGACGCCTGATACAAGCAGAAATTCGACAGCCTTTTATCGCCGCCCGTCCTTATTATAAGGTCCAACTCGAACGGAAATCGCAACGTCTTCAGAAAGCTTTCTTCGATAACCGTAGTTCCCTGCTTTATCGCTTCGTTAATCGCGTTTACGATATCGTCCCGTCCGCCGTACGCAAGCGCCAAATAAATCGTCCTCTTCTCGCCTTCGAATCGAGACGTAAGTTCCTCCGTCTTTTTTAGCGATTGTTGCACCGGTAAAGGCAATTTTTGCAATTGCCCGATAAACTTGGCGCATATTTTATTTTTGACGCACACGTCCAAAAAAGCGTTGAAATACTCGAAAACAAACTGCAAAATATGCTCTATCTCGTCCTTGGGTCTATTGAAGTTTTCCGTCGACAAAGCGTAACAAACGACGTTTTCCGTCCCGAAGTCGAAAACATAATCCAAAACGGACAAAATATTTTCCATTCCCTTGGTATGGCCTTCCGTACGAGACAATCCGTGAGCCAACGCCCATCTGCCGTTGCCGTCCGCAATTATACCCAAGTTTTTCGGCGCTTCGTTATTTTTCGACATACGACACTCCCTCTTTATTTACAACACTGCCAACAGGCAACCCAGTAGGCAGGTAACGAAATTCGCGATATAATTTACCGCAACGTTATCGACTGCCGAAAGTCCCTTTACAAGCGTTGCTTTTGCCGTGCAACACACCGGCTTTTCCACAAGTCTGCCACACGTGTCGCACTTGTAAAGCGCCTGCAAAAGCGCTCCCGCAACGGAATCCACCACCGTTCCCACAAAAGCAAATAGCGCAATAAGCATATAAACCTTAAACGATACCGCCCCGAACAGGTACAGCATAAGCGTAAAAACCAAGCTTCCCAAAAAAGCCGACAACGTACCCGTAAGGCTAATGCCGCCGCTGATACCCTTTTGCATACTCTTAAAAGTAATGACGTTAACGGTTTTTCCCTTTGTCATACCTCCTATATCAGACGCCATCGAATCCGCAAACTGCTCGACAAAAGAAAGAAAAAACAAGTGGTAAAAAAACTTGACGCCGCTGTAATAATACGCAATCAAAAAAGCGATTCCGAACAAGCCTACCGCAACGATTTGCTTTGCTCCGCGTCCGTCCTTTTCCTGATTTTCGCAAGACGGCTCCGCCTTAAAAAATCGGCTTTTAACGACGTTTACGAGCATATTGACGGCAAACAACGCGAAGATGAACAAACTCGGCAAATAATCTCGTCCGAAAAAGCCGACGGACAAAAACAAAATCAACGCGCTGACTCCGCCGCTAGTCGTCATTGCCTTGGACTTAATAGCCACAACCGCCAAAATCGGCGAGACAATCAAAACTATTTGAAGCCACAAACTAACCAAGCCGTAATGCGCAAGCACAAGATACCCGAAAACGCAAAACTCTATAAATAAATTGTCAAGACCCTTTACGCCGTAAAACTCAACCACGCACGTTAGCGCCGCTACAGACAACATAAAAGGCACGCTAAGACTCATTCCTTCCGCACACGAAAATACAAGAACGGACAAAAAAGCAACAACATAGACGCTAATAGTTCCGTACAACGTCTTGCCAGGGCGAACGTCAACGTTACTCTTTTTGAAAATTTCCGCCACGACGGGCGCAAATCCGTCACCGAGCGACAAACAAAAATACGTTATCCCCGCGTAAAGATAGAGGTCGGAATTAACGAAGTAGCAAACGACGGAGACGATAAACGTCGACAACCCGAAATAGAACAGTCCCACGGAATTTTTGGCATCCTCTCTAGCGAAAACGTTTAGTTTTCCGCAAAAGGTGACGATTCCTAAAATCGCCGCACCCAGTCCGTTCAGAACAACCCAATGCAACGAACAACCGAAGAAATATTGACAAATCACCCACACGAAAGACGAAACGATATGGACTATCTTTCGAACGACTGTCTTATTGCAATTCGTTTTCTTCTCTATAATGGCCCCCACAACCATTATCCCGACGGTGTACGCCAAAAAAACGATGTAGCCTGCAATCAAAAAATTATCCATTGCCGATTCTTTAAGTGTATCTTAACTCCATTTCTTCGTATGTGATTTTTCTTTTTTTCGGCTAATCGTCGCGCAAAAAACTCAGCGCCGTACGTTTTCGTTTTGCAACCGCGACTTTACGTATGCACATTCGTGCGCTTATCGTTTTTACAATAGCCAAAAATTGACATTCACGAAGCAATTTTACCACATTGCTACCGTTTTGTCAATAATATTGAGCCTTTGCGACATATTACTTGGCAAAATGCAACCTAGTCGCGACGCGACTCGTCATAATTTTACGCAAAACGAAAAAACCGCCGACGCGCTTATTTCGTGCAAACGGTTTCCTCGATTCTCTTTATAATAATTTTATCTCTTTTTTGCCTTTTTCGCTTTTAATATATTTAATAAGACATACACTCCCAACACGACGATTGTCGTAATTATCAAAACCATATACATACCGGCAATGGGAACGGAATTTCCGAAAAACGAGAGGTTGCAGTCAAGCGACGACTTTATACCCTCGATTACCTCGGCGGGTACGCCGGAATTAAGCATTTCGTTAAACGCGCCGCTCATAGCGTGGTTCCTGACAAGCGCCGTTCCATACGTTCCGGGCAGACAAAGAATAATATTCTGAAGTCCCGCACCGAACGAAGAAATGGGCATATACGCGCCGCAAATAAAGCCGTAACCGGAGCTTACGACGGTGCCGACGGCGGAAATCTGTCCTTGCGACGACAAAAAGAAGTTAATCGCGGACGAAAGCGCGTTTCCGAACAACACCAAAAGCGTCACGTCCAAAAGAGTCAAGAACACGTCGGCAACTGTCATATACCAACCTACCGCAGCAAGATAAACGAAACACAACGCAGCCGTCGCATAGCAAATAATAAGAGTTGTGACAAGGTTTGCAAAGTAATACGCAAACGCCAAAGTCGACGACTTTATCGGCGAAATCGTAAGGTCTTTTATCGCTCCGCTTACCTTATCCTGAACCATCAGCATATTGGAGCAAAACGTTACGGTAACGCACGAAACCGCCAAAATAGACGAAATGAGTTCACCGCCCACCAAACCGTTTATAAGCTTATCGCTTAACGTAAATCCTTCCGGCAAAGAGGAAAGAAAGCTGTCGCGATACACGTTAGCCAAGAATGTCGCGTAAAGAACCAGCAATATCGCGGGCGTAATCAGCGAGGTAAAAAACATTCCCTTATCCTTGAAGAAAAGTTTAACGTTTCTTTTAATTAGAGCAAGCATAGTCATTATCTTTCGCCTCCCCCGAGCTTCTTACCCGTAACGGCAAGAAAAACGTCGTCCATCTTTCCTTTCGCAATTTCGTAATCGCGAAAAACGGTCGGGTACTTTACTATAAGGTCGGTGGCGTCTTTAGTGCACGGAACGGACAACCTAAACGCGTCCTTTATTCGTTCGTATTTAACGCCTAGCTTTTTAACGTCGTCTTCGCTAGTATCGTACAGCGTAATATAATCGCCCGTATATGTGTTTTTAAGCTCCAGCGGCGTACCTTCCGCCACTATTTTCCCGCTGTCGAGAATCGTCACGTAATCCGCATCGGCGGCTTCCTCCATATAGTGCGTCGTAAGAAATACCGTCATTCCCTCGCTTTTACGAAGTTCGTAAATTATGCTCCACAGCGTTTTGCGCGTTTGCGGGTCGAGTCCGGTAGTCGGCTCGTCCAAAATAAGAATTTCAGGCTTATGAAAAAGCGCTCTGGCAACGTCTATCCGCCGACGCTGACCGCCCGAAAGCTTTCCCACCGTGCGCCTTGCGA
Organism: uncultured Lachnospiraceae bacterium; assembly: GCA_964438355.1. Lineage (GTDB taxonomy): Bacteria > Bacillota > Clostridia > Christensenellales > Pumilibacteraceae > UBA10677. The sequence continues at coordinate 3,020 of CAYTKK010000034.1, read as the reverse complement.
TATCCCCGAAATCCAACAGTTTTTCAAGCTCTGCAAGCCTTTCCTTAAACGCCGCTCCCGTTATTCCGTAAAGCGCAGCTCGACTTTCCAAGTTGTCGTAAACCGAAAGCGCGGAATCGAGCACGGAATTTTGGAACACGACGCCTATGTCGCGTTTTGCGCCCGCAATGTCCTCGTCGAGGTCGTTGCCGTTCACAAAGATTTTTCCGCCGTCCTTTGCAAGTTGTCCGCACATGATATTTATAGTAGTGGATTTACCCGCGCCGTTCACTCCCAAAAACGCAAAAAGTTCGCCTTTTTTTACGTGAAAACTAAGGTCTTGTACCGCTTTAACTTCGCCGAAATGCTTGGTTAAATTGCGAATTTCAATAATGTTTTCCATTTTCTTCCCTCTTTTCGAGTCTCCTCGCAAGCCGAAAAAGTGTTTTTCGCAACATTTTCGTACGCGTTTGTCATTATTTTACAGCGTTTACGGTCAAAAGTCAATACGGACAAACAAATATCTTCAAAAAATTCGCGCCCGATACAACTACCGACTTAAGCAAAAAGCAAACTCGACGTAAAAACGTTGTCGACGTATCCGAAAGAACAAACGCCGCCTTGAGAAAAGCGCGCCGCACGACTTTACTCGTTAACCGTCGCGGCGTTCTTTCTCGCGTGTCGCAACTGATACTCCTTAGGCGCAACGAAATATTTATCCTTAAACGAGCGACTAAACGTCTGCACTGATGAATAGTGCAGCATTTCGGCAATCCGACTAATTTTAAGTTTGTTCTCTTCGATTAAAAGTTTGGCGGACTCTAAGCGTCTGTCTTGATAATATTCTCGAATCGTAGTGTGCGTTACGCGCCTGAATAATTTCGAAAGGTACGAATAGTTGTAATTAAGTCGCTCGGCGACTCCGCTCAGTCCGTCCATCGAAAACAAGTGGACGTCGATATCGTTCATAATTCGATAACACAAAAACTCGGCGTCCGAAGAAAACAACGGCCGCGTCACGGTAGCGCCTTCCTCCGAGAACTCGCGAATCAAATATATCATTATTTGCTGTAAAATCGCGTTTATAAGCGCGTCGGAATACGCTTGTTCGTTGTTGAGTTCGGCAAGCAGCGCCTCCACGAGATCGCCTATTCGTCTGTTTCTGATTACTCGCATTTCGGCGAATATACAACGCTGAACGATACGTTTAAGCGCCTCGGAAAAATTCGCTTCGTCCGTCTGAAACGCCAAAAACAGATACGCAAGCGGCTTTTCCGCGTCGGATTCTATTTGGTGCATATCGCCGGGAAACGACAAATAAATATCGCCCGATTCTATAGGAACGGACGCTCGATTAGTCGTTATGATTCCTCTTCCCTGCTTGACAACGGTTAACTCGAATAAATTCGGGTGGACGTGCATTCCCACCACGGTATCCTCGTTGCAATATAGTTCTCCTACCTGAAAGAGCTTAAAGTCGCCCACCCGACGTGCGTTTTTCATATAGCTCACGTTCAAATGATAGCGATTGTTTTGCTTATAATCTTTTACTTTTTTCGTTTGCATCGTTTTCCCCGGATAAATCACAAAATATTTTACGCTTTCTTAAAAGTCGCGGCGCCTCGAAACAGCGTATACCTTTCAAAACAGCGTATTCCTTCGAAGCGTATAAACTTTCGACAACGCGCTTTAAGGTTTGACCGCACCATTTTATTATAATTTCATTTGCGCCGAAAGTCAACGACTTACTGCCTGCGTTTTCCGCAAAAATGAGTTTTTTATACCGATTTTGCGCAAAATAATCGTAGAAAACAAAATTATGCTAACTTTTACACCAAATCAAGCCATTGCTTTCAGTTCACAAAAGATATATAATGGTTTTATCGTAAAAATTAAAAAGGAGCAATAGAAAATGAAAACCGTTATTGCAATAATAGGTTGCGGAAGAATCGCCAACATTGCGCACCTTCCCGCGCTGTCGAAACTAGAGAACGTGCGCATCAAATATGCCTGCGATATTTTAATCGAAAAGGCAGAAAAAGCAAAAGCAGCCTATCCTAGTATCGAGGCGGTTACTGCCGACTACCGAGAAGTGCTTGCGGACAACGAAGTTCAAGCGGTTTATATACTAACGCCGAACTATCTGCACTACACCATTACCATGGACGCGCTTCGCGCCGGCAAGCACGTGTTCTGCGAAAAACCCATTACCGTAAATTACGCGCTGTCCTGCGAAATGGCTGAAGAAGCGAAAAAGCAGGGAAAAATTCTTAACATAGGCGTATGCAACCGTTACCATCGTTCGGTAGAAATGCTGGAACAAATGAACAGAGAGGGCAAGTTCGGCAAAATCTATCACGTCTACTGTTCGTTCCGCAGTTTCCGCTCTATCCCCGGATTGGGCGGCGACTTTACGAAAAAAGCACAATCTGGCGGCGGCGTTCTTATCGACTGGGGCGTACACTTTCTTGACCTTATACTTTACGTTCTCGGCGGGGCAAAGCTTAAAAATCTGACCTGCGACACCTATAGCGAAATGGCAAAAGACATGAAGTCATACCGCTACAAGTCGATGTGGGCGGAGGATACCGCGGACGTCGAACACGGAACCAACGACGTCGAGGATTTTGTATCCGGTTACGTACGCACCGACAAGGCAAGCATATCATTTAACGGCGCGTGGGCGGAAAACATCGGAGAAAAAGCCATGTTTATCGAGTTCTTGGGCGATAAGGGCGGCGCGCGACTCGAATACGGCGGAAAATTCACGTTCTACGACGGCAACACGCTTGAAAGCATAAAACCCGAATACGACATTCCCGATATGTACTTATGCGAAGATAAAGCGTTTATCGAGTCGATAAACAGCGGAATCAAAAACAGAAACTACATCGACAACATCTTGGAAAGCGCGAAACTTTTGGATTGTTTGTATCGTTCCGCCGAAAAAAATGCGGAAATTTCCTTTTGACAACGGAGACAAGTATGAAGAAAATAGGTTTTATCGACTACTATATATCGGAATGGCACGCCAACAACTA
>CAYTKK010000033.1:0-13672 GCA_964438355.1 uncultured Lachnospiraceae bacterium | reverse complement strand
GGTAAAATTCTACTCCTATTTTCGGTTTTTAATTTAATGTGTTTTTCCGTTAAGCATTCTTTTCTTTTACGATGTACTTAACGGGCGTTTTGGAAACGGTTCCGTTTTCGTTCCAGGTAATTCCCGAACCGGTTACTCCGTCAAACGAAAAATCACCTTGAAGAACTTCTGTAATAATGTTGCAGAATTGCGAAGCGGAAAGAGAAGCGTTAACGGTCTTGCCGTTTGCTTTTGCGGTTTTAAGAGCGTTGTAGATAGCGTAAATGCAATCGTAAGCGGATGCTCCGAATTGATTAAGAGTATCGGCGCCGTAAGTTGCGGTATATTTTGCGATAAAATCGCCAGCCTTTCCGGTTGTGGCGCTCGAATCGAAATGGGAGAGGTAAGAAATTTCCTGCTTAATGGTATTTACGTCAAATCCGGCATAGGAAGTGATACCGTCAAAACCGTCACAACCGAACAAAATTACGTCTTTGGATAGGGTGGTGCTCTGAGCCTGAGTCATAAATACGGACGCCTCTTCGTAATAGATCGGCATAAAGATGAAGTCGCAGCCATTATTGGTCAATTGTTGAATTTGAGCAACAAAACTGCTTTTGGTGTCTTTAGTAAACATCGTTGTGACTACTTCGCTGCTTTTGCTGTAGTTTGCCATGAATTGAGCATAGATTCCACTTGAATATGCGTCGTCACTTTTATAGAAAACGCCAACCTTTGCATTCGGATAGTACTGCTCGACGTATGCTGCGGCACCGCTTCCTTGACCGGAATCCGCAAAGCACATTTGGTACATATTGCTGTTGTCTTTAGTTACGTCATCCGCAGTAGCAGAGGGGGTCATACAGAACAGATTGTCTTGTATTGCAAGGTTCTTGTACGTAAGGCAGGGCGTACTTGTAACCGTGCCGAGACTTATTTGCATACCTCTGTCCATAAGCGTAGCGTAGCAGTTTGCAACATTTGCCGCGTCGTGTACGTCGTCCATCATATCCCATGCGAATTTGATTCCGTCTAAGCCGCCATTCTCGTTAATTTCGTCAACGGCAAGTTTAGCCGAGTTGTTAACGGCGGTACCGTAAATCGCAGCGCCACCCGTAAGGGGACCGGAGGCGCCGATATTGATGGTGTCGGCAGAAAACGCGCCTTGTCCGCAACCGAACAGCATTGCTGTGGTCATTACGAGTGCGGCACTTAATGCAAGTGCTTTAGTAAATAACTTTTTCATTTTACTTTTCTCCTTAATGTTTTATAAAAAAGCGAAACCTTTGCGTATACGGCTTCGCTTCCTCTGTCAATAAAGCTTTGATTGGTGCAAAGACAAATCCGTCGCAGATTATCGTGTAACGATGAATATGACGTTGTGTGTAATAAGGCGAATAATTTTCATAGCTACCCCTACGAACTTCTATGTTGGTATTATAACTTTTATGGGTAAAATATGTCAAGTAAAATGACTATTATTTGTTGATTTTTTGATAATTATATAAAGATATATGAAATTTCGGTTGTAGGAATAATTTTCCTCGCGGTTGTCGATATTACCAAAGAGGCTTTTATGAAAAAGAAAGAATACGAAATTTTTTCTTCGTTTTCGGCAGATGAAAACGAAATTTTAATCGAGGAGCAACATAATGTTGAAGAGAAAAAACGATGAGCAAGGGAAAAAAGAAAGAAACGAGAACTATGGGAAGTACGTTAATTCCATAACGCCTACTACCAGTACTGCGCATTCGCTGTTTAACGCTTTTTGGATAGGCGGCCTAACGTGTCTTATCGGTCAAGTTTTGGCGGACGTTTATGCGATTATTTTTCCGGAAAGTTCTGTCGACACGATTGTTACGATAACGTCTATGACGCTGATTACGGTCGCGATATTGTTTACGGGATTCGGTTTTTATGACGTTATAGCCAGGCGCGGCGGAGCAGGTTCCTTTTTGCCGATTACCGGGTTTGCTAATGCAATGTCAAGCGCTTCGATGGAGTTTAAGACTGAAGGGCTAATTTTCGGTACAAGCGTAAAAATGTTTTCCGTGGTCGGGCCTGTGGTTGTTAACGGCGTTTTTTGGTCGACTGTTGCTGGACTTATACACCTGATTCTTTTCGGGAGGTACGGTGCGTGAGCGAAAAAATTCTTCATCGCGGTGACGATTGCTCGTTTGTTAGGTATGGTCAGACGATTACAGCGACTAAAAACGAAGACAAAACCATTATGCTCTCGAGTAAAGGTCGGACTATTGTCTTTTCCAATCCTCCGAAGATTATAGGAAGGTATGCTGTAGGCGGAAGCAAGGAGAGCAAAGGCCCCATGGGTAAATACCTTCATCGAACGTATAGCGACGATAAAATGGGCGAAAAAATATTCGAGCGCGCAGAAATAAATATGTTTAAGGACGCTATTTTCGGAGCGATTGAAAGTGCAAACCTAGACGTAGACGATATTGACTTGATGATTGCGGGGGATTTATTAAATCAAATTACTACGTCCGGATACGTTGCGCGTGACCTTGAAATTCCGTTTATGGGGTTATATAGTGCGTGTTCTACAATGAGCGAATGTTTGGCTGTTGCGGCAACTTTTTTGTCTGCGGGACATTTTGAAAAAGCTTTGTGTGCGACCGCAAGTCATTTTGCCACTGCGGAAAGACAGTTTCGTTATCCTCTAGAATATGGTTGTCAGCGGCCGCCGTATGCGCAATGGACGGTAACCGGCGCGGGTGCATGCGTTTTGTCTAGGGTGGGTTGCGGACCGAAAATCGTAGCTGCCACTATCGGCAAAGTTATTGATTACGGTACGAACGATTTGAATAATATGGGTGCGTCTATGGCGCCTGCGGCAATGGACAGCATGTGTTCGTTGTTCGAAGACACCGGAACTGGACCGGATGATTACGATATGATACTAACCGGCGATCTCGGAAAACTCGGCTCCGATATTCTTCGCGAACTTATGCATTCTCGCGGATATTTTTTAGGTAGCAACTATATTGATTGCGGTTCGTTGATTTACGATGTTACGCAAAAATGCTATCAAGGCGGTAGCGGAGCCGGGTGCTCGGCTTCGGTTGTAAATTCCTTTATTTTGGATAAATTGGAACGTGGCGAATGTTCAAGTGTGGCGTATTTTGCTACGGGCGCGCTTATGAGCAGTCAAAGTTGTTTTCAGGGCGAATCTATACCGTGCATTAGTCACGGAGTAGTAATTAAGAGGTAATGAAATATGTGGTGGGAATATCTTCTTATGTATTTGATTGTATTTATAAGCGGCGGCGCTTTTTGTGCATTGGCGCAGCTTTTGATTATAAAAACAAAACTAACGCCTGCGCGCATTCTCGTTATATTTCTTCTTTTGGGAATAGCATTGGAGGCGCTGGGAGTTTATGATGCGATTTATAAATTTTTGCAAGCCGGAATTTCTGTGCCCATTATAGGATTCGGCGCTTCGCTTGCAAAAGGTTCGATACAACTTGCCAGAAGTGTCGGCTTTGTCGGGGCATTTGCCGGTGGATTGATAAGAACAGCATACGGCGTGGGCGTTGCGGTGTGTGCAAGTTATGTGGTTGCTCTAATATTTTCTCCAAAATCGAAATAATAAAGCGTTAAAAAAAAGGTAAGGAAACAATGAGGATTTATTGTCATATCATATAATTATGGCAATATCGGTTAAAAAAAGGAAAAAGCGGTTAGTTTTGTTTTTTATAATCATCTCCGCTTTTTTTATTGCATTGGCGGTTTATTGTTGCAATGTGATAATTCCGATAATTCGTGTATATGCTGCCGAAAAAATTAAAGGGAAAACGATCTCTGCCATTAACGGCGCGGTATCCAACGTAATAGCGTCCACATCGAATTATGTCGATATTATAACGATAACATATGACGGCGAAAACACTGTCAGCGCAATATCGCTTAAATCCTCCGTTATCAACAATATCGCGCACGAGTCGATGCGCGCTACGCAAAACGTCATGTCGGACGTTTGCTACGGAGGCGTTGATATCCCGCTTGGCACGTTAAGCGGGGTTGCTTGCTTTTTTGACAGAGGACCGTCAGTAAGAATTGCCGTTTCGGCAATCGGTAACGTCGAATCGGGTCTTCGCGCGAATTTTTCGGAATGCGGAATAAACCAGACAAACTATCGACTTTATCTTGAAATTACAGCTTTTGTGACGTTAATTTATCCGGGTGTCGATAACGTAATAGAGGTAACAGATGAAATATTGCTTGTCGAAACGGTAATCGTCGGCAAAATACCGTCTACTTATCTAAACGCCACGAGTCCGGAGGATATGATGGATTTAATACCGTAAAATGCTTGATTTTTCACTTCATTTGTGATAGAATACCAAAAGAAAGACGATGACGGCGGCATAAGAATTTGCGCAAAGTTACAGAGAGCGTTCGGTATAATTGCTGAGAGGACGCGTCGCGCAAAACGGATATTCACCGCAAGAGTTCGCTTGCTGAAATAAAGAGTAGGCTTGCGCGTTTCCCGCGTTAAGGGACCTAAAGGTCGAGTTTTCGATGAATTTGGGTGGTACAGCGTTATTAAGACGCCCCAATGTGTGTTGGGGCGGTTTATTTTTTTCGGAGGCACAATGAAAGAAAAATTACAAGAAATTGTTGCTAGCGGACTTAAAAAAATCGAAGCCGCTACGGACAATAAGGCACTAGTTGCCGTTAAGGTGGAGATACTGGGTAAAAGCGGCGAACTCACTGCGATTTTGCGCAACGTTAAGCAGTTGCCTGTCGAAGAGCGTCCGAGCGCAGGTAAACTAATCAATGAAGCGAGAGAGGTGCTTGAGGCTGCTTTTGAAAGTAAGTTTAAGGCTATTTATGACGCTGAATTGAATAAGCGACTCGAGCATGAAAAAATTGATATAACAGTGGAGACTAAAGCGGCAGATAAGGGCGGGTTACATCCGCTTACTCAAGTAGCGTTGCTTGTTGCGGACTTTTTCACCTCGCTTGGCTTCAAGGTCGTTTCGTCGCCGGAGGTTGAGACGGACTATTATAACTTTAATGCGTTAAATATGCCCGAAAATCACCCTGCGCGCGATATGCAAGACACATTTTACGTAACGGATCATATTTTACTGCGCACACAAACCTCTGCCGGGCAAATACGAGTAATGGAAAACGACAAGCCGCCGATTAAAATAATCAATATCGGTAGAGTTTTCCGTTCGGATGACGTTGACGCTACGCACTCGCCGGTATTCCATCAAATCGAAGGGCTCGTTGTGGATAAGCATATTACGATGTGCGATCTTAAGGGGACTCTTGAAAAGTTCGCGCAGTTCTTTTTTGGAGAGAAAACGCAAATACGCTTCCGTCCGTCGTATTTTCCGTTTACCGAGCCGAGCGTAGAGGTTGACGCGTCGTGTCCGTATTGCGGAGGCGCAGGGTGCCGCGTATGTAAAGGAACCGGTTGGATTGAAATTCTCGGCGCCGGTATGGTTAACCGTAACGTTCTTAAAAACTGTAATCTTGACCCCGACGAATATACCGGATTTGCGTTTGGAATCGGTCTTGACCGAGTGACTACTATTAGGCATGGTATTAACGATATGCGTCTTGAATTTGAAAACGATTTGCGTTTTTTGAAACAGTTTAACAAGTAGGAGAAAGCGAATATGAAATTACCCTTAAATTGGTTAAAGGATTTTGTTGATATTGATTTCGAGCCGAAAGAACTTTCTGAAAAACTTCTCGGGGTCGGTTTTGAGGTTGAGGAAATCATTTACACCGGCAAAGATATTGAAAACGTTGTTGTCGGTCAAATTCTTTGCATAGAAAAACATCCGTCCGCAGATAAACTTCAAGTTTGTAGCGTGAATGTCGGCACCGAGGAATTGATTATTGTTACTTCCGCAACAAATATTTCCGTTGGCGATAAGGTTCCCGTAGCTCTTGACGGCTCAACGCTTCCCGGCGGTAAGAAAATTTATACCGGACAGCTTCGCGGAGTTACGAGTTACGGAATGTTTTGTTCCGGAGCAGAGCTGAATATTGATGACTCTGTTTGCGAGGGGGCGAGCGTTTACGGTATTTTGATTTTACCTGCCGGCAGTGTTGTTGGGGAGGATATCAAAGTTACGTTGGGATTGGACGAGTATGTTTTGGACGTTTCGATTCCTGCAAACAGGCCGGATTGTCAATCTGTGTACGGAATTGCTCGCGAAGTAGCGGCTCTTTATGGTGTGTCCGTCAAAAGACCGAATTTATCTTATGCGGTGCACGATACGGACAAGAAGATTTTTAGCGTGGACGTTCGCGATAAAAACGTTTGTCCGCTGTATACCGGAAGGCTGATTCAGAATGTTTCTGTTGCGCCGTCGCCTAAGTGGATGCAACGCAGACTTTCTCTTGTCGGAATCCGAGCTATAAACAATATAGTCGATATAACAAACTACGTTTTGGCGGAGATAGGGCAGCCTTTGCATGCCTTTGACGTTGCGCTTTTGGACGGTGGTATAATCGTTCGTCGCGCGAATGAAAACGAAAGCATCGTCGCTCTTGACGAAAACGAATATAAACTTACTTCAAATATGCTTGTAATAGCCGACCAATCCAAGGCTGTGGCTATTGCCGGCGTTATGGGGGGAGAATATAGTGGTATAAACGATAAAACATCTTGCGTGTTCCTTGAGGCTGCTCGTTTTGCGAAGGAGAGCATCAGAACTACGTCGAGAGCGCTCGGACTTCGTTCGGACTCATCGGCCAGATATGAAAAGGGCGTAGATTTTAACAGCGTTGACCTTGGTAGAGAGCGCGCTTTGGCTTTATTTGATGAACTTGGCGCCGGACAGGTTACGCAACAAAAGGCAAGTGCCGGCGTTGCTCGTCCCGAACTGAAAGTAATTAAGACGTCGGCTACGCAAATCAATAATCTTTTCGGCATTGTAATTGATAAGGCTACGATGGTTGACATTTTGTCCTTGCTGGGATTTTCTGTTTCCGGAGACGGAGATGAAATTATTTGCACCGTACCGGAATTTAGAGAGGATATTGATAACTATACCGACCTTGCGGAAGAGGTTATTCGTTACTACGGATATGACGCGCTTACATCTGAATTTATTAAAGACGCTCATCCCACTGTGGGCGGAAAGAGCGTTAAGCAAAAAAATATTGACGCGATAAAAAATTCTATGGCTTCTATTGGCGCATACGAGTGTTATACATATTCGTTTATCAATGAAAATCAATTCGATAAGCTTTCGTATCCGCTTGAAGCTTGCGAGCGAAAAGTTATTCGACTTATAAATCCGCTGAGTGAAGAATTTGCGGTAATGCGTACGCAACTTGTTGGCAGTATGCTGGATGTAGTTGCGCTGAATCTTAATCGAAAGAATACTGATTTTAGACTATTCGAGATATCGAACGTATATATTCCACGCTCGTTGCCGATTAGCGAACTTCCTGAAGAGCGGAGTACGTTATGCGTGGCGTTTGTCGGTAAAAACGAAGATTTTTATTCTCTAAAAAGTTCTTTATCGACTGTGCTTGGTGTTTATGTAAACTATGATATCAAACGTTCGGACGCACCGTATTTGCATCCCGGCATTAGTGCAGACATCGTGCTTTCAGGCAAGGTGATTGGTTCGTTCGGAAAAATTCATCCGGTGGTTGCCAAGGCTTATGACGTGCAAGATGACGTTTATATTGCGCAAGTAGATCTTGAAGAAATTGTATCGTTACAAGTAGCTCCGACTCAGTTCCGTGCTATTCCTAAATTCCCGATTGTTGATAGGGATTTGGCTGTAATTGTTTCGGAGGATATTGCAGTCGGTGCTCTCGTGGCGGAAATAAAATCCGCCATCGGCGCACTTTGTGAATCTGTCGAATTGTTTGATATTTATAGAGGAGAACAGATTGAAAAGGGACAAAAAAGTGTTGCTTTTTCGATTAAGCTCCGTTCTGATGAAAAAACTCTGGTGGATGCAGAAATATCGAATTGTATTAATGCTGCGATTAGCGGACTTCAAACGAAGTTTGGTGCGCGTTTGAGATAATGAACTCAAATACGAAGAATATCGAAATACTTGCGCCTGCCGGTAATTTTGAAGCATTGCGACAGGCGGTAAATGCCGGCGCCGACGCCATATATTTGGGGACGTCGGCGTTTAGCGCACGTTCAAAAGCGGATAATTTTTCTTATGACGAATTGATTTCTGCAGTTGAGTACTGCCATTTGTTTGGTGTAAAAGTGTATTTGGCGGTGAATACTCTTATTAAATCAAGTGAATATGAACAAGCGTTAAAAGTGGTTAAAAATGCTCAAAAAGCCAAAATTGATGCTTTGATTGTTCAAGATTTAGCTTTTTTGTCACAAATTTTATGTACATTGCCAGACGTAGCTATCCATTTGAGTACGCAAGCCGGTGTACATAATGCAGCCGGCGCTCGCGTTGCCGAGCGTCTCGGAGTAAAGCGAGTCATTCTTTCGCGAGAGACTACGATTGAAGATATTCGCGAAATTCGAAAATCAACTTCGTTGGAGATAGAGAGCTTTGTTCAGGGCGCGCTTTGCGTTTCTTTTTCGGGCAACTGTTATTTATCGTCTATCGCAACCGGTAATAGCGGAAATCGTGGAAAGTGTTTGCAGTTTTGTCGGAAAAAGTATACAGCAAACAGCAAAAGCGGATATTTTCTTTCTCCTAAAGATCTTATGGTCGGAGACAAAGTCTTTGATTTGATTGAAGCTGGCGTAACGTCTTTGAAGATTGAAGGGCGAATGCGCCGTCCCGAGTATGTCGGTGCGGCCGTTAAATATTATCGAGATTTATTGGATTACGGAAGTGCTGACCCATCGGAAATTGCCAGATTGTATAACCGCGGTGATTATACGCGAGGCTATATTTATCAACCGAACGCTGATATTATTTACCCTGCGGTTCAGGGGCATATAGGCGAAAAAGTTGGCAGTGTAAAAGCAGTATCTAGGGAATGTGTTGTCGATGTCGCGTCTAGTTGTTTGTTTCACGCGGGGGATTGTGTAAAATATTTAAGAAACGGCGTAGAGGTAGGCTCAGGCATTGCTCGTTTCGACGGTAAAAAGTTTCATTCGAATGGGCGATTGTTGCGCGGTGATGAAGTGCGGTTGACTACAGACGTCGAACTGATTAAAAAAATCACTCAACGTGAACGTAAGATTCCGATAAACGTTGTTTTGAGCGGAAGCGTCGGGACCGCGTTGCAGGTGAGCTTAAGTGCCTGCGGTGTCAATGTTTTTTGTGAATCTGATTTTGTTTTGGAAGAGGCGAAAAACGCTCCGACGTTACCGCGAGATTTTGTCTCTTCTTTTATGAAAGTTGTTGATTTTCCGTTCGCCCCATCCGTTACCGCAACCGGATTGACCGATGTTTTTGTAGCAAAGGGTATTATTAATGCGTTTAGAAGAAAAGCCTATTCTTCGTTGAGAGATGAAATTTTGAGTCACTACAATAACGCAATGAATGTTTCCGGCAAAAACAATTCGGGCGAATGTGTTTTGGGAATGTGTAATTTCACAAATTGTCCTGCGCATTCCGGCGATTGCACGATGGTAAAGGTGGACTCGTTTGAATGTTTGCGAAATTGTGGCGGTATGTATGATATAGTCGTATATTCTCCGCATGTTTATGATGACGATACGGTGAGTGCGATTAAAAATTTCAAAACGTCTTCGAATGTTGAGGTGTTTCTCGAAATTCCATGTGTTGCTCGCGGCGCTGATTGTAAAATTATCGACAAAATTATGTCCGATGACACTATCGACGGTGCGCTTGTGCAAAATCTTTATGGAATTGAACTTGCAAAAGAGAAGAAAATTATATTGGGAAACATGTTTAATGTGCTAAACCCTAATTTTGTCGTAAATATTCCGAATTACGAAGGAAAGGTTATGTCTATTGAGTATGATGGCGGTGACTTTGGAGATAATTTTGCTTACGTGTTTGGTTTTGTGCCGGTTATGACGTTTGTACATTGCCCTAAAAGAACGCTTAACGACGGGGCGTGCTTAGGGGTGGGTAGCAATCGAGATTGCGTAAAAACGGATGTGAAGCTCAACGATGAGTTGGGTAACGTTTTTACGGCGCGGACGCAAAAAATTAAAAATTGCTACGCGCAAATGCTGAATTGTGTTCCGATTGATGTAAGAAATCGTTGCGATAAACTGAAAATTCACAAAAAGTTCATTGATTTAGTTGGACTCTCGTCAAAACAGTGTTATAATGTTTTGCGTGGTGATGTTTTTGACGGAGTTGTTACGTCCGGTTATTTCGGAAAAAAGCTTAAGTAATAAGCTGTTTGTGTTAAGATAAGCTTTAATAAAATTGATGGGAATTGAGATGGTGAAAACGTTTGGTTTGAAATTTGATATGGCGAACGACAGGTTGTTGAGTTTGCTGGAGTTTGATAAAATACGAAACGGAGTTGCTGAATGTGCAACATCCGAAATTTCTCGTTCGATTCTCAAACAGCAAGTTCCGTCCTTTGATAAATATGAAATCGATCATATGCTTGCTCTTACGTCGGAAGCTTGCGATATGCTCGATAGGTATAATCTGAATCCCGTAGAGGCGTTTGACGATGTTTCTGGTTTGTTGGATAAATCGAGCAAGGGCGGGGTGTTGCCGCCTAACGAGCTTTTACGAGTCGCCAGATTGCTTCGTTGTGCCAAAATAGCAAAATCAACGCTTGATAATTCTCCGGAAGATATTGTGGAATTAAAAAGAATATTCGAGTTCTGCATTATAGACCGAACGCTGATGAAAAATATTTTCGACTGGATTGTGGGCGAAAATGAAATTTCGGATAATGCAAGCGATAAGTTATTTGGCATAAGACGAAAGAAACAGGCGTTACAAGCAAAATTAAGTGAGAAACTTTTGTTATATACGCGCAATAATGATTTTTCAAAATATTTGCAAGATAACATTGTGACGGTTCGCGAGGGGCGTTATGTTTTGCCGGTGCGCGCGGAGTGTAGAAACGGAGTCCAAGGAATAGTTCACGATAGGTCGTCTACCGGTTCGACGGTTTTTGTGGAGCCTTTTGCTGTAGTGGAACTCAATAATGAAATGAGAGTTCTTGTGGCGGAGGAGAATGACGAAATCGAGCGCATATTAAGTGAACTTTCTGTGCGTGTCGCGTCGTCATCAAGTGATATTTTGATGTGCCAATCAATGTGTATTACGTTAGACATAGTATTCTCAAAAGCAAAATATTCAAACAAAATTAGCGGCGTTATGCCAACGTTCAATGATAAATTTGTATTAAACCTGGTTGGAGCGCGTCATCCGCTTATATATAAAGACAAGGTAGTTCCCGTCGATATCGGACTAGGAAATGAATACAAAATATTGTTGATAACAGGTCCGAATACAGGCGGAAAAACGGTTTGTATGAAGACTGCGGGATTGTTTTGTTTGATGGCGTATTTCGGGTTACTTTTGCCGTGCATAAGCGCTGAGATATGTTATTTTAGCGGAATATATTGCAATTTGGGCGATGAGCAAAGCTTGGAAAACGAGTTGAGTACGTTTTCTTCGCACATAAAAAACATTGCCGATATACTTAAAAAGTCCGATTCTAATTCTTTAATTTTATTAGACGAAGTCGGAGGCGGCACGTCACCCGAGGAGGGTGCGGCGTTAGCAATCGGAATAGTTAAAGAAATCGAAAGAAAAAGCGCTTGCGCGATTCTTACCACTCATTATGATAAACTTAAGGAGTACGCAGTAATCACTAATAACGTCGAAAATGCATGCATGCAATTCGACGAAAACACGCTTGCCCCTACGTATAAACTAATTATCGGAATGCCGGGTACCAGCAATGCGTTAAAAATCGCTCAAAAACTCGGATTGCCGTCGCAAGTTGTTTTAGACGCAGAAAACGCATTAGACCAAAAATATGTGACTTTTGAAAAACTGTTGCAAAGCGCTGAAAAAATTAAAAACAATTCTATGCGCGAGCTTAACGAAACGCGCAAGATTAAAGCGGATCTTGAAAGCCTTCAAGCTGAAACGGCAACGCAAAAAGCAAAACTTGATTCGGCTTATGACAAGATCAAACAAAACGCCGCCGTCGAAACAAAACGACTTGTTTCGAGCGCCGTCGAAAAGGCAAACGAATTATTAGAGCAAATTAAAGCGGAAATGAAGCAAGCCGACGAAGCTTCGCTTTTAAGAATGAAGCAAATGCGGCGAAATCTAGAGGATATCGAATATTCACTCCGTGACGACGATTTACAAGTGTCGTGTTTGCCGATTGATAGGGAGAACATTGCAATCGGAGCGCATGTAATTGTAAAAACTATAGGCTCGGAAGGGGTGATAGTTTCGGTTAATCCCAAAAGAAAGCAGGCGCTTGTTCAAAGCGGAGCCGCAAGACTAAACGTCGATTTTAAGGATTTGGGACAACCTCAGCAAAGAAAGGTTGATGAGCCTCGTTCCAAAAGGAAAAAACCATCGGGCGGAGAGAAGGCGTCGTCAGGATTTTCGGAAAGGGAAGTTATCTTACTAGGCAAAACGGTTAGCGAAGCGATTGAAATTATTGAACCGTTGATTATTTCGATGAACTTCGAAAACGACGCTAAAATTTTGAGAATAGTTCACGGCAAGGGAACCGGTGCCCTCGGAAAAGGTATTCAGGCTTATCTAAAAACTTGTCCGCTTGTCAGCGAATATCGGTTCGGCAGATACGGAGAGGGCGATAACGGAGTTACAATAACGACTATAAAATAGCGAGCGTGATAAATGGAAATATTTTACGAAAAAAATGTTGTAAATAAAAAAATAGACGAACATCGTACGCGTAACAAAATTTTACGTGTTTTGCAATTGGTTTCGCTCGGAATTTTTGCATTTATATTCGTTTCATTGTTTTCCGTTACGGTATACGATCCGGACGAGTCCGACGCGGCAAGAGCCTATGTTTTTCTGATCGTGTTGCTAAGTCTTCTTTTGCCGTTGTCGCTTTACTTTCTTTTCGGCTGGATTTTAAGGATGGTTACCGTAGAATATGACTATGTTATTATGGGTGATAGGTTGAAAATTCTTAAAATGGTAAATAGAAAAAAGCGCAAACCTGTTTTGGACGTGGATTTTTCGTCAATTAATCTCATAGGTCTTGTGGGTGGGGAAAAATTTAATTACCTATATGCGGCAAGAAGCGCAAATGTCAAAAAATATTTTTGCAATCCGGACGCTTTGAAGATATATATTTACCTGACGGATTACAAAGGACGTTCGTTTACGATTATCGAAGCCGATGACGATTTTTTGATAAATATTAAAAAAGCTTTGAAAAACTTTTCGACGATTGACGACGATTTGAAAAAATATATGCTTGACACTCGTCGAAAAAATGAAGTCGCTTCCGAACAATGCGACGTAACGGTCGCAAAAACCGAAACTAAAGAATAGGAGAAATATCGGATTGATTTATTTGGATAATGCGGCGACAACTGCGGTTTATCCGCAAGTCGTGGACGCTATAAAAGAAGTGTATGAGGATGTTTATTTTAATCCCTCGTCTACTTATGGCGGCGGGATAAAAGTAAAAAAGATTATTGCCTCATCGCGCGAGTTTTTGGCTGAAGAACTCGGAGTGTCGTCGAAAGAAATTTATTTTACTTCATGTGCCACCGAGTCAAACAATTGGGCGCTCAATCAATGTTTGC
>CAYTKK010000032.1:10845-14017 GCA_964438355.1 uncultured Lachnospiraceae bacterium | reverse complement strand
ATTGTTCACGTGCGCATATATGCTACACAAACGCCGTACAGCGCTATTTATGCGCAAACGTGTACGCGTTTAGCACTGCGAAATCAGGCGCAAATAGAACTCGACGGTTTTGTATATAGTCTCAAGCGGAACACGCTCGTCGTTTCCGTGGATAAGTTTTCTTTCCTCTCCGCTAAGTGCCATTGCCGAGAAACGATAAACCTTGTCAGTAAGTTTTCCGTAATGACGCGAATCCGAGCACGCAACCATTAAATACGGCGAAATCAACGCCCCCGTCCACGTTTGAGCGATAGCACATTTAAGTTTATCGTACCCTTCGCATTTAGTGTCGGACACAACCGAAGGATCGGATCCGTACAACACCTTAATCTCGATATTGTCGTTCTTTATCGTCTTGCGAGTACGCTCCACTACGCTTTCGACTGTCTCGCCGCTGATTATGCGGTAATTAGCACACATCTTCGCTTCCGGCGGGAGTACGTTTGACCCCTTACTACCCTGCATCTGCGTGAAAGCGCACGTCGTGCGAATAAGAGCGTTCATTTCTCCGCCCTTCTTCTTGCAAAGCTTGTTTAATACGCCCTTGAAAAGCCACAAATTAGCAAACACCATTCTAAGAGCAAACGAAGAATGCCTGCCCAGGGTGTCAAACATTTCGGCAGCAGGCTTACCCATCGAGAACGGGAACGGATGCGCTTCCATTTCGACGCAAGCGGCGGAAAGTTCGCCGACAGCCGTATGCGGAGGAGGCGACGACGCGTGACCGCCGTTACCTTTTACCGTAAATTCGATGTCAGCCATTCCCTTTTCGCCTATTCCGACAAGCGCGCACGGCTGTTTTACTCCGGGGAATACGTTTTCGACTACCGCGCCGCCCTCGTCAACAACGAGTTCGGGTTTCACTCCTCTTTTGATAAGCTCGTCTACAATCATCGGAGCACCTGTGCCCGCGATTTCTTCATTCCCCGAAAACGCTAGGTACAAGTCGTTTTTCGGCTTGAAACCGCTATTTATCAGCGTCTCGCAAGCCTGCATAACGCCGTTAAGCGTACCTTTCGTATCCAGCGTTCCGCGCCCCCACAAAACGCCGTCCTCGATTTCGCCGGCAAACGGCGGCTTTGACCAATCGGCTTCGTTTACCGATACGACGTCGTAATGCGCCATAAACACGCTGGGAGCTTCGCTGCTTTGTCCGCTTATCTTAAATAATACTGTGCGATTGCCGATTCTTTCCACAGTAGCGTTCGCGTTGACGCCGGGAAAACGCGTTTGCAAAAGAATAACGAATTTTTCGAACTCTACGTCGTCCTCCTCTTCAGCGTTGCGCGAGGACACGGTCTTAATTCTTATCATATCCGCCAAATCGTCGACCGCTTTTTGCTTGTCGAATTTGACGGGTTCGGCTTTCGGATAACTTTCCGCATGCGGTCTAAACGCAAGCGTACGAATTACAAGCACCGCTACAAACAACACGATAATCGCCGCAACGGCAATCAGCAGAATCTGCCACCAAACCATAAATTACTCCTCCTCTTTATTCGTTTCGTCTTCGGAAACAGGCAGTTCCGTCGCCGTAGCAACGGGTACGATGTTTTCCTTTTCGCCAAGCCAACCTTTTTTATACATAATACGCGCCGCTAAAATCGCGACGATTGCGCCAACCGGAACCATTATTCCGACCAAACTTGCGTCCAGTGCGGGAATCGCGATAAACAATATCAGCATAAGGATAATAGGTACGATACCCACTTTCCAGTTCTTACTGATATAAACAACGCCAAGCGCGCCGAAAAGCGCGGGAAGAATATTATCAAACGCGGGCGCAAGCCACTCCGACTGCAAAAAGTCACCGAACGGAGCCAATAGGCAAACGCCGACAGCAATTATAAGCATCGTAACGATACTGGATACAGCCGTAGATATCGTCGAAATAATCTCACCCTCTTCGGTAGCGGGTTTAACGTTAGCTTCTTCCATACACGTAAGAGCGCACGGAACTTTAAGGTTAGAAAGGTTACCGGTAACAAAACCCAAATACGAACTTCCCGCGCCCAGCATAGGCACATACGTAAAGACCTCGATAAGTCCTACCGTCCAGAATATGGGCGCAACGCCCAACAGTCCTTTTCCGAGTCCGCCCCAATCGGGGAATACGCCGAACAAAAGCGCAACGACGAACGGGAAAGCAAGTATTACTCCGCAAGCAATCCACCCCCAAATTTTTCCGTAATGATGAACGCTGTCGATATAAGTCATTTGTTTTTTCATATCGTCACCCCCTTTACGCAAGCCACGCCGTGACGGGTATAGCACACACCATTGCAAAAATCATACACAACGGCAACGCATAATCGTTTAACCACTTCCAGTTAAGGCGCTTTATAAGTATTCCGCACACAGCCATCAAAAGCGCGGATATCAGCATAATAACGACGGGAATAAGTCCGCTCGTGTCCCCCACAAAAATCGTGGAGAAATCGCAGAAGATAAATCCCAAAAAGGCGCTTATCATTCCCATATAAAGAGCGACTACAAAAATTTCGCCCCACTTCTTGTCCTTGCTTTGAATTTTGACAAGTCCGCCTTGAATTTTCTTACACAAAAGCGGCGTTGCCACAAGTCCGACCAAGATTCCGAGCGTCATAACGAACGCTATCGTAACGAACTGAACCGCGGGATCCAATCCCAAAGTTGCGTTTGTCGCTTGCTCTGCCGCCGTCGTCTCGTATGTAAGCGAGCCTATTACGGACAACCTCAGCCACGGCAACGGTATCCCCAGCGAGCCTGTAAGGCTGATTATTCCGATAAAAATACCTATTGCGGGCGCAATCGTAAAAATAGCCGCGCGCTTTATCGTATTTTTGACGACTTTCATATCCATTCCTTTTTGTTTTGCGCGTTTTATTGCACGAACCAAAAAGAATACGGATTGAGCCATAACCAAAGCGAGTATCACCGCGACTATGACGTAAAGCAACGGATGATTCACGTCAAAAGCAACGGCAAGAAGTCCTTGATTTCCCATTGTTTTTCCTCCTAAATTTTATTAAACGTTTATTTGTCTTGCGTTTTTTACAAACATTTATTTTTACGTTTTTTATAAAGCTAAATAGCAAAAGCTCCCTCGCGATTTACGCCTCGAAGGGAGCCGAATTTACCGTTATTTTGCCAC
>CAYTKK010000032.1:0-10745 GCA_964438355.1 uncultured Lachnospiraceae bacterium | reverse complement strand
GCGCCCTCTGCCAAAACAATTATTCCGCTACGCTTTCCGCTATGTTCGAAATCGTGCAGTCTTTGCAAGAGTTCCTCGTGCGACATCGGGACTTCGGGAAGAATGATAATCTCCGCACCGCCGCCGATACCGGTATATAAGGCGATATCTCCGCAATGACGTCCCATAACCTCGATAACGGAAATGCGCTCGTGCGAACTCATCGTGTCGCGAATTTTGTTGATAGCGTCAAGCACGGTGTTGCACGCGGTATCGAATCCGAGCGTATAATCGGTATACGCCAAATCGTTGTCGATAGTTCCCGGTACGCCGACCGTAGGAAAGCCTTTTTCGCTAAGAACTTTCGCGCCCATAAACGAGCCGTCGCCGCCGATAACTATAAGTCCCTCGATACCTTTTTTGCGCAAGTTTTCTATACCCTGAGCCTGTCCCTCGGGCGTAGTAAACTCGGGACAACGAGCCGTACGCAAAACCGTTCCGCCTCTATGTATAATATCCGAAACGGAGCGTAAGTTCATATCAATAAAGCGATTCTCCAAAAGTCCGGAGTAACCTCTTTCGATACCGACCACTTCCATACCTGCGCCGAGCGCGTAACGAACCGCCGCACGAATCGCCGCGTTCATTCCCGGTGCGTCACCGCCGCTGGTAAGAATTCCTATTCTTTTCATTGTGTCCACCTCTTTTGATGCTTTCTACGATTATATCACATTGCCAAGTTTTTTGAAAGTGTTTTAGCAATAATAATTACAATTTTTTACAATATTTTCTCTTCGCTCGACTTCAAAAGCGCTACTCGCGAACTTTAACGTTACTTTCGCCCAAAAGACCGTACAACTCGGTAAGAAGCATCGGACAAACTCGCGTCTTTATCCCCAGCGAATACAGTTTGTTGTCATCGCTGTTTTGGACGAAGCTCTCGTCGGAACCGGGGTAAGCCTGCAAAATGTTTTGCAACATATCAATAACGCCCTCGTCCGATTCGGTAAAGGATAACAAAAAGTAAATACGCTTGCCTTTTCCTGCCTTTACCCCCTCCCAAGTGTGCATATAATCCACCGAAACGCTTGCCGCGCCGTCGTCCCTGCGACGAACCTTGCCGGTAATCGTAACCATATTATCGCTTACGAAAATGCTTTTGTACTGCGACAACTTATAGCCGCCGAGCATAACTTCCACGGTACCATATAAATCCTCGACTCGTCCTATTCCGAAGTCTTTGCCCGTCTTTTTACTGGTCTTTTTGCTTGCCTCGGTAAGCTGCCCTCCAAACGTCACGGTAGTTCCGTCCGGGACGACAAACTCGCCGTCGTCATCCATGGAAGCCAGCATAGAGGTGTTAAACGAATATCCCTTAAGGTGTTCGGCATACTGCTCGAGCGGGTGCCCGGTAAGATAAACTCCCGCAACCTCCTTCTCCTTTGCGAGCTTTAAGACGGGGTCATACTCCTTTATTTCGGGATATACAAAATCATTTAGCTCGCTTGCCTCGTCGTCGAAAAACGATATCTGTCCGTGAGCGGCTTTGTCGCGATCGTGAGTGGCTCTGTCGAGTATTTGCTCGTAAACCGCGATAAGCTGACTTCTATTAAGTCCGAAACAGTCGAACGTACCCGCGTATATCAGACTTTCAAGCTGTTTTTTGTTAAGCATGGAGTCCTTCATTCTATTGACGAACTCTACGAAATTCTTAAACTCGCCTCCGCGCTCACGCTCGGCTACTATATTTTCAACCGCGGCGATTCCGACGTTTTTGATACCCGCCATGCCTATACGAACTCCTCCGTCCTCTACCGAAAACTCCGCGTACGAGCGGTTTATCGAAGGCGGAAGCACCTTGAATCCGCGCTCTTTAAGGTAATTAAGGTAATTGGATATTTCTTCGATGGAGGTAATACGGTTATTAAGCACCGCCGTAACAAATTCCACCGTGTAATAGCACTTAAGATACGCCGTCTGATATGCAAGATACGCGTACGCAGTGGCGTGCGACTTGTTAAACGCATACGACGCAAACGTGGACATATCGTCGTAAATCTTGTTTGCGATTTCCTCGCTGACGCCGTTTGCGATTGCACCCTTGATGTCGACGCGCTCGTTGTGCAAGCCGTGGATAAAGACCTTGCGCTCCTTCTCCATCTTTTCCTTTTTCTTCTTGCTCATCATTCGACGAACTTCGTCCGCGCGCCCCAGAGTATAACCTGCTATGTCCTGAACGATACGCATTACCTGCTCTTGGTACACCATTATTCCGTAGGTGACGGACAGAGTGGGTTTAACTATATCGTGATAATACACGATGTGCTCGGGATCATGCTTGTTCTTGATATAGTTAGGAATTTGGTCCATAGGTCCGGGACGATATAGCGAAATTCCCGCTATTATCTCCTCTAACGACGACGGCTTCAATTCTCGCATAAACTTCTTCATTCCCTCGCTTTCGAGCTGGAACACGGCGTGCGTGTCTCCGTCGGAAATAAGTTTATACGTGTTTTGGTCCCCGTAGTCCATATTCGGCGCGTAAAAATCTATGTCTATTCCGCGCGTCTGCTTGACGTATTTTACGGCTTTACTGATATCGGTTACAGTGCGAAGTCCCAAAAAGTCCATCTTAAGCAGTCCGAGTTCCTCGCACTCTATCATATTAAACTGAGTCGTTACGATGCCTTCGCCGGACCTTGCCATCGGGATATGGTCGGCAATCGGGTCGCGACAGATAATGACGCCCGCCGCGTGCATACCGGTTTGTCTCGGCATTCCCTCGACTTCCATCGCCATATCCAGTATACGATGGACGGTCATATCGTTATCGTAAAGCTCCTTCAATTCCGGCACGGTCGGGTCAGGATCGTCCGGCTTCTTTGGCTTTTCGAGTCCGAGAAGGTGACCTATATGCAATTTACCCATCATCTTGGGCATTAACTTGGTAATCTTATCCGTTTCGGCAAAAGAAACGTTAAAAACTCTACCGACATCCTTGACCGCTGCCTTTGCCGCCAGCGTTCCGAACGTAACTATCTGGGAAACGTTGTTAACGCCGTATTTTTCGGTAACATACTCTATCGTGCGCTCTCTGCCGTCAACGCAAAAGTCTATATCGAAGTCGGGGTTCGATACACGCTCCGGATTAAGAAATCGTTCGAAAATCAGGTCGTATCTAAGCGGTTCTACCTTGGTAATTCCTATCGCGTACGCAACTATACTTCCTACGCCGCTACCTCTGCCGGGACCGACGGGCACACCGTGCGTTTCCGACCAGTTAATAAAATCCCAAACTATCAAAAAGTAGTCCACGAATCCCATGCGTTCGACGATTCCAAGCTCGTATTCGGCTCGCTCGCGTATCTTATCGGTAATCACGCCGTATTTTTTCGCGATACCGTCAAACGTGAGTTTTCGCAAAAACTGCGCTGGTGTAGAGCCGTCCTTAGGCACATACGCCGGCATAAGAGGCTCTTTCGAAAAGAAGTGGCAGTCGCACTTGTCCACTATCTCCATCGTGTTTGTTATCGACTCGGGCGCGGATGGAAAAAGTTCGCGCATTTCGTCCGCACTTTTTAGGTAAAACTCCTTTGTCGGGAAGTATCCGTCGTCCTCCACGGTGTCGGTGGACATTCCGCCGTCGTCGAACCCCTCCAACTCGCTCTCGCTAAGCGTGGTACGAAAAGATATGCACTGAAGCACCTTTTGCGCCATCGCGTCCTTTTTATTTAGATAATGTATGTCGTTTGTAGCGACCAGCTTTACACCGTGACGCCTAGCGATGTCTATCAAATACGGCAAAACGGTCTTTTGGTCACGAATACCGTGGTCCTGTAGTTCGATGTAGTAATCGTCACCGAATACGGACTTGTAACGCTCGACTATTTCGTCCGCCTTATCGAAGTCGCGGCGCAAAATGGCTTGCGGCAACTCTCCGGCAAGACAAGCGGACAGACAAACCAAACCTTCGGAATACTTCTTGACTGTCTCGAAGTCGGTTCGCGGCTTATAGTACAGTCCGTCGACATAAGCGATTGACACTATTTTGATAAGGTTTTTATACCCCATCATATCCTTTGCAAGCAGCACCAAATGATTATATTTGGGCATCTTGCCGCCCACCGTCGTTTTTACGGACATATCGTCGGTTAAATATATCTCGCAACCGATTATCGGCTTAATCTTAAACGGCTTGTTTTCGGCAAGAAAAATAAACGGGTCGGCGTCGGGATCCGTATGACGAATCGCCGCCTTGACAAATTCCAACGCACCGTACATATTGCCGTGATCCGTAATGGCAATTGCCGGCATATCCAGCTCCTCGCAACGCTTAAATATCTTGGAAATACGCGTCGCTCCGTCCAAGAGACTGTATTCGGTGTGAACGTGCAAATGTGCAAACTGTTCCATTAATTACTGTTCTCCTTCTCGCGTAGCCGTGCGGCGTACTCGGCTATCTTGTTCAGCCTGTTTTTAAGCGTACTTTTACTAAGTCCCAACTTGTCCGCAAGCGCGGAAAAACTGATTTCCGGCTCGGCAAGACGCCCGCGAGCCACCGTAAGCAATTTTTCGTCAAGCACTTCTAGTCCGACGCGCGAATCTATATATTCTATATCCGCCACTTGGCGAACGGCCGCATTTACCGTCTTTGCGATATTTGCCAAATCGCAATTCGTCCTACGTTGCTCGTCGCGCTTCACCTGACGCATAACGTAGCTGTCGTTAAGCTTCAAAACTGCTCCGTCCGCACCCATAAGCGCCAAACAATCGCTCACGGCTTGGGAATCCTTGACGTAAACTATCACCTTTTCGCCGCGAGTCATTCGCTTTGCTTCTATCCCGTGACGAGAAAGCAAACTCATCAGGTCAGACGCAAGCGCGCCCGTAGTCAACGTAAACGATATTTGATACCCGCGCTTCATCGAAAGCGACCCACACGCGAGAAAAGCGCCGCGAATATAATTAACCGCACAACACTCGCCGGTTATTACGCGCTCTATCCCGGCGGCAACAGTCATTCCGCTTTCACAGCGCTTGAGAATCCCCAGCGCAAAAAGAGTCCCTATAGTGTCGCCGCCCGAAAAAATCAACTCGTCGCCGCTTTCTTCAACGCAAGGAAAATACTCTTCCGCATAACGCCTAGTCGCGGCAAGCACCTTGGGAATCGACGACGAAAAAGCAACCTTTATCCCTTCCGACGAAATAATCAGCGACCCGCCCGTGTGAATAAGCGCGGACAAAAAAGCCGCCTTACAGCAGTCTATTCCGCACTTAAGCGCGGCGATTTCGTTTTTTGACGATATTGATATGCTTTCGATGCTCTTTTCCGTTTCCAAAACTATCGTTACTCCGTTTTCGCTTCGCTAGGTTCGTCGGTTAGCGCGGCAACCGCAAACCGCTCCTTGTCAATCCGAATAAAGTCCTTTCTTCTTGCGACTTCTGAATTTCGGGAGCCGCTCCCAGTTGGCAATCAGTTCGTAAGGTATCCCTATGCGTTCGATAACCGCAACGGGTTTTGAAAAATCGCCGACGCGATCGACGGAATGCGCGTCCGAATCGCAAATAAACTGCACGCCCTCCTGAGCCATCTTCTCCAGGTCACAATCCTTCATCGCAACGCCCTTGCCGTTTAACTCGACGTAAGTGCCGAAATGCTTACAAGCCCTCGCCACCTCCACGGCGTCGGCGTTGATACCGAGATTTATGTGCGAAACTATGTCGATGTCGTAACGCTCCAACATCTTGATGTACGCGTCCGTGTTACGTTTTATCTGCTTTGCGGAACTCTTCTCGGTGTTTCCGTAAATAAAATTCGGGAAGAAAAACCTAAAGTAATCCGAAATGCGTTCGGGTAAAACGAACTTGTGATATCCGCACACAACCAAGTCCAGCTTCGGCATGTCCTCGTCGGTGATATCGGCTTTTCCGCGCCGAGAGGTAAGATTGCTCTCCACCCCCAAATAGATGTTTATCATCGGATATTTCTCGCGCAAAAATTCGACTTCGCGTTGCATAAACGGAAAATCCATTCTGCGTATGTTGTACGTCATATGATGAAAGCCGTGGTCGGTAATGGCTATTTCCTTAAATCCCAAACGCGCGGCGCGAAGGACATTTTCCTCAATCGTGCCTTTGCCGTGAGAATACACGGTATGCGTATGATAATCTCCCCAAAAAGCCATTCAGTCATCTCCCATGACAATTATTTCTCGCTCGAGCCGAATACCGAA
The DNA here is from genome assembly GCA_964438355.1 of uncultured Lachnospiraceae bacterium. Taxonomy (GTDB): domain Bacteria; phylum Bacillota; class Clostridia; order Christensenellales; family Pumilibacteraceae; genus UBA10677. The sequence continues at coordinate 4,533 of CAYTKK010000032.1, read as the reverse complement.
TTTATCGTAAACTTCGCGTTCGCAAAGACGTATAAGCTCAACAACGTCATAAAAGCTTGCGTTACCGTCGTTAACGATAAAATTTGCGTGTTTTTTGCTTATAATCGCTCCGCCTCGCCGCTCGCCTTTAAGTCCAACTTTTTCTATATAATACCCCGCAGAAACGCCGTCTACACGCTTAAAAACACTACCTGCACTTTTTCCAAACGGCTGAGTTCTCTTTCGATACTCCGTCTGCGTACGCATCAAAGCGACGATATCGTCCTTTTTTCCGCGTTCTAGGGTAAACGTCGCGGACAAAATTGCCCCGAAATTGCCAAGCAACGAACCGCGATAACGAAAGCCGCATCGCTCCGCAGTCAAGCGTTGTCGAGTTCCTTGCGAGGCGACCTCGACTTGCCGCACCTTTGACGCCATATCGCCGCCGAATGCTCCCGCGTTCATAATCAAAGCGCCGCCCACCGTACCCGGTATCGAACTTGCCCACTCGAGTCCGGTAAGCGAAAGACCGGCGGCAAACGAAGCAAGCATCGCAAGCGATACTCCGCCTTCTGCGTAAACGGTCGTGCCGTCCGCATACAATCCGTCCGCGCGACAAACAAAAACTCGTCTAACAGACGGAGCAAGAAGAACTTTGCTGCCACGCCCCAACAAAACGCAGTCGCCGTCGTAACCGTATTTCGAAAACTCCGACAGACTTCGGGTCGAGCACAACAACTCGATTTCGGCTTCTCCGCCTATTCCAAACGTGTTAAATTGCGAAAGCGACAATCTTCTACTCATATATTGTACCTCATTTCACACATTTTTTCAAGCGGTTCAGCATACTTTTCCGCTTAATTATTATATGCTTGTCGCTTGCACGTAGGAACGCCGCCGAAACATGGCAAAAATCGAGCGCCGTATCACGCTCGATTTTACTTATAATATATTCTTTCTTATAATATATCGTTTCTTACGTATGCGGTTTCTTAACCACGTAAGACGTTTTTACTTATGATACAATTTTTTCGTCTGATACGTCGGCTCGACAGTAAGATTTATACCTAATTTTTTAAGTACGTTTACGTCGACCTGCGAAAGAATTACCGTCGAATGCATCTCGCACCCCTTAAGTTTAGACAACTGCTCCATAGCAAGCGCTGCACGAGGATCGTTCACGGCGCAAATCGCAAGGGCGATAAGTATCTCGTCGGTATGAAGGCGCGGATTATGATTTCCGAGTCGTTTCGTCTTAAGCTCCTGTATCGGCTCGATAACGGAGGGCGAAAGCAACAAAATGTCGTCGTCGATTTTCGCAAGCGTCTTTAAGGAATTTAGCAATAACGCCGAACAAGCCCCCAAAAGCGACGACGTCTTGCCGGTCACGAGCGTTCCGTCCGAAAGTTCGAGCGCGGCGGCAGGAGCGCCGGTCTCTTCCGCTTTTTTAAGCGACGCGCCGACGACCTTACGGCAGGATACGTCCAAATCCAGTTGCTTCATCAAAAGTTCCGATTTCGCCACGACGGCCTCGCTCACCTTATCCTGACGGAAATCCGCTCGCGCTATAAGGTATCGACGAATGACCTCGTCACAAGCCGCTTTGCGCACGGCTTCATCGTCTATAATGCAATTTCCCGCCATGTTAACTCCCATATCGGTAGGAGAAAGATACGGCGATTTCCCGTAAATTTTTTCAAAAATGTTGGAAAGCACCGGGAAGTTTTCGACGTCGCGATTATAGTTGACGGTGGTAACTCCGTATGCGTCCAGATGGAACGGATCTATCATATTTACGTCGTTAAGATCCGCGGTTGCAGACTCGTATGCAACGTTAACGGGGTGCTTTAGCGGCAAATTCCAAATCGGGAAGGTCTCAAACTTTGCATATCCCGCCTTTATCCCGCGAATATGGTCGTGATAAAGCTGAGACAAGCAAGTTGCCATCTTACCGCTTCCGGGTCCGGGCGCGGTAACGACGATAAGCGAGCGTTCCGTCTCGATGTAATCGTTCTTTCCGTAGCCTTCGTCGCTGACGACCCTTGCCACGTCATACGGATACCCCTCGATAGGATAGTGCTTATAAACCTTGATACCAAGTCCTATAAGTTTGTGCTCGAATTGCTTTGCTACCGCTTGATCCTTGTATTGAGTAAGCACGACGCTTCCAACGTACAACTCAGCCGCGCGAAACGCGTCGATGAGGCGCAAAACGTCGAGGTCATAAGTAATTCCGAGGTCGCCGCGAACCTTATTCTTTTCAAGCGCTTCGGAAGAAATAACGATTACTATCTCCGCCTGCTCCTTAAGATTAAGCAGCATCTTAAGCTTACTGTCCGGCTGAAATCCGGGTAAAACTCTGGAAGCGTGATAGTCGTCGAACAGTTTGCCGCCAAATTCAAGATATAGTTTGCCGCCGAAACGCGCTATGCGTTCCTTAATATGCGCCGATTGCATGGTCAAATACTTTTCATTATCAAAGCCGATTCTGTTCATAATAAATTCTCCTTAGCACGATAATATTATAGCACTCATTTACGAATTTGACAAACGCTTTTCACTCGTCTTTTTAAGGTATTTTTCGGGTCGATTTTTGCCCGCGCTTAGCGGCAAACACAAAAATCGGTTCGGTAAAACAAAAAACAGACCGAAGCCGCCAAAAGCGACGACTTGGTCTGCGTTTTTTAATTATTTATTATCTTCACTCTCTGCAAAAAGTCCTACAGCACTAAATTTTATTCGGACTGCGCCTCGAGTTTTGCCGTCTGGTCCGCTATGCGAAGCGCTTCCAGCATTTCCTCAATATCGCCGTTCATAAACGAATCTATCGAATACAGTGTGCAGTTTATGCGGTGGTCGGTAACTCTCCCCTGCGGGAAGTTGTATGTGCGAATGCGCTCGGAACGGTCGCCCGTTCCCACCTGTGCGCGACGATTGGCAGAATATTCTTTGTCCGCGTCCTCTTGCATTTTATCGTACAATTTACTTTTTAAGACCTTCATCGCCTTGTCGCGATTTTTAATTTGCGACCTCTCGTCCTGGCACTGAACAACTATTCCCGTAGGAATATGCGTTATTCTTATGGCGGATTCGGTCTTGTTAACGTGCTGACCGCCCGCTCCGCCCGACCTGTACGTATCAATTTTAAGATCACGTTCGTTAATTTCGACTACAACGTCCTCAACCTCGGGCAGAACCGCTACGGTAACGGTAGAGGTGTGTATCCTGCCCTGCGACTCGGTATCGGGAACGCGTTGCACTCTGTGAACGCCGCTTTCGAATTTAAGTTTGGAGAACAACATATCTCCCGTAAGCGAAAACACCGCTTCCTTAACTCCGCCCAGCTCGGTTGCGTTGATATCCACGTCCTCGCATTTCCAACGGTTTTTCTCGGCGTACATCTTGTACATACGCATAAGTTCGGCGGCGAATAACGCAGCCTCGTCGCCGCCCGCGCCGGCACGAATTTCTATTATAACGTTTTTATCGTCGTTCGGGTCGACAGGAAGCAGTAAAATACGAAGTTCGGAAATAATATCCTCTTTTTCGGCGGTTAACGCGTTAATTTCTTCTTCCGCCATCGCCTTCATTTCCTCGTCGGTCTCGGTTTCGGCAAGCTCGCGAGCGTCCGAAATTTCCTTTTCGCACGAGCATAGGCGTTCGTAAGCAAGCGCAACCGGTTCGACGGTGGAACGCTCCTTAACTAACCGCGTCCATTCCTTATTATCGGCGATAATATCAGGCTGAACAATAAGTTCGGTAAGCTCGTCGTATCTTTTCTTGATTCCTTCCAGTTTTTCGTAATTCATATTTCGTCCTTATACGTTAAATCTAAACAAAGCCACGTCGCCGTCGCGGAAAACATAGTCCTTGCCCTCGCTACGAACCTTTCCTTTTTCCTTCGCCTGCGTAAATCCGCCGCACTCGACAAGGTCCTCGTAAGAAACTATCTCGGCTCGTATAAAACCTTTTTCGAAATCGCTGTGTATTTTACCCGCCGCCTGCGGCGCTTTCGTGCCGCGTTCTATCGTCCAAGCGCGAACTTCCTTTTCTCCAGCAGTCAGATACGAAATAAGTCCCAATAATTCATATCCCTTTTTGATTATTCTACTTAGTCCGCTTTCGCTAAGTCCCAATTCTTCAATAAAAATTCCGCGCTCTTTCTTCGGCAACTGAGCAATTTCCTCTTCTACCTTTGCGCATATTTCAAGAAATTGCGCATTCTCTTCGGCGGCAATTTTTTCGACGATATCCACATACTTGTTCGGCTTTCCGATATCGTTTTCTCCGATATTGGCGCAGTAAATAACAGGCTTGGTCGTAATTAGAAAAAAAGAATCGAGCATTGCCTTTTCGTCATCGGTCACACTTACCGAACGCGCGCTTTTACCGTTTTCGAGCGCGGCATACACCTTGCGAAGAAGTTCAGCTTCGTCGGCATAGCTTTTTTCGCCCGTCTTAACGTATTTTTCAGCTTTGTCAAGACGCTTTTTTACGCTTTCCATATCGGAAAGTATAAGTTCGAGATTTATCGTTTCGATATCGGATGCAGGG
>CAYTKK010000031.1:101-14291 GCA_964438355.1 uncultured Lachnospiraceae bacterium | reverse complement strand
GACGAGGTTGCCGTGTTGCCCGTATATGCCGCTCGCGAATCGGGTGACGAAAGCGTGGCGGCGCGTCTTACCGCCGCAATCAATTCGATAACGCACGCGTTTTTCGTGGGCGGATACGAAAGCGCAAAAAGTTTTTTGAAAAGTAAAATAAGCGATTTCGATACCGTGCTGTTTCTGGGCGCGGGCAGTATAGATTCTTTGGCTCGAGAAAGTTTGTCTTATCTGGAATAAAGCGCGAGCTGAACCAATTTTCCGTGTCGTTTGGCGTTTTCGAGCGTTTGGGGAGTTACCACGTCGCCTTCTTGCAAAGGTCGGTTACTTTCGCCCAACGTTATCGTTCGGGTGACGGTTTTGCCCAGTAAGAACGAATAACCTTCGCTTTTTTGCGCGCGTTCTATCGCGGAATCCGCGCCGCTTGCGGCGATTTCGACTGCCTCTGCCTCTACGACGGCGTTTTTCTCCGAGTTATGCTTTGGGGGATTATCCGCGTCTTTTGCAATTGCCCGAGCGGCTTTTTCGCGCGGCGGGACAAGCTTAATTTTGCGTTCGGAGCAGTTGACTATTATCAGTTTGTCCGAGTGCGATAAAATTTTTTGCGGCGAAAACGTAAAATCCTCGGCGATAATTTCTTCGACTGCGGTTCCGTTAAGGGTTATATCCGTTACTTTCCCGAGCAATTTCCCGCAGTGCGAGTACACCGGTAGATTTGCCGGATATACGTCGGTCGCGTCGGAGGCGCTTAGGTCGACCACCGCGGACATATTTTTCACCGTTATGACGTCGGCGGACATATTATCGGCACACGTAAGCGGGATATAGCGCCGAAAATCATCTTCGGCGTCGTCGCGAAAAACGCACAAATATTTTACCGAACGGAGGCTCCCGTCGGGAACGAGACTGACTACCGTGCCGAGAGATTGCGCTTCGTATAAGGATATTACCTCTTTGCCTATTAAATTGCTTGCTTTTTGCATTAAGACCTGCCTTTTGCTCTGCGTGTGTGCGTGAGCGGAATAAATTTAAGATATACTAATAATACTATTCAAAAAGCGGCAATATTCCGTCGAGGCGTTTTGCTGCAGTTTGTGCGACGCGCAAAATTTGTCCTTAGTTGTAAAAAAGTTGACAAAACTCGTGCGCTTGACTATAATATCGTTGCAAATTAAACAAGGAGAACGATTATGATAACGAAAGATATGACCATTTACGAAGTCTTGCAAATCAATCCGAATATTGCGCCCGTATTCTTCGAGTTCGGAATGCACTGCTTGGGTTGCCCGATTTCTCGCGGAGAGACGGTAGAGCAAGCGGCTGCCGCTCACGGCGTCGACTGCGACGAAATGCTCCGTCGTTTGAACGAGTTTAACGACGCTCAATAATGAAGGTTATCGTAGGACTCGGAAACTACGGTGACAAATACGCATACACTTTCCACAATATGGGTTTTCTCGCGCTCGAGTGTCTCGCCGAGAAGCTTGGAATCAAATTTCAAAAGCGCGAGTGCGACGCTTTGGTGGCGGTCGGATATCGCGGCGGCGAAAAAATCGTACTTGCAAAGCCGTGGACGTATATGAACTTATCCGGCGTGGCAGTTAAGCAGCTTGTAAATAAGTATAAGATTGATTCTACGGATTTAATCGTTTTGTTCGACGATGTTGACATTCCGAAAGGAAGCGTCAGAGTTCGCGCAAAGGGCAGCGGCGGTACGCATAACGGAATGCGGAATATTATTTCCACGCTTGGGACGCAGGAATTTCCGCGAATCAGGATAGGAACAGGTCCCGTGCCCGAAAACGTGCCCATAGTCGATTACGTGCTTCGAGACGTCCCGAAGGCGGAGCGAAAGATTCTTTTCGACGCCTTCGAAATCGCGGCGGAAGAGGCAATAAAGCTGATTGACGGAAAGTGAGCGGTAGGCTACAGTGTTACAACCGAGTAAAATATTTGCGGCAAACGGACAGATCGCAAAAATAGCAAAGTCGTACCGGGATATGGAAAATATCTCGGTATTTGGCGTGTCGCCGTTTGCAAAAGCGGCGATAGTCGCTTCGTGCGGAGAAAACGCCGAGGGCGCGGTGCTCGTATTGTGCCCGGATTATTACGCAGCAAGAGAATTTGCGACGATGTTGTCGGCTTTTAGTTCGTCCGTCGAACTTTTGCCTGCGCGAGCAGACAGCCTTTCGTATCGAGACACGCGGTCGGGCGAGAGCGTTTCATCAAGATATGCGGCGCTTTCCGAAATCGCTTTGGGAAAAGCAAAGTTCGTTGTCGCTTCGGTCGAAGCGGCGCTTCAGCCTTTGCCGACGCGCGAAGACGTAAAAAGTCACAGTTTGAGTATAAGCGCCGGGCAGGAATATGATTTATCCGCGCTTTGCGCGCTTCTTATAAGCGCAGGATACAAGCGCGAGCCGCAACTGTCCGACGTGGGCAGATTTTCGCTTCGCGGCGACATTCTCGATATCTGGTCTCCTGCCGAAAAAAGTCCTGTCAGAATAGAATTTTTCGGGGACGAAGTAGACTCGGTGCGTTTGCTCGACGAGGAAAGCAATACCTCTCGCGAGGAAACGGAGGCGTATTTTATAGCGCCGATGACGGAGTTTTTCCCAAAATCCGTCGACGATATCACAAAAAGGCTAAGAGAAGAAAAGAATAATGGACTTGCTCCGGATGCCGCGGCAAGAAAAAGCGAACTTGTTTCGCTTTTATGCTCTCGCGTCGACGGCGGAGACAGAAGCGGGACGCTGGACTACCTTTTGCCGCTGTGTAAAAACGAAAGATTGATTGATTTCGGAAGTTTTACGGGCGTTGTTATCGACGGAACCAAACAGTGTTACGACGGCGCGGCTTTATTGCAGAAAGAACATTTAAGTCGTTTTACGGCACTTTTTTCTAGGGGCGAGACTTTATCTTTTCTTAAAAACTCATTGCTAAGCACGGAGGAGGCGTTATCCGTTAAAACGCGCGCTTTGGCTTTCCAAAGCATAGATAACGCCAATAAATTTTTTGCGCCTACCGTTACTTTTACGACGAAAACAGGCGAGCTTCCGAAGTATTTCAGGGACCTTTCCGTACTTGTCGGCGATATTAAGACGTGGCTTTTGCGCGGATATACGGTGTATTTGTGCGAGAACGAATGCGGAAAAAACGAACGCGTTCGCGAATTTTTGCACGAAAACGATATTTTTCCGTGTGGCGGCTACGGCAATTCCGGCGTGAGGTTCGTTACTTCGAATCCTAGCGTAGGAGCGGTCTTTCACGATGAGCGCGTGGTGATAGTAGGCAGTGACGAGCTTGTTCCCAAAAAAGCCAAAAAAACGATAAAACGCGCTAAAAGGGACGTGTTCAATCAGCCGGAAGCCGGAGATTTCGTCGTTCACGACAAGCACGGAATAGGAAAATTTGAGGGCATAGTCAAGCTGGAAGTCAACGGAGTTCGTCGCGACTATCTTTTGGTCGTTTACGCGGGTGAGGATAAACTGTACGTTCCCGCCGAAAGTATGGACACTCTCAGCAAATACGTTGCCGACGGCGGCGAGCCGAAGCTTTCCAAACTGGGCGGGGCGGAATTTGCCAAAATCAAGGAGAAGGTTGCCGCCGGCGTAAAAACGCTTGCGATAGACTTGGTTGCGTTGTACGGCGAGCGGCTTAAAAACAAAGGTCATATGTATTCGCAGGACGATTCCATGGTGGACGATTTCGCGCGAACTTTTCCGTACACGGAAACCGACGACCAGTTGACGGCAATCGCCGAAGGACTTAACGACCTTAAACAAGGAAAAATAATGGATAGGCTTTTGTGCGGTGACGTAGGGTACGGAAAAACTGAAGTCGCTTTGCGAGTAGCCTTTAAGGTAATAGTCGAAGGTAAGCAGGTTGCTTTTATGGCGCCCACGACCATACTTGCGTCGCAGCATTACGAGACCGTTTTGCGTCGTATGGAAGAATACGGCGTAAGAGTGGGCAGATTGACTCGATTCGACGGCAAAAAGGAACAGGAAAACACGATAGCCGCTCTTAAAGCCGGAAAAATCGACATTGTGGTGGGGACGCACCGCTTGCTCGGGAAAGACGTAGGCTTTGCCGATTTGGGATTGTTGATTTTGGACGAAGAGCAACGCTTCGGTGTGGCGGATAAGGAGAAGATAAAGGACGTCAGAAGAAACGTAAACGTACTTACTCTTTCCGCAACGCCTATTCCGCGAACGCTGCACATGTCGCTTGTCGGAATACGCGATATAAGTGTTTTGGATACGCCGCCCGTAGAGAGGTTGCCGGTTCAGACGTTTGTTATGGAGTACACCGAAAGCCTGATTGTCGACGCTTGCGAGCGCGAGCTGGGGCGAGGCGGACATGTTTTCGTCGTATACAACCGCGTTCGAAACATAGCCGAATTTGCCGGAAGAGTAAAGAAGCTTGTTCCGCAAGCCGAGGTTGACTATGCGCACGGACAAATGGCTGAAGACGCGCTTGAAAACAAGGTTCGTGATTTTGTGGAAGGAAGAACGGATATCCTCGTATCGTCTACGATAATTGAAAACGGAATAGATATTCCTAAGGCGAATACCATGATTGTAGTCGACGCGGATAAACTGGGATTGTCGCAACTGTATCAATTGCGCGGCAGAGTGGGAAGAAGCAATCGGTTGGCGTATGTATTCTTTACGTACGACGGACGAAAGACGTTGACCGAGTCTGCTTACAAGCGACTGGAGGCGATTACTCGGTTTACCGAGTTCGGCAGCGGATTCAGAATAGCGATGCGCGATTTGGAAATACGCGGCGCGGGGTCCATATTGGGCGCAAAACAGCACGGACATATGGAAAAAGTCGGTTACGATATGTATTGCAAGCTACTTAAGGAGGCTGTTAGTGAACTCGGCGGCGAAAAAGTCGAACATGCGCGCGAGGTGAAAACGGTAGCGGATTATCCTACGTTTATTCCCGAAACTTATGTTCCCGATAAGGAGTGGCGTTTGCGCGTTTATTCGCGCATTTCGCGCGTTAAGGATATCGTCGAACGCAACGCCGTGCTCGCCGACCTTGCGGACGCGTACGGAAAAGTGCCCGAAAGCGTAAAAAATCTGGTTGACCTCGCTCTTATCAAGAATCTCGCGGCAAGGATAGGGGCAAGTTCCGTTACGATGAACAAACGCAATAGTTCGCTCGGTTTCGACAAAGTTATGGACGTGGATAACAGGTTTCTTTCGGAGTGTACAAAGCAAGAAGGGAAACTGGTTTTGGGCGCTAAACCGTCGCTTGATTTTCCGTCGAATACGAAAATGCTTAAATTTTTACTCAATTGTCAAAATTTGCGTCGCTAAAACGTTTGCTTTTTATGGCAAAGAATAGTATAATAAAGACTAGACAATTATAGTCAAGTTCCCCGCAGATTGCTTTTGAGGGGCGTAATAAAGAGGAAAACAATGCGTAAAAAATTATTGAGTTTAATTAGTGTTATTTTGTCGATGCTGATGTGTGCAGCGATGCTGACGGGCTGCTCGCTTTTTGAGTACAATTACGAGCGCGATTATATGCAGGTATCGGCAAAGGTTAATTCGATTCAGATAAACGACACTTATTCGTCCGACGTTTATACCAGCGCAGAGAAGAAGATTTATAAGTACGACGTCGTTAACGCGCTAAACAATCTCGGTTCCGATTACATTACGTATTACGGCGTCGAGGAGTGCATAGACTACGTCGTCGAGCAACTTATTATTCGCGAACTTATTATCGCCGAAGCGGAGGCTCAGGTCCAATTCGGCAACATCATTTGGGGACAAATCGAAAGAAATAAGATTGCCGAGGGTGTGTATGAGGTTATAGACAGTCAGCTTTTGACTATTAAAAACGAAATCCGTTCCGAGCGCGGCTTGCCTTCGTCGGAAGAGAGTACGCCCGAGGATGCGGAAATAAGCACTACGTATCCGACTAAGGACGCGGTTACGACGGGTGTTTATGACGATTACGCAAAGGAGCAACTCGTCGAAGCGGTGGTAACGCGCACTATAGAAGAGGGCGAGGATCGCGAGACCTTGACCGTGCGCGTAAGCGGTTATACCGAAGAGCGACTTGTTTCGATTTTAACCAAACTTGACGAGGAAGAATCGACCGTTGTGTACAAGCCTCATCCGGTAAGTTACCCCGGTCTTTACGGTACGGACGCGCAAAAAAGTATCGGCGCCGAGTCGATGAGAAGATTGCTCTCTTCGCTAGAATCCACCGTAAAATCGGATTACCGTTTGTCGGACGCGGAAGAAGCGGAGTATCTTGACGAAATTAAGGAGCTTCGCGCGATAGGAAATCAAAAGGGAATTTCGTACGTTTATCCCGAACTCGGCGCGTTTGGCGACGACGGCAAGATGAAGTATGAGGTTATTTATTATCTTGTCGGAAAGAGTTACGAGCAAAGCGTAAAGGTAGAACTTTTGGAAGATTATATTACCGAGGGCGTAAGCGTCAGTAACGCCGACGTTACTTCTTATTACGAGCAACAACTTGCTCAGCAAAAGGAAGAATACGACGCGGACGTAAGCGCGTTCGAGTCGGCGGTTACCGACAATTCGACCACGATTCTTTATTATCCTAACGGCGATTACTATTACGTAAAACACATTCTCGTTCCGTTCTCGACCGAGCAGTCGGCGGCGCTCTCGACTTATAAGTCAAGAGACGGCGCGATTAAGGGCGACGTTGCCGAATACAAGCAAAGACTGGGTAAAGAGGTTACCGGGTACGCTCACGTAAACGGTGAAGACAGCGGCAATCCCGTTTCGATTAGCGATATTTATTCCGAGGTGGAAAACGAACTCGCGCGTTTCGTCGCTACCGACGCCGCTACGCTTAAACTTAAAGAGCGAGCGTTTGACGACCTAATCTATAAATATAATACCGATAGCGGCATTTTCGGTGCCGAACTCGGATATGCGGTCAAGGGCAATCTTGGCGACGCCGAGTACGATTCTACCTATATGGAAGAGTTTGCTCGCGCTGCCGACAATTTGTACCGCGCGTACATTGACGGCAACGGCAAGATCGGCGACGTGGAATTGTGCGTTACCGATTACGGCGTTCACATCGTATATTTGTCGAAGGTTATTCCTTCCGGCGGACTTACGCTTTCTTTGAGCGACTACGTTTCTTACGGTCAGTATTCCACCGTCGATAGCGTTATTGCAAGTTCCGCAAGAGACAACAAGGTTGACGTAGAGTTCACGAAGTGGCAACAAAATAAGATTACTTCTTATCGCAACGACGGCGAGACGATCGAAATATTTAAGGATACTTATCAAGATATAATTGATAAAAATTCCTAAGGCGCAAGGCGAAGTCGAACGGTTTCGGCGTTTGATAAAAAGTTCAGTTGAATAAAAGTAAAAATGAAATAACGGAAGGTCGTTCTCGTACAAAACGCGTGCGACCTTTTGTTTTTGAAACATGAATGGAATAAGCTTTTGCGTTACTTGTAATGCTGCTTGTGTTATTTGTTAAATTTTTATTTATCGCAGAGCGCGTTAAGGCTTTATTTCGGGATGAATTTTACGCGCGTGAAAGCAAAGAGATTGTTACGGAAATATCGCTTAAGAGTGAGGGTGTGTGATTCGAGTGCGGAGCGAATGTCGTCGTGAAAAAACCGTAGGCGGTAAAGCGTAAACAGTCGAGCTTACAGAAACGCACAAAAGACAAAGTATTGCAATTTTCGGCAGTCAAATTTGTTTTTCGTCCCGCTTTTTTTGTTATAAAAAGAGGCGAGGAGGGAGTATGGGCGTTACGTGGGAACTAATAAATCGCGACTACATTAAAATAGGCACCGGAGTGCTCGCGCATGCGTTTTTGGACAGTGAGAGTTTATTACCGCACGGAGCAAAAGTCATGTTTGTATCCGGCGACGAAAGCGCTTCTTGTAAAGAGGTTTACTCGGTTATGAACCGCTTTTATAGGGCGCAAGTAGTAAAGGCGTCGGCGTCTGTTGAAATCGTCAAAAGTATTCGCAAGGATGAGGACGTCGGCGGAGTAGTGGCGACAGGCGGCGAGCGTGAAATCGAGTGCGCGAAATACCTTGCGCAGAAGTTTTCGCTGCCGCTTATCGTGTTTCCTACGTCGTGCGAGAGTGTGCGATATCTTGCGCCGTCCGCCGTTCTCGACGGTGAAGGCGGTATACCCGAAGGCTATAAGACAAAATCGCCGGATTTGGTTATCGTGGAGGAGAGCTTGCTTTCGCGCGAGGAAACAACTATTGCCGCAGGTTACGGCGACGTGTGCGCAAGGCTGTGTTCCCATTTCGACGCTGTATTCTCGTTTATAGTCGGAGACGCCGACGAGTGTGAATGCGAATCCGCCATAGTAAGTGTGGTTAAAGAACTTGTAAAGCGAGAAACGGCGGGCGCGTTATCCGCTTCGGACGTTATTCGTTTTACGCTTGCAATCGGGGTTATTATGCGTGAGAGCGGTAGTTCGCGCCTTGTTTACGGCGGTGATTTTCAGCTTTGCTCGGCTTTGCAATTGAAAAAGAAAAACGAGGGTAAAACGGTCAAAAAGAGAGGAGAAAACGCTCTTATGCTGTCGGCGGTAGCGCTTCGCGTTTACGAAGCTGCGATTGCCGAAGGAAAAAACGTAATGCAAGTTGCGGATAATCGCAAGCGCCTGTCTCTTATGGGCACGGCTTTGGGCGTCGGACCGTTTGCCGCAATTAAGCATATCGGCGTTCATCCCTCGCTTTGCGACGTTATGCGCCTCGAGCATTGTATAAACGAGTACCGTTCGGAGCTAATGCAAAGGGCGGTGATTTACGAAAAAACGTTGCGTTTTGCGCAAAAGCGGTTAAAAAGACTTTACAAAGATAAAGGCTTTTCTTATAATAATTATATAAGCGAGACGGATTTGCGAGTATGTTTGGCGCTTGCTCCCGAGATGAGCAGTCATCTTACGGTACTTGGCGCGATTAAACGGTTCGGTTTGTCGGATTTGCTTATAAGACGGAAAAACGGAGAATAAAATGAACGAAAAACTAAAGAAGGTAAAATGCTTTTTGCTGGATATGGACGGGACCGTATATCTGGATTCCAATCTGATTGACGGCGCGCTTGACGCGGTCAAGCGTATGAACGAATTTTCGAGAGCTATGTTTTTGACGAACAACAGTTCTGCCGCGCGTTCCGATTACGCCGAGCGTCTTACTAAAATGGGCTTTGACGTTACCGTAGACGACGTTTTTACGTCCGGTAACGCAACAATCGAATATTTGCACAATTTTTACGAAGGGAAGAGGATATTTCTTTTCGGAAACGAAAAGCTTCGCAACGAGTTTATAGCGGGCGGTATCGTTCCGGTAGAGGAAGACCCCGAACTTATCGTCGTCGGATTCGATACGACGTTCGATTATGACCGTTTGACGCGTCTTTGTGATTTGATTCGCGAGGGTGTACCTTATATTTGTACGCATCCGGACATCAATTGCCCGACCGCAAAGGGATTCAAGCCTGACGTCGGTTCCTTTATAGCGCTTATCGAAAAGTCCACGGGAGTTAGTCCTATTTTGGTTTGCGGCAAGCCTAATCGTCCGATCGGCGAAAGCGTACAGCGGCTACTCGGACTTCAGCCGTTTGAAATTGCGATGGTCGGCGACCGTCTGGAAACGGATATGCAGTTTGCTATTAACAACGGTTTTGTGTCCGTGCTGGTCCTTTCCGGCGAAGCGTCGATGGAGTCTCTCGAAGCCAGCGGACTTAAGGTCGACGTCATTTTGCCGAGTATTGCGCACTGGGACGAGTAAATGATATAAAAATCACCGCTCGGGAAGAAGTATTTCGATTTTCCGAGCGTTTTTATTTGCTTTTATAATCGAAACACGCTAAACCGGATTTTTTAAGTTTGCGACTTGCCTGTATTGTTGTAATCCTTAAGCTTTATAAATCGTGTATAATCTTTTTTTTGTAAACGGTGCGTTAAGTTTGGTAAAACGTAATAAAGATTTTTCATGCTACGCGGATTTTGTTGAACTGTTGATATTAAATAAGTATGATTTTATTGCGAAAAATTCGTCTCGATTTTCTTTACCGTCGGTTTATCTCGATTTTTTATGGTATAATGGTTTAAGAAAGCGAACGAAAGGAGGAGGTATGGACAAAAATCGCAACGAAATAGAACGTTTGGCAAAACAATTCAAAAAGTGCGGTCCTACTTTGCTTGCTTTGGGTGACGAAAATCGCCAGCATTTGATATTCGGGATGTTGCAAATAGGAAAATGCGACGGCGTCAGAGTGGGGGAAATTACCGCAAAAACCAACCTGTCGCGTCCTGCGGTTTCTCACCATTTGAAGGTGCTAAAAGAAGCCGGACTTGTAAAAATGCGACGTGAAGGCACAAAGAATTATTACTATTTCGACGCCGACAGCGAAAAAATGAGCGAGCTTATTTCTATGCTGGCGCAGGCAAAGAATTTTATGGAATCGCTTCCGGACAGGGGCGAAAAGGAGTGATTGTTATGATGGATATTATGGAGGCAATTAGGACGCGTCATAGCGTTAGAAGATATGACGGTCGCGCCGTTTCGGACGAAACCGCGGCTATTCTCTGCGAGGAAATCAAGCGATGCAACGAAGAGGGCGAACTGCATATACAGCTTGTAAGAAACGAGCCTAAAGCTTTTGACGGCTTTATGGCGCATTACGGTAAATTCAGCGGAGTTACCGACTATATCGTGCTTGTGGGCAAAAAAACAAGCGATTTGGATGAGAAGTGCGGCTATTACGGAGAAAGACTTGTGCTTACGGCTCAACGGCTGGGATTAAATACGTGCTGGGTCGCCTTGACATATAAAAAAGTTAAGGGTGCGTTCGAGGTCGGACGCGGCGAAAAATTGACTGTTGTTATAGCGCTGGGATATGGCGAAACGCAGGGCGTTGAGCACAAAAGCAAGGATATAACTGCCGTAAGCAACGTTTGCGCCCATTCTCCCGAGTGGTTTAAGGCGGGCGTGGAGGCGGCTCTTTTGGCGCCTACGGCAATGAATCAGCAAAAATTCAAGTTCGTCTACGACGACGGAAAAGTCAATGCAAAAGCGGGCGTCGGTTTTTATACGAAAATAGATTTGGGAATAGCGAAATTGCATTTCGAGATTGCCTCCGGCAAGAAAATTTAGGACTTTGAGTTTTTTTAATCGGATATAATCATAGGAAGATACCGAGCGGGGTATTTGACAAAGCGGTTTTCGCTCTCGGTGCGGAAGCCATTTTTGCGTATATAGGCTTAAATTGAGGCGTAAAAATTAGTGTTTCCTCTTGATTTTTTTCGTAACATATGATATACTCGATACATAAAGGATAAAGTATGAAGGAAAAACAGGAAAATCAAGACGTTCCATTAGCGAACGAGCAATATCGTTTGATGATATCGAGGGGTTTACCGAGAGCTGTGGCCGATGTTGGTTGCGGCTGTTTTTCGTTTCGACAAAATAACGCCTTTTTAAGGAGAAAATAGGTTAAATTATGGACGGTGGACAAATAGGACTGTTAATCGCTCTTATTGTTTTGGTTATTCTTTCTGCATTTTTTTCCGCGTCGGAGATGGCTTTTACGTCGGCAAACAAGATAAGACTGATGACGATGGCGCAGGCGGGAAACAAGCGTGCGGCGCGAGTTCTTCGTATGTCCGAGAAGTACGATACGCTTCTTACGACCATTCTTATAGGCAATAACATTGTAAACATTTCGTCATCCTCGCTGGCGACGGTGCTGTTTGCTACATTGATAATAAACAACGCAAGTCTTGCCACCACCGTTTCGACGATTGTGATGACGCTTGTCGTCTTGGTGTTTGGCGAAATTACGCCCAAACTTTTTGCAAAAGAGCGTCCCGAGGGATTCGCTATGGCGTTTGCGGGCGTTTTGCAATTGGCTGTGTGGATATTTACTCCGCTGAGTTTACTTTTTAACGGCTGGAAGTGGTTGTTGCGTAAAATATTTAAGTTTAACGCTTCGCCGACCATTACCGAGGGCGAATTGCTTACCATTGTAGAGACGGCGGAAAGCGAGGGCGAACTGGAAGAACACGAGTCGCAGCTTATTCGTTCGGCAATCGAATTTGAAGATATGGACGTGCGCGACGTTATGATTCCGCGCGTTAACGTAGTTGCCGCCGAGCGTTCGTCCGAGATGGAGGACATTTACGATAAGTTTGTCGAAAACGGTTTCTCGCGTATGCCCGTATACGATGAAACGATAGATTCCGTTGTCGGCGTTATTCACGAAAAGGATTTTTACGCGCTTTTGCACGATGGCGGCAAAAGCATAGACGGTATTATTCAATCTGCAGTATGCGTTTCGCCGTCGATGAAAATATCCACCGTTTTAAGAATGCTTCAAAAGGCAAAGGTACATATGGCGATAGTCGTCGACGAGTTCGGCGGGACGGAGGGTATCGTTACGCTCGAGGATATTTTGGAGGAACTGGTCGGAGAAATTTATGACGAGCACGACGAGGTCGAAGAACTTTTTAAGAGCGTAGGCGAAGATACGTACGTGGTTTCAGGCGACGAAAATCTGGACGATATGTACGAAAAACTGGATATGACTGCGCCCGAGGACGCGGCGGCTACCACGCTTGGCGGCTATGTTATAGAACTGATGGATAAAATTCCGCTTGCGGGCGAAAGCGTCGAGAACGGAAAACTTCGCTTCGAAGTTACGAAGGCGAGCGAAAAGCACGTTCACGAGGTCAAGGTGACGCGATTGGCAGAGAAAGAAACCGAGTCCGAACAATGATAAGGCGGAAAAAAGCTTACCGCGTTTTTACGGACGTCGATTTGCGGTAAGGCGTATTTTAATTGACAAAAACGCTTTGCATGCGCTATAATATTTCGAAGGAAAACGAGTTTTGAAAGAGAGGAGGCATCAAGGAAATGAAGCTTATTTGTAACGGTAACGACCTGTCTGACGCGGTAAGCAAGGTGTATAAGGCGGTTTCGCCGCGCACCACCAACGCCATACTGGAGGGAATTAAAATTAAGGCTGAAAACGGTTCTTTGCGCCTTACTGCCACCGATCTCGAACTCGCTATCGAAAAAACAATCGTTGCCGATGTTAAAATCGAAGGCGAGACCGTCGTGCCTGGCAGATTTTTTGCCGAGTTCGTAAAAAAACTCACGCAAGAACAAATCGAACTTACTTTGTCGGACACGAATCGTCTAAAAATCAAATATACCGATTCCGAAGGCGAACTTCAGTGTTTGTCCGCCGACGATTACCCCGTAATCAAGCAACTCGATGACGCGCAAAAGGTTGTAATCGTTAAAAACGAATTTAAGGATTTGGTAAATAAGGTCGCATTTTCGGTGGCTACCGATGACGCTCGTCCTATGCTTAAGGGTGTATTGCTGGAGGTTGACGAGGTTACTCTTACGGGTGTAGCTCTTGACGGATATCGTCTTGCAAAGTGCGTAAAACCCGTGGAAAAAACTTCCGCGCTTATGCATGCTTTGGTGCCTGCGCGTTGTTTGGTGGAAATCGCTCGTCTTGTCGAGGAAACGGACGATCCTATGGAAATATGCGTACAAAAGAATTATCTTTCCGTAGATCTCGAGCATACGCGCATCACGACGCGCCTTCTCGATATGGACTACATAAACTACAAGCAGATAATTCCCGCATATTTCGAAACCATTGCGACGCTCCCGAAAGAGCAGTTCGAGGCGGGATTGGAGCGCGCCATATTGCTCTCTCGCTCGGATAAGAGTAACTTAGTACGTTTTGACCTTAAGGAAAACGTTATGCAGTTGTCTTCGAACAGCGAAATCGGAAATATCACCGAGAAGATATTTATTAAACTCGACGGTAAGGATTTGTCCATATCTTTTAACGCAAGATATTTTACAGATATTTTCCGATATATCGACAGCGAAAGCATAATGATTAAGTTTACCGATTCGGTATCGCCGTGCGTTGTCGTTCCTACCGGGTCGCTCGAAGATTTTATGTATTTGATTTTGCCGGTAAGAATGCAAAATTAGTTGGAATTTGCCCAAAATCAGTTGACAACTTGCGCGTTTTAGGGTATCCTATTACGCGTAGGTTTGTTGATGTCTTTTCGTTGCTTGTTTGTCGGGTGCGCCACGAGCGAAGCGAGTATTCGTAATCGTGAGTGGAAAACAATAGAGAGAATGTGCTACTGTGGCTCAGTTGGTAGAGCAGCTGA
>CAYTKK010000031.1:0-68 GCA_964438355.1 uncultured Lachnospiraceae bacterium | reverse complement strand
TTAAAAATGACTAGTCTTGATACAATGAATAAAAGGTGTCAAGACTATTTTTTATGCTTTTTTAGTGG
>CAYTKK010000030.1:7025-14732 GCA_964438355.1 uncultured Lachnospiraceae bacterium | reverse complement strand
TTTTCCCTCCGAGTTCGGAAAACATATCGGATTTTATAACCTCGGCATTCTCGCCAAGATTCGTTCGCGCCACCGCCAAAGCCTTGTCGCTTATATCGGTTGCAGTAACGACAGCGGACGTTTTTTCGCAAATAGCAAGGGCGATACACCCGCTACCCGTGCATAAATCCAGTACCGAAAGCGGCTTTTCGCCTATATACTTTATCGCTTCGTCCGCAAGAAGCTCGGTGTCGAGCCTCGGCACGAGAACGTCTTGCGTAACCGTGACATCCAGTCCGTAAAACTCGGACTTTCCTAGAATATAGTCAAGCGGTTTTCCGCTCTCTCTTTCGCGGCACAGCGCGGCAACCTTACGATACGCGGCAAAATCCGTCTTTTCCATTTGTGCGAGTTCGCTTCTCTTCTTGCCGAGCGCCGCCGCTATTATCCAATCGGACTCTGCCGCCTCGGTTATTCCGTGACGACTAAGCCTGTCCGAAACCAGTTTTTTAAGTCCTTGATAAGAAAACTCGCCGAATTTATGCGGTAAAATACTCTGATCGGCGTCCATTTCTCGCACCAGATTAAAGCTGATAATCGCTACCTCTGCCATATCCGGCTCGGGCGGATACGTAGTAAGTCGTTGGAGAGCAAGTCCCGGCGCTCTGAAAATTCCAACTATCTTGTTATCGGGAAGTACCGCCAAAAAACGCAAAAGTTCAAACGACAATCCGGCTACTATCGGCAAAAGCAACAGGCGCAAGCCCATTTTTGCCGCCACGTTAAGCGTACCCAGTCCGCATATATCGAGTATCCAACTTGCAAGCGAAAAAACGAGTATGGACACTATCATTACGAAAAATAAAAACGTCGTTCCGCAACGATTATGTCTGGTTGAGCAAGTCTGAACGTTTTCTACCGTCAATTCTTTGCCGCTCTCGAAGCAATTTATCGTGCGATGCTCGGCACCGTGATACATAAACGTACGCCTGATATCTTTCATGCGCGATATCAAAAACAAATACGCCAAAAACAGAAGTATGCGAACTACGCCTTCGATAAGCGACGACAGCAAAATTCCCAAATCAACCGCAAGCGATATCAGCCACGTAATAAACGTAGGCAAAAGAATAAAAAGTCCCACGGCAAGAAGCACACCCAACAACGTCGCCACGGCATACATTCCCTTCGAAGGAGTCTCCTCCTCGGGATATATTACCTCGGAGCTTCTTATCGTGGTAGAAACTCCGCTTATAAGCGAACGAACGAAGGACACTACTCCGCGAATCACGGGAACGCGCGAATACCATCTGCGCGGTTTAAGTCGCGCCGTCTCGGTAAGAATATCCCCGTCCTCGGTACGAACGGTCATTGCCATTGACGTCGCACCTTGCATCATTACGCCCTCCATAAGAGCTTGCCCGCCGATAAAGGTTCGACGCTCTTTTTTTTCCTTCATTATCGTCCTCGCTAAAAAGAAAACCGAACCTCCACGCCGCTCGGCGCAAAAAGCACGGTTTCGTTTGCCTATACCTAATATAATACGGCTTATTTGCCGAAACGGCGACGATTAAACTTGTCGATACGTCCGCCCGTTTCTACCTGCTTCTGCTTGCCGGTGTAGAAAGGATGGCACTTCGAGCAAACGTCCACCTTAAGAACGTCGCCCTTTTTCGTCGTTCCGGTAACGAACGTAGCGCCGCAGGCGCAAACCGCCGTAACCTCATGATAATCGGGATGTATATCTTTCTTCATTATCGTTCTCCTCAAATTTACTTGCAGTTGATATTATAACTCGTAAGAATTGTTTTGTCAACTCTTTTATGGCGAATTTCAAGGCTTTTCTCTCTTTTTACGCCGTTTTGAACGTTCGTAAACCTAACTGAATCAATTTTTGGTCGCCATACTGCGAATATCGCTTACCATTTTCTTTATGCGCTCGTCTTTTGCTATAAGCGTAGTCACCTTGTCCTTGGCGTGCATTATGGTAGTATGGTCGCGCCCGCCCATCATTTCGCCTATAGCAGTCAGCGGAAGCGGGAGCATTTCGGATATAAGATAAATGCAAATCATACGAGGCTCGACAATCTCCTTGGTTCGCTTTTTACCAAGAAGGTCCGCTTTAGTTACGTTGGGATAAAGTTTAAGAGTCGCTTCAATGATATCCTCGGCGTCCACAGCCTCTTTAACCGGCTTTTCGTAATCCTTGAACGCCTCTTCGGCAAGCTCCAGCGTAATGGGCGACGAGTATAACTTCGACAAGAAAATCACCTTATTCAGCATACTCTCCATCTCTCGAATGCTTCCCTCGCAACGCTGAGCCATAAAGTTAAGCACTTCCTGCCCCGCGTTTACCTTCTCAATTTGCGATTTCTTTTGAAGTATAGCTATTCTTGTCTCCAAATCGGGCGGCTGAACGTCCGCTATAAGTCCCCACTCGAAACGCGAACGCAATCTTTCTTCAAGCTCGGGAATTTCCTTCGGCGGACGGTCGGAGGCGAAGATAATTTGCTTATTCATCTGATGTAAATCGTTAAAAGTGTGGAACATCTCCACCTGAGTGGATTCCTTTTTGGATATAAATTGTATATCGTCAATCATAAGCACGTCAGCAGAACGATACTTTTCGCGAAATTTTTCCGTCGAACCGCCCTTACCGCGTATGGACGCAATAAGCTCGTTTACGAATTTTTCGCTGGAGACGTACAGCACCTTCATATGCTGATTGTTCTTCCTAATGTAGTTTCCGATAGCGTGCATAATGTGGGTTTTGCCCAGTCCCGGACCGCCGTAAATAAACAGAGGGTTGTATTGCTGACCGGGATTTTCCGAAACCGCACGAGCGGCGGCTACGGCAAACCTGTTACACTCGCCCACGACGAAGTTATCGAAAGTATAACGCGGATTTATTAAAAGCGCGTCCACCGATTTGTGCTCGGTAGCCTCGTTTTCTTCCTGCGCCGCGGGCAAGCTTAATCCGCCGCGCTGCTCGACGTCCGAGCGCAAAAGCACGGTTATATCCGTCAAAAGCGGGTTCACGGAGGTAAGAACGGCACGGATAAGCGGACGAAGATTGTTGAGTATTTCGGCGCGATTGCCCTCTGTCGGCGCGATTAAAATCAGTCTGTCTCCCTCGATATCAAACGGTTCGAGAGTTTGAATCCACACGTCAAACGACATCGTGCTCACTTCCGTTTCGAGCGTGGGTAACATTTCTTGCCAGATTTTTTGTGCTGCGTTCATTTTTTTCTCCGTCTATTTCTTCTCTTGCGCCAAATACTTTTCATACTCGGCGTAAACGAGTGATTTAGCTGTTTTTCTTTCTTGCGCAACCTTTTTTATCGCGTCCTTTTTGTTTTCGCCTAAAGCGATGTAGCGCTCGACGTGCTCGGATACGGTAAGCGCAGAAAAATCCTCTGCCGAATCGGAAGCGCCTTCCACAATCAAAACAAATTCGCCGCGTTCGTTAAATTCGGGAAAATCTCCCAGCGTACCGCGAACGACCTCTTCGTGAAGCTTGCTTATTTCGCGAACGATTGCCGCCTTTCTGTTTCCCAGCATTTCGAAAAGAAACGCCATATCGCGACGAATATCGTGCGGCGGGGAATAGAAAATAAGCGTTGCCTGCAAGTCTTTGAACCGCTGTAAAAATTTAACGCGTTCGCCACGCTTTTCGGGCAAAAATCCCGCCATACAAAAGGCGGTCGTGTCCATTCCTGACAAAACGACGGCGTTTATAAGCGCGCATGGTCCGCTGATAACGGTATACTCGAGTCCGTTTTTTATAAGCTCGTCCACGAGTATTTTGCCGGGGTCGGATATAAGCGGCATTCCCGCGTCGGACACGAGAGCAAGATTGTCACCGCTCATAAGCCGTTCTACGACATATCCGACTTTTTCACGCTCCGAAAACTTTTGATACGATATAAGCGGCTTCTCTATCCCGAGGTGGCGCATAAGCACTAGCGTCCTTCGCGTATCCTCGCACAACACCGCGTCCACGCTTTTAAGCGTTTCGACGGCGCGATAGGTTATTTCGCCCAAATTGCCTATGGGCGTTGCCACTATGTAAAGCATCGCTGTCTCCTTTTTTACGAATCGGTCTTTTTACTAAACCTCGGTGCGCACCGCGCGCTGAGGCAGAACTTTAAGTCCGATTTTTCCGTGTTTTACCGCCTTTAACATAAATAAATGCGGCTCTTTTTTCTCGTTTGGCGTCAAAATTTGCAGGATTTTCGGCTCGAGTTTATGCACCGAGCACTCGGACAAAACCTCCGCCATTCGTTCGCATTGATGAACGATATAAAAGCTTCCACCGTTTTTAAGGAGTTTATCCGCCACCGCCACGACCTCGGACAGGGTAACCGCCACTTCGTGCCGCGCGATAGCTACTGCCTCGGACAATTGCGCCTCTCCGCTACCCGCTCTACGATACGGAGGATTACATACGACTATGCTTTTGCTTCCCGGCTCGATATATTCGCATATATCCTGCATTCTCGCGTTGATAACGCTTGCCTTACCGGATAAACCGTTCAGCTCGATATTGCGTTCGGCAAGCGAGGCAAGCCGCGGTTGCAATTCCACTCCCACGCACGAAATGTTCTTTTTCCCTGCCAGCAAAACGGTAATTATTCCCGTTCCGCAGCCGAGGTCGACAGCAGAATCCTTTATTCCGCCATTGACGAAATTCGCTATTTCCACGCCGTCGCAACCGAAACAAAAAAATTCGTCGTCCTGAATGAGCTTCAAACCGTTAACGAGCAGGTCGTCGACGCGTTCCATCAGTCGGTGATTACCTCATAAATTCCGGGCAGATTACGATACTTCTGTTCGTCGTCCAATCCGTAACCGATTATGTACGCCGGACGCTCGAGCGTGAACGCCACGTAGTCCGCATTGACAGGCACTTGTCTTGTCATCGGCTTGTCGAGAAGGCACGCGATCTTGACCTGAAACGCATTCTTGTTTTCGAAGTAAGAGCGCAAGTAGTTTATGGTATGACCCGAGTCCACGATATCCTCCACGACAAGGACGTTTTTACCCTCGACGTTTTCGCGCATATCCTGAATAAGGCGAACTCTGCCCGTCGTTTGCATATTGCCTCCGCTTACGAGCGCACTTTCGTACGACGCAAGCGTAACGAAGTCGAGAACCACTCTATCGGTATCGAGTTCCTTAACAAGGTCGGTAAAGAACATTACCGCGCCGCGAAGCACGCACACGCACACAATCGGCTTGTCGTTGTCGAAGTCCTTCATTATGTCCTTCGACATTTCTTTAATGCGCGCCCGTATGGTTTCTTCGCTAAAAAGGACGTTTGACTTGGGTAAATTCATTGGTTATTCCTCCGTATATTTAAGTTCTACCGCATTGATAGTTTTATCGCTGATTTTTACCGAATCGGCAATTTCCACGCCGAAAATCGCAAGAACATTATGATTATAGCACAAAAGCAAAAGTTTGTCTCGCTTTCGAAGCGGAATTTTTTTATCTATAAGATATTCTTTAAGTTTTTTCTCGCCGCCGCCGAAAGGCACAAAGCGGTCACCCTGCTTTCTTCGCCGCAAAACGCTACCTTCGGGAACTCTGTCCGCGTCAATAATCAATCTGCCTTTTTCAGGTTCGGGTTCGCACGGATAAATTTCCGCTATTCCGTCGCCGACAAACGTCATTCCCTCCTGAAAGGGTATTTCTTCGCCCTCGTCAACGCTATCCTTCGCGAAAAAAAACGAAACCTCGTCGAACTCGCGAAGCGCCTTGTATCCGTGCGGAAGAGAAATTTTCGAGCCGCTCGACTTATCCTTAAGCGCGATTACATCGCGAAGATGCGCGCGTGTAACGTCGGTTTTTAGTCCGACGGCAAAAAGAGCGTCAAAGACATATCTGGACGAGAGCGCATGCGGGAGAGAAAGCGTCGAAACGTCCAGCCTAACTTCTCTGTCCTTTCGTTTTATCAGGTTTTCGTCCATACAAGAACGAATAAACGCCTCGTCCTCTCCTGCGTTTTCGGAAAGAGCAATCAACGCGCCCTCGACATCGTATCTTTCGCTTAACAGTGGCATAACTTTATGTCTGACGAAGTTGCGTGTATAACGCAAGTCGGAATTTGTCGAATCGACCACGAATCGCACCGAATGCGCCCTGCAATACTCGTCTATCTGCGCTCTCGTGCAATTTATAAGCGGACGAACTATATATCCGTCGCGCTCGGTCATTCCGACAAGTCCGCGATTGCCGCTTCCGCGCAGGACGTGCATAAGTACTGTTTCGGCGTTGTCCGAGCGGTGATGCGCGGTCATCACGTAAGTAAAGCCGTCCGCTATCACCTCGTCAAAACAAGCGTGTCTAGCGATGCGAGCCGCACTCTCCT
This sequence comes from uncultured Lachnospiraceae bacterium, assembly GCA_964438355.1. Taxonomy (GTDB): domain Bacteria; phylum Bacillota; class Clostridia; order Christensenellales; family Pumilibacteraceae; genus UBA10677. The sequence goes on along the minus strand of CAYTKK010000030.1, from coordinate 8,380 downwards.
CCCCGATACCGCGCGTAGCCGCCATAAGCGGAACGTCCACCGAAAAGCCTATAAAATCAACGCCCAACCGCGAGCATTCGCTTTTTACGAATGCAGTATCGTCTAGACTTTCTTCGCCGCGCAAGCCGTGCTCGACGTTTAAGACTGTAAGCCTGTCCGCGCCAAGAGTCTCGACCGCCAAATGCAAAAGACACATCGAATCCGCGCCGCCGCTGACGGCAAGGGCGATTCGTTCGCCACCGGACGCGTATTTTTTCAATATTTCTCTTGCTGTTTCCATATGAAAATTATATATAAAACGCGCGGCTTTGTCAAGAAGAAAAGCATTACCGAAAGCTCGGTAACCGTAAATACTCGGCAATTATTAGCCTGTCGCGCAAGTCAAAACGCGCCGCGAAAAATTAAAGCGACTTTTTAACGCAAAAACTTGGTTTTTAGATAAGCCAAAACGGCCGAACCGATTAGGCTCGACCGTTTCGCAAACTAATTGTTTACTAAATTTAGCTTACTCGTTAGAACGTTGTGGGCACGAAGAAGTATACGATAAAGAGAAGCGCTACGATGATGGTTACAACGTGCAAATCCCAAACGGGCTTGTCCTCTGCCTTATGAGTGAACGCATACTTGATTGCACTGACTACGTAAGAAATCAAGTCGATAACTACATACGAAAGAATACCGAAGCCGATACCGTCGGTAATGGAGTAAGCAAGCGGCATCATTGCGATAGTGAGGAACGCGGGAAGAGCGTTCTTTACGCCGTCAATCTTAATGTTGACAACACCCTTGAGCATAAGCGAGCCGACATAAAGAAGCGCGGCAGCCGCAGCCTGACTGGGAATGGACGCAACAAGGGGGAACAAGAAAATCGAAAGAACGAAGAATATTGCGCAAGAAAGAGCGGTAAGACCTGTTCTTCCGCCGGCTGCAATTCCGGAGCCGGACTCGACAAAAGTGGTAACGGTAGACGTTCCGAAAAGCGCACCCGCGCAGGTAGCGACAGAATCGGACATCATAATTCCGTCGTAATGATAGGGCTTACCGTTTTTGTCGGCAAGACCAACGGGAACGCAGCAACCTACGACCGTACCCATCGTATCGAACATATCAATCATACAGAAAGTAATAACCGTCATAATAGCAGGCATAATAACTGCCGCGCCGCCTTCCCAAGTGAAGCCTTCGGTGAAGACCGCGAAGAAGAGGCCGCCCTCGGACGAACCGTTAAAGCTGAAGTACGCAGCAAAGTTCTCCCAGAACGCCCAGTTTCCGCCGCTCCAAGAGGTAACGCCCATCGGAATACCTACTATCGTAGCGATAATAACGCCGATGATAACTCCGCCCTTAACCTTGAA
>CAYTKK010000030.1:0-6925 GCA_964438355.1 uncultured Lachnospiraceae bacterium | reverse complement strand
ACCCGAAATAAGAACTAGAAGCATAACGTTGCCGAAGCTTACTGCCGCACCGGCAAGTCCGCCTAAAAGCAATCCGCCTACGGTATAGTTAAGTCCCATACCTGAAGCCTGAGCCAAAGGCATCCTCGCAACAAAAGCCATAAGCAACGTACCTACGATTGCGCCGAGTGCAGTCGAGATAAAAAGCTGAGCTGTGGGGATATTGTTCAAACCGAACAGCGTGATAGCATTGGGGTTAACGACAAGAATGTACGCCATTGCAAGAAAGGTTACAAGACCTGCAACAAGTTCCGTTCTAATCGTGCTTCCGGATTTGGTTACGCCGAAATAGTTGTCAAGTTTTTTTGCAAAACTCTTTTTTTTCGGTTCTTCCGAAACTGTTTCCGATGCTACCGTTTCGGCAGTCTCTTCCACTGTGGTTTCTTTCATTTCTTCACACATAAGAAACTCTCCTAAAAATTTTTTCGCCGCGGGAACTTAAAACGCTTTTGAAAATCAAACCTAAAACTCTCCTAGTCCGACCGCAAAACTCGCACTAAAGCGTCCCACAGCACTTTAATTTTACACGATTGTCACAATTCTGTCAAACATTTCTCGCGTAAAATCGACAATTTTCACATTAAAGCACAAAAAGAACGTTTTTTTCGCGGTTCAGCCTTGCCCGAACGTAAAGAAAAGCGGTAATTGCTTGCTTTTTTTCGTGCGCGCGTGTATACTAATTAAGGAAAACGATAAAAGGGAGGAGCGGCAAAAAGTTGAACATTTCGCTAATTTGCAAAAAAGGCGGACGCGATTACAACCAAGATTACGCGGCTTTTTACGAAAGCGGCGGATTTTGTTTTCTCGCCGTTGCCGACGGACTCGGCTCGTATGACGGTAGCGAAGTCGCCGCCGAACTTGCCGTAAAAGGCGCGGCAAAGGCTTTTATGCGCGCCGTTCAAAAGGGCGATTCTCCCCTATCCAAAAACTCGACGACAAGAATGTTCAAGCGCGCTCACGCCTCCATTCGCAAGGCAAAGGAACTCGCGCCCGAGCTTTACGGCAGTTGCACGACTTTAGCGACGGCAATAACGGACGAAAACCGCATTACGATAGCTCACACCGGCGACACGCGAGCTTACCTTATACGCGACGGAAAAATACTGCACTTCACAAAGGATCACTCGCTTGCTCGTCTTGCCGCCGAACGCGGCGAAATTACATACGCCGAGATTCGCACGCACGCCGACCAGAACAAACTATTCAGGGTGCTAGGCTCGGACAAATACGTTCAACCCGACGTTTTCGAGTATTCGGAGATAAAATACGGTGACGCCGTAGTACTTTGCTCGGACGGATTTTGGGAATACGTTTGGGAAAGCGACCTCGTCGCACTGCTAAACGGCAGTTCATCCGCCGAGGAAGCGATGAAAAAAGCGGAAAGCATTCTTCTTGACAGAGCGCCGTCGTACAACGACAATTATTCGGCTATATTCTTTATCGTTGGCGGTAACTCCGATAACGCCGCCGCGCAGGATGGCGACGACACCCTAAAAAACGAAAACGTCATCAAAAGCGAAAATGCCGAAAATTCCGTAGCAACCGCAAAAGACAACGGCGGCGTAGCAAAAAAGGGCAAAAACGTCCCAAAAAAAGGCGAACCGAACAAGGACAATCCGGAACCGGATCTCGAGCGTTCTAAAGCCGAAAAAGAGCCGAAAAAGCCGGAAATTTTCGTCGGCAAAACAACGCATAGCGAGGCGACGGACGAAAAAACGGAAGAAACGTGCGAAACGCTGCCGAACAAAAACGCGAATACAAACGGAGGTGACGGAGAATAATGGCTAGAATTCGCAACGAAAACAACGTCTGTCTGTATTGCTTGGGCGAACTTAAAAACGGAGTTTGCTCGGTATGCGGACGAGCCGACAACGTTTCCGCTCCGCCGCATCACCTGCCGCCGAGAACGCTTCTACACAAGCGTTATCTTATCGCTCACGCCATCGGCGAAGGCGGATTCGGAATAACGTATTCGGCTTGGGACATTACAAACGGCGACCACATCGCGATAAAAGAGTATTTCCCCGGCGGCTACGTAACGCGCGATCCGCGCAACATGCATATAATAATCAACCAAAAGGAACATCACGCCGCAAGCAACCGCGGTCTTAAACGCTTTATCGACGAAGCGAAAAATTTACAGGCTTTGCGCTCGCTTGTCGGAATCGTCGAGGTAAAGGACTTTTTCTCCGCAAATTCCACTGCGTACATCGTAATGGAGTTCCTAGACGGAATTTCGCTTAAAAATTACGTCAAGAAAAAGGGAAAACTGGACTGCACCACCGCGCTTACAATTCTTAAACCCGTAATTCTTTCGCTAGAAGAAATCCACTCGGCAGGAATGATTCATCGCGACATCTCCCCCGACAACATAATAATCACGCGCGACAACGAGGTTAAGCTTATCGACTTCGGCGCGTCTAAATACACCGACGCGGAACAAAATCAAGGTGTATCCATCGTGCTTAAACAGGGCTTTGCGCCCGAAGAACAATATCGCTTACGCGGCGAACAAGGTCCTTGGACGGACATCTACGCGCTGGGCGTGACGATTTTCTTCTGCATAACCGGTCAGCTTCCGCCAGAAAGCATTCAAAGAATGTACGAGGACGATATCGTACTGCCCTCGAAAGCCGGCGCCGAAATAACGAAAGCTCAGGAAGCCGCGTTGATGAAGGCTATCGCCGTGTTCTCGAAGGACAGATACCGCACGGTAAGAGAACTCGCAACCGACCTGTACGGCAAAGATATTATCCCGCTTAAACGCGAGGACGGAATCGCAGTCGAAGTCGAAGAGGACGGACAAATGCGCATAGACGTCGACAGAAGCGCACTTCTATCCGCCGCCGAAGAAAAGAAAAAGACAACCGAAAAACGCAATTCCGCCGCGTTTGCTCCGCGCACGCGAACCGCCAAGAAAGCTCCCGAAAAACAAAGCGGCGAAGTTTCGACGCGCAAAAGCTTAAACAAAACCGACGCGGCAAAAAGAGAGCCTGCCGCAAGAGCTTCCGCCAAAACGGCCGAAGCAAGCGACGGACAAAAAACGCGTAAAGCGGCTGAGAAATCTCCCGCGAAAAGCACTGTCGCAAAGCCATCAACCCGAGGCGGAAAATCGGAAGTTCGCGGCGCAACCAAAAAAACGAACGACGCGGTTAAAATAGAAGAATCCGAGGCTTTCATCCCGCGCACCGTCAAAATCGAAAGAAAATTGTCGGCTAGCGATCTGAGAGAAAAACTTAAATCGCTTTTAGCAGAGCCGTCGAAACAAAGCATTTCTAAAACCGAATACAAGCCGCGAACGCAAAAAAGCGAACGCAAATACGGAAAAACTTTTGCCGACGACATGGCGAAAAAATTAAAAACCGAAAAGCCGAAAAGCGACGACTGATTTTCAAGAACTCAAAACCTATAACATAATAAAGAAAAAAGCCGCAACCTTGCCCGAATCGGTCAAGATTGCGACTTCTTTTTTACCTCCAAACAGCGCAAAGCAACGTTTGAAGCGGATTCCGTTTTGGCATAATTAGGTTTACCCTAGATTGCTTTTACCTTAACGCGCGGACTAAAATCCGTCGCCGCCGTTAGTCGAAAAACGCACCGAAGAGCCGTTGTCCGCTCCACCGTCCTCACTCTCTTTGCCGTTACTTTCGAGCGACTCGCCCGATTCGTCCGTTTCTGCCGATTCACCGCCGCCTTCGCAATCGTCCGAATCGCAACTTTTCGAGCCGCCTTCCGCGTTACATTCGGCAGCATAAGCCTCGAACTGTTTTTTTACGCTTTCGTAAAGAGCTACCGCGAGAGCCGAATACAGCAGTGCCGAAGCAGATAAATCCGACCAGTCGATTGCGCATATCTCGAAACGAGCGATAACCAGTTCCACGCAAAACGTAAGCACGAACGACACGACTATCGGCAAAACGGTGACGTATTTAGTCACTATCGACTTGTCGGTTTTTAGCATAGCCGCTCTTTTCCTTGCATAAGCCATCAACGGCTTTTTGATAAGGTTTACGATAACCACGGTCGCGACGACTATTGCCGCCGCCTTGAAGCCGTACGTCGAAAACAACGATTTTACGGAATTTATAAAGCTATCCATTTGTTCCTCCTTCTTCCCGCCCGTCCCTCCTTTCTTTCCTTAGAAAAACGCTTATTTATCGCGCAAATTCGTCGTAAAGCTTGTAGTAGTACGCGTCCGAAAGCGAACTTCGATACAAAGGATTGTTTTTCATCTCTTCATAAGCCGCACTTGGAGTCATCGAAGAAAGGTACTCGCGCATTACCTTGTAAATTTCGTCGTACACGCGCTGACTAGCCACTCTGCCCGGGTCGTCCGTAATTGCGCCTTCCTTTTGCGCGTTCGACAGCGCCTGCGAATATATGCTTTCTTCCGCCTTTGCTCGCGCTACCTGTTCGTCATTTTCCTTCTCGGTAAGAGTATTATTATACTTTATCGCCTCTTTTGCAAGTTGAGCGCGCTTATCCGAAAGCTCGTTTATCGTCTCGGTAAGTTTTGCGGTATACGCGACGTTAAAATCGTCAATCGCCTTTTGCCTTTTTACGGACAATTCGGATAATTTTGCGTCTATATCCGCAATCGCGCCTTCGTAATCGGAATAAGCCTGAGCGCTTTTTGCGGCGCGCTCTCCCTCCAAGGCTCCGGACCGAGCCACCGCTATCGACGACCTTGCAAGTCCGCGCTTGATAACGTCCGCGTCAAGAGCCTCTTTTGCCGCAGAATACGCGTCGTTCACCGCCGTCAGAGTTTTGTCTCTCGCACCGGCAAGCGACTCCGCGTCCGCATTGTATTTTTCTTTTCGGGATTCAATCTCGCTTTCTATCGAATTTAAGCCCTCTCTTCTATAAGATTCCAAACTCTTCCCGGCGCTTTCTTGTATCTCTTCGTCGGTCGGAGCGTCGTATTCTAACCGCTGATACGTCTTTCCGCTGCCCAAAGTCGTTTTTTCGGGCAAAACCGACGAGCGTATTTGCGCGATTTTATCCAAAAGCTCGGTTTCGTTCTTAGCCGACGCCGAAGAACTCGAAGCGGAACCCGAAAGCTTCTTCATCAAATCCTGCACATAAGTTGTTATATTCATTTTCTTTCTCCTTGTTTTGTAGCTCTTTCGCGGTAATACCGCCTAAGCGCCGCGCGGCGAACAGCGCGAGACAACCGCATAAACTCACGACGCCTCATAACGCAATTCGCCTTTTTTCTCTAATTTGCCGCCGTCCAACATACAACATTCGTCCGCGTAACTGACGAGCTTTGCCGAGCCGTACAGCGGTTGATTTTTGCCTGCGGGAATGGTTTTAAGCACCAGTCCCGCACCCTCCGTCATAACGATACCGACGTTACCGAGCGAATCCGTTCGCGCCGAAGAAACGCGACCTTTACCCACGGTAATACACTTATTCGTAAAAACCATAAAATCCCCCTTAAGAATTTATTCCTTTTTCTGCGCGGGAACAAAAGCCACCTTCAAGCGCGCCGAAATTGATTCGCCGTAATGAGTGTGCACCGTACTGTACTTTACGCTGTCGCCCTCGCTTAGCTGCGGACACTGGACGACAAATTCCCCCAGTTCGTTCGGGTACACGGTGGTAAGCGTTCCGTCAGCCGCGCACAACAAAACATATCTGCCGGCTCGCACCGCGCTTACCGGCTCGCATACGTTGCCGTAAAAGGGAACTTGTCGGATTCCTATATTGCCGCTAAACATAGTAATCGCAGACGTAACGAAGCCGTCCGAAGAAATAATCGCATAGTCCGGGCAAAGTACGGCGCACTCCGCGCTCGAAAGGTTTACCGAATTTCCGTCCACGATGTCGGTAAGCATTCTGTTACCCGATCCGCTAGCGTATACTATTCGTCCTCCGCCGCTCTTTATAACCGCGAATTTACTTAGCGACGTCAGATTCGAAACGGCAAGAGAATTTTCGTAGCCTATCCCCGCGCAGTGATACTCGGCGGCGGTTCGGCTTCCGTAACACAAATAATTTTCGTCCACCTTAAACGAAAACGCGTCCGTCGCCTGCATAACCGAGCTATCCTCTATTTTTCCTTCGCTCGAAAAGGTAACGTCTTCGACTCGGTCCGAAAATCTTATGACCGCTTTATATTTTCCGCCGTAACATATCGCGTCGAACCCCTTTATCTCCCCCTCGCCTATCTCGACGAAAAAAACGCTTCTCTCGCCGTCAGACACGGGCGCACTGACCTCGATACCGCCGCTTTTCGCCTGTAAAAGCGCGCCGTCGCCGACAACCGCTACCGTTCCGACGCGTTCGACCGAACAAACGCGCTTAAGTTCGTCGCCGTCCATTCGCATTAGAATTACGTCGCCGCTGTTAACAAGAGCCACAAAAGCGCCCGCGCCGTCACCCGTCAAAGTCGAGCCGACCTCGCCCTTTATATCCGTAAGCTGCACGCAATCCGTCGTCAGATAGTTCGACGCGCGCAATATTCGCTTGGGATATATCTCGTTTCCGCCGGAATCGGTAAGCGACAGCACTTCCGTATCGTCGTAACCTCCCACGAGCGCGCTTCCGCCTTTTTTAAGCGTCGCTGTGCCGCTACCGACGTATACTTCTCGATAAAAAAACGAGCGCAACAGCGGGACGCCGTCAGCCGTCGTTATTATAGCCTCGGCGGTTGGTTCGTACAATTCGCCGTACACGTAAAAGCCGTCCTCGTCAGCCTCCATCCATGCCGTGTTGTTGTATTCGACGTTTATATACTCGCGAGGAGCGCTTACCAGCGGGTGTCGATTGTCGCTGGTAACAAGCCTAAGCTCGGCACTGCTTAAGTTCGCCGCGCCCAGTAAAATTTTCGCAATAACGTTATCCCCGCCCACAAGGCAATAATTATCGTCCGAAACGTTCA
>CAYTKK010000029.1:13704-14840 GCA_964438355.1 uncultured Lachnospiraceae bacterium | reverse complement strand
TCGTGTTGTCGGTTCGCGACGAGAACGGAGTTAAGCAAATGTATTGCGGCGCGAACGCGGTCGTTAAAACGCAGGAGACGTCGGTGGATTGGCGTTATATCGCGATAACCGTGTTCGTCGTGGTGTTACTGGTCGTTTTGGTATTGCCTCTGTTTAATACGGCAAAAAAGCAAGCGAATTCTGCGGTGAAAAAAGCAACTAAAAAACGCAAATAATCGTAGTTTACGGATTTAGACCGGTATTGCCGCGGTTTTAGTTTTTGCGTAAAATCAGAGTAGATAAAACGGAAAACGCGAGAAAAATATATTTTTGCGTATATGGCGAGTTTGGCTGCGTATGTGCGAGCGAGACGCGGATTGACGTTTTAAGTGTTTTTGTTTTTTGTGCAAAATACACGAGGACGTTCGATTGATAGGCGTTGTTTGGCGATTCGGCGTATTTTTCGCTTTTGTGTGGTTTTGCCGCTAAGCTTGCAGACGCCTTATTTCGGCGACAAAATGAAAAAACGATAGCGAAATTTTATAAAAAGAGTCGACTTAATTGTTAACCTAGGTTAAGTCGGCTTTTTTGTTTGACAACGGTTTGGCTTTTGGGATATAATTATTATGTTTGGAGGCAAAAATTTCGCGTAAGCCGATAACTTGCGGAAAGTCAAGGAGATTTAGATGCAGAAATATGATGTTAGCGGAATGAGTTGCGCGGCTTGCTCGGCACGAGTCGAAAAGGCTGTTGCGGCGGTTGACGGAGTTAAAAGCGTATCCGTCAATCTTTTGACGAAGTCGATGATTGTGGACGGCGGCGACGAGTGCGATATTATTGCGGCTGTCGAAGCCGCGGGATACGGCGCGGCGGTAAAAGGCACGACGACAAAGAAGAGTGAAGGCGAAAAAGGAATTGCGGCTCGGCTTATTTCTTCGGTGGCGCTGCTTGTCGTGCTTATGTATATTTCGATGGGGCACGTTATGTGGAACGCTCCGTTGTTTAATCTGAAACAAGCTTTGCCCGTTTTAGTCGCCGTTTCAGAGTGCGTTTTGGCGCTTTCGGTAATGCTTATAAATAGGAAATTTTTTATAAACGGAGCCAAGGGTGCGATAAAGGGCGCACCGAATATGGATACTTTGGTGTCGCTGGGTTCC
>CAYTKK010000029.1:12054-13604 GCA_964438355.1 uncultured Lachnospiraceae bacterium | reverse complement strand
GCTACGGTAAATACGTGCGGCTTTATGCGGTGTCGAGCGTTAAAGGTGGGCGAAGATACTACGCTGTCTCAAATAATAAAGACGGTTGAGGATAGCGCGGCGATGAAGGCGCCTATATCCAAAGTCGCCGACAAGGTTTCGGGCGTATTTGTTCCGTTTGTTCTTGGAATTGCGTTAATCGACTTTATAGTATGGCTGATTGTTTCTCGTTCGGTCGGGACCGCGCTGGGGTACGCCATATCCGTACTCGTTATAAGTTGTCCGTGCGCGTTGGGACTTGCTACTCCCGTGGCGATAATGGTCGCGTGCGGAGTCGGCGCGAAAAATAAGGCTTTGTTTAAGAGCGCCGAAGCCATTGAAATTGCCGGCAGAGTAAAAGTGGTCGCTTTCGATAAAACAGGCACGCTTACGACCGGAAAGCCGACCGTTACCGACGTTGTGTCCGACGACGAAGAGAGGCTTTTGTCTGTTGCCGGAGCGGTAGAGCACGGAAGCGAACATCCGTTGGGCAGGGCGATAGTCGGCTATTGCGAAGAAAAGGGAATAGAAAAATTAGAAGCGAAAGACTTTGTCGCGCACTCGGGAAGCGGTGTTACTGCCGTTTTGGACGGTCAAGAGGCGTTTGGCGGAAGCGTCGAGCGAGCGCGGAAGAGATTTGAGCTTCCGAAAGAATACGAAAGCGCGGCAATGCGCCTAGCGAGCGAAGGCAAAACGCCGATGATTTTTGCTCTTGGCGGTAAAGTGTTGGGCGTAATAGCCGTTTCGGATGAAATAAAGCCGGATGCGGCGGAAACGGTGAATGCGCTTAAAAAGCGCGGCATACGCGTTTGTATGCTTACCGGCGATAATCCAGTTACGGCGGCGGCTGTTGCGAAAAAGGTGGGAGTCGACGAATACAGAGCGTCGCTTTTGCCTGCCGATAAACTCGTGGCGATAGAGGAACTTAGAAGCTACGGCAAGGTGTGTATGGTGGGAGACGGAATTAACGATGCGCCGGCGCTTACTGCGGCGGATCTCGGCGTGGCGATAGGGGCCGGCACGGACGTCGCGGTCGAGGCGGCGGATGTGGTTTTGTCGTCATCCAAACTCGGCGGAGTTTTTGCGGCACTTAAACTTGGAAGAAAAACGCTTACCAACATTCGCGAAAATTTGATGTGGGCGTTTGTGTATAACGTCATAGGGATTCCCGTGGCAGCGGGTGCGTTTGCCGCGCTCGGAGTAACGCTTACGCCTATGCTGGGAGCCGCCGCTATGAGCGTATCCAGCGTTTGCGTCGTATGTAACGCGCTTCGCCTTAATTTTTTCAAGGCGGACGAAGGGACTAAATTCGATAAAAAAACTCAAAAGGAGATAGAAAAAATGAAAATTGTTCTTAAAATCGAAGGAATGATGTGCCCTCACTGCGAGGGACGCGTAAAAGACGCGCTTGCCGCGGTCCCCGGAGTAGTCTCCGTTGCCGTAAGCCATAAGTCGGGTACGGCAGAAGTGGAAGTCCAATCCGCCGCCGTAACTAAGGAAAGTCTTGCGTCGGTAGTAACCGCCCAAGGATA
>CAYTKK010000029.1:1899-11954 GCA_964438355.1 uncultured Lachnospiraceae bacterium | reverse complement strand
ACTTCCGCTTTTGCCGCGTAATGAAAAGCTCCGAGTTTGTACGGACGGGGTTTGCGATAATTCCACCACATCGACTTTTCCGGGTAGATTAGGACGAAATCGCCTCTGCGTAATATCGTTTCCAGCGCACGCGAAAGATTTGCCATCGTCTTTGGGTTGGAAGAGATGGGTAGGGTATGTGCGTATTTAAGCAAGAAGCCGATAAATCCGGGCATAAAGAAGTTGCCTTCTCGCACGACGCGATAGAATTTGCGTTTTTTGTTCGCTCTCGTCGCCGCAAGCATGATTGCCGCGTTTTCGAACATGGAAAAATGGTTGGATGTAAAAACGGCACCGCTCGTTAAGCCGCGAAGATTCTCTTCGCCGACGAGCGTAACGTTTTGCTCTCGATTAACTGATTTTGCCCATATGCGTCCCATTTTTTCGGCGACGGCGGTTTTAACCTTTGTGGAAAACTTTTTCGCAAGATAGTCGACGTCGTCGGGCATTAAAGTGCGAGAGGGCGGATCGGGTTCCACGTCGCAAAAGAAGCATTCGCCGCCCGCTTCTTCGTTGCGGCGAATGTTGTCGAGAACCGTCAGTCGCTCCTTTCTATATTGTTCGTTTATAGTTTTTTCTGCCATATTTGCCCTCGCGTTGCGGACCGTTTACGATTGTTTATCAGACGTGAAAGTTATTTTGCAATGTTGTCCGCATATTCTTTTTGCGGCAACTTAGGTCAAGCATCGCTACTTGCGAGCTGCCGTAAAGTGCAACTCGTTGTCGGCTATTTGTCCGGCGCTTTCAAGAAGCGCTCCGCTTGCGCGCTCGTCGTCGCGTTTTTTGCCCTCTGAATAGTTTGCTTTCATTCCGAGTAAGGTTTCGTAATAGGGCGTATTTTTTGCGTGGCGCCAGAATATGTCGCCGTAAGGCACGTTGTCGTAGTGCCAAGGCTTATTGTACATATTATAATGAACGAGGTATACCTTGTCGCGCGGCAAGCCTTCCTCCGTAACGGACATTCTGTCCCAACCTTCGTCGAGGTACAGCACGTCGCCGCGGCACAAGAAGTTAAGATAGTCTTGATCGGGCGCTACCGTTTTGAAGTTATACTTATTTATAAGCTCGAGGAAGTTCTCTTCGATGCGTTTTTCGCGCATGGCGTTAAGGTTCATCAACAGAACGCCCGAGTTGAAGTAGGTCCGAGAGTCGATGTCGAGATGCTTTTTCGTGTAATACTTAAAGATTTCGGTTACGCTTACCACTTGGTCGACGACGGCGCCTAAAGTTTTGTCGCCGAGGTCGGTTTCGAACAACGACGCAAGGTCTGCGTTTAGCGCGATATCGCAGTCGAGGTATATCGCTTTGTCCATCTTCGGGAACAGCGAGGGGATAAACAGTCGATAAAAAATCGAAAGGCTGTAATAATCGCGAAGAGTTATCGTCAAAGGCTCGCGTACCGGATTGATTTTCTCGGTTACGTCGACTATGCTGATTGAGAATCTATCGTCGCCGAGAGCGAGAATTTCGTCGGTTTTAGCCTTGTCGAAGCCTTCGGCAAGAATGTAAATTTCGTAGCTATCGGTTTTTTTTGCGTGTGCCTTGATGGAACTGAGCGTAACTGCAAAGAACGGAACGTAACGCTCGTCGCAAGCAAAAAATACAGGTATTTTCATTGGGATTCCTCCGTGTCGTGTGATTGTTTAACGTAAGTGTAGTATTCGTAGTCGCTGTTTTTTGCACTCTGCGACATCGCATAATATGCTTCGTCGCGTAATTTTTCGCGTGCGGCGACGGGTGGTAACGTTTCGTCGGGGAAAAACGGTCCGTCGATATAAACCGTTATGTGCGGCTTTTCGCTGTGCTTTCGTTTTTTGTACGTTACCGTCGAAGTAAAAACCGGGGCGTTTGTTCTTACGGGATACGCAAACGACGCCGAATCGAAGTTCCTTATCTTCGTGTAATACGGCCAGACGTGAGCTTCGGGATAAATGACGACGCAAGCGCCCTGTTCGATTCTCGTGCTTATCGCGCCCAAAAACGCTCGCATTCCGCCGGTGGTTGTCGGTAGCGGAATTGCTCCGTTCATTAGGATAAAGTGCTTTGTTCCGAACGTGGCTAGATTCGCCGAGTGCACTACGACGTACGCTTTTTTGGGAAAAACCGCCATATTCGGCAAGAAAGCGTCCCCGCCCATAAGAGTATGATTGCCGAACAAAAAATATCCGTTTTTGCGAAAAGGCTTTAATTTTTTCTTTCCGACGATTTTGTAGCGGAACTTCAGCTTGCAATAGACGAATGCAAACGGCGTCATAATTAGTCTGTAGACCAAAAACGACAAAAGCCGCTTTAACGGATTTTTCGGGACGAATTCGAAGTTTGCATCTATGTCGATACTCTTTTTTTGAATTTCGGCGAAGTCGTCGTTTCGTTCGTCTTCATAGTAAAGAGTTCTGCGTTTGCTCTTCATCGTTCCTCCGCAATTTCTACTTAACGATTTTAACTATATCATAAATTCGATTAGAAAGCAAGAAAAATTAAAAAATACCCGCTCTCGACTTTTGCTTTTTCTCGAGAGAAAGAAATGTGGCGTTCTCATGTGGCGAGAATGCGGTAAAACACTTGATTTAGTGTGAGAAAAGTTTTTGTAAGTCGGATATTTGCGGTAGGTTATAAGTTACGTCACGTTTTAGAAGATGCCGCAAACCGCGAGTGTCAAACGAAAACGTTGATAAAAACGTATTCGTTCGGATTTGCTGTGCGCTGAATGCGGTATTCGGGGTCTAAAATATAGCTAAAGGCTTGCTTTGGAGCGCGAAATGTTATATAATAAGCGTATGGGAAATATCAGAGAAATCGTAAGCGAAAATTTGTCGACGTTGCGTCGTCAATCGAATATGACGCAAATGGAACTTGCCGAGAAGGTCGGCTTTTCGAACAAGACCGTTTCGCACTGGGAGCGAGGCGAGGTTATGCCCGACCTCGAGACGGTGGAACGTCTTGCCGAAATATACGGCGTGACGGTAAACGATATCGTTACGCGGCATGAGGCGGACGATAAGATGCTCGGTACGGAAATCGTCGTGCAAAAGCGCAAAAAGGTGACGATAATGTCGCTTGTATTGGTGTCGCTTTGGTATATCGCGCTGATATTCTTCGTGCTGGCGAATATGGCTTACGGCACGTACGAATGGCAAATATTTGTGTTTGCGGTGCCGTGTTCGGCGTTATGCATTATGGTGTTTTGCGCGGTATGGGGAAAGAAAAAGCACGTTGTCGTAACGCTTAGCGTATTCGTGTGGACGCTTATCGCTTTTTTGTATATCAATACGTACGCATACAATTTGTGGATGTTGTTTTTGCTCGGTGCGCCGCTTCAGGTAATTATACTTCTGGGTGCAAACTTAAAAATCAATTCGCGAAGAAAAAAGAAATAGCTGGAGAGACTTTATGATTACGGTAGTGGGTGTAGGAATTAAAAAGGGAGATATAACAACGCGCGGCAAAAAGGCAGTAAGGGAGGCAACCGCTGTTTTTTCGCGCGTACGTACGTATTTCAAGACGAATATTTTGTCAAAAGACATAACGGCTTCGTCGTATGACGAGGTCGACGAGGCTATTTGCGCTAGGCTGTTAGCCAGCGAAAAAGACGGAGAGAAGGTCGTTTTTTGCGTAGCGGGCGACGGTTACGGTGACAGCGCCGTTGCCGAACTGGCGAAAAAGACGCAGGTCGAAATAATCCCCGGCGTATCCGAATACCGCGGACGTACGCCCGGAGGCAGAATCAAGCAGATGGCGGCTTGCGAGGTTGCCGGCGCAGTTTACATAGACAGCGACGCTCCGCTTTTAGTGTACGGAATCAACGACGAAATGGAGGCGGGTGAAGTTAAGAGCACGCTAGCCTCTTTTTTCGGCGATGAAGAAAGAGTCGTATTTTCGAACAAGTTGGGTACGACCGAATTTCCGCTTTACGAACTTGACAGGCAAAAGAAGTATGACGGCGCCTGTGCGTTTTTACCGCTTTCGGAAGGTCTTATGGATAAAAAGCATTTTGGCTTTTGCGACCTTATGTACATAATGCATAGGCTTACGTCGAAGGACGGTTGTCCGTGGGATAAGGCGCAGACGCACGAAAGCATTCGTATAAATATGCTCGAGGAGGCGTACGAGGCGGTGGACGCCATTGACAGCGGCGATACCGAAAACCTTATCGAGGAGCTGGGTGACGTGATACTGCAATCGGTATTCCATTGCGATATGGCTAGGCGTGAGGGTGAGTTCGATATCGGAGACGTTATTAGCACGTTGTGCGAAAAACTCGTGTTCCGTCACACGCACATTTTCGGTGAAGATAAGGCTTTGGACGCAGACAGCGCGTTGACGCTATGGGAGGCGGCAAAAGCAAAGGAAAAGAAGTACTCTTCGCTCTCTGAGCAGCTCGAGCGGATACCCCTAGTGTTTCCTGCAAGTTTGAGAGCGGAAAAGTATTTCAAAAAAGCAAGAAAGAGTGGCGCGGACATAACCGTAGAAACGGTAAAAGAAAAGCTGCGTGAGTTACTAGCCGGCGAAGTTGACGCTCGTAACGCGGGGGAAATGCTACTTTTCGCGCACTTTTTGGCTACAGCGTCGGGTGTGGACGGCGAAGTCGAACTGGGGGCGCAAGCCGAAAAGTTCAAGGCGGAGGCGGAATCTGCGGATAAGAACGGCAAACTTTCGTCTTTATCGAGCAGACTATGAAAAATCTGACAATCGGCGGTGTTACGATTAAAAATCCGTTTGTTTTGGCGCCCATGGCGGGGTATACCGACGCGGGAATGCGCGAATTATGCTCGGAGGCGGGCGCGGGAATGACCGTTACCGAAATGGTAAGCGCGAAAGGACTTCTGTATTCGCCCGATAAAAGCGGCGAATTGCTGATTACTGCTCCCGGCGAGCAAGTGTGTGCCGCGCAACTTTTCGGTAGCGAGCCGAACGTGTTCAAAGAGGTTTTGCTTTCCGACGAGCATTTGGCGGCGTTTGACATAATCGACATCAATATGGGATGTCCCGTTCCCAAAATCGTTAAAAACGGAGAGGGTAGCGCGCTTATGCTGGAACCTAAAAAGGCGGAGGAAATAGTGCGCGCGGCGGTAAGCGCCTGCGGCGGACGTCCCGTAACCGTTAAAACGCGACTCGGATTCGAGGAAACGGATTTTACGGCGATAGAGTTTTGTAAGCGTATGCAAGGCGCGGGTGCTAGCGCAATCACTCTTCACGGCAGGACGCGAGCGGCAGGGTATAGCGGCTGCGCGGATTGGGACAAGATAGCCGAGGTTCGCGCGGCGCTGGAAATTCCGCTTATAGGAAGCGGCGACGTAAACGCTGAAAACGGTAAGCGGCTTCTTTCGCTTGTCGACGGAGTAATGATAGGTAGGGCGGCTGTCGGCGCGCCGAATGTTTTTGCGTCGCTATGCGGGCAAAACTGGACAATGACTTGCGCGGAGACTGCGATTCGTCATATAGAGCTGCTTGACGAGTTTTACGGCGAGCACTATGCTTTAGTTAACATGCGCAAGCACTACGCCGGATATCTTCGCGGAAAACGCGGTGCAGGCGGGGTAAAGAGTCGTTTGTTTGTAACGAACGATTTGCAAGAAGTAAAAAGGATTATACGTGAGAATTTCGATTCGGAATCGCTTGCGTAGCCGAGGTGCGAAACGTCGAAAGCGATTGTGAGGCGTTTCGGGTGAACAAATTTAGATAATGCAATCACGGAAAAAGCGGTTTTGGTAAGCCGAAAAAATAGAATTTTAAGGAGAGACAAATAATGCTAACAAATTATTATGAAAGCTTCGATACGGTAAACGTGCTGGATACGCGGTCGTATTACGTGCCGTTTGCTAAGAGCGAGGACGCATTCGCGCCGCGTCGAGAAAGTAGCAAATACGTCGATCTAAACGGAGTATGGCGCATTCGCGAATTTGCCGGTCCCGTGGAGGTCGAGGACGATTTTTACGCTGTTCGTCCGAGCGCGGAAATAACTGTTCCTTCGTGCGTTCAGTATTACGGTTACGACGGATTTCAATACACGAACGTTCGGTACCCCATTCCGTTTAATCCGCCGTTTGTTCCTTCGCTTAATCCGTGTTATCATTACGAGCGGACTTTTAACCTTGAAAAAGCAAGCGGAGAGTGTTATTATCTTAATTTCGAGGGCGTCGATTCGTGTTTTTATTTGTACGTTAACGACGAATTCGTCGGCTTTTCTCAGGTATCGCACAGAGTAAGCGAATTCGACGTAACCGATAAACTTAAAAACGGCGAAAACAAGCTAAGCGTATTGGTGCTTAAATGGTGCGCCGGCACGTATTTGGAGGACCAAGACAAACTGCGTTTTACGGGAATTTATCGTGACGTATACCTACTTAAGCGTCCCGAGGGACACATTGTGGATTATAAGATAGAGACGAATATGGCGGGCGAAGTGCGTTTTATTCATCTTGGCGGCGGCGACGTGACGGTTGAGTTTTGCGGAGAAAGCAAGCCGGTTAAAAACGGCGAAACAGTCGTATTCAACGTTTCGAATCCGAGACTTTGGAGCGCCGAGGACCCGTATCTTTACGATATGATTATTTCGGGAAGCGGCGAGGTAATAGGTGAAAAGGTCGGAATTCGTCAGTCCGAAGTAAAGGACGGAATTTATCTTTTTAACGGTAAACCTATTAAATTTTTCGGCGTAAACAGACACGATTTCAACGCTAAAAGCGGCGCGACCGTGACGGTCGAAAATCTTATTGAAGATTTTACGCTTATGAAGAAACTCAACGTAAACGCCATTCGTACCTCGCATTATCCCAATATGCCCGAGTTTGCTCAACTTTGCGATCGTTACGGTTTTTACGTTATGTCCGAATCGGATATGGAGTGCCACGGCGTTGTGGAAAGAACTGCCGGATTGGGCGAAAAAAATTATGACAGAATAGCTACGGATAAGAATTTTGAGGAAGCTATCGTCGAGCGTCAGCGCTGCAACGTTCAGCGCGACAAAAACCGTGCCAGCGTGGTTATTTGGTCGATGGGAAACGAGGCCGGCTACGGCGAAAACTTCGAAGCCGCTTCGCGCTACATAAAGAGCGTCGACTCAACTCGCCCGGTACATTACGAGGGAAGCTGTAGGGTAGACGTGGAAAAGTTCGGCCAAGAAGCATATTACACCAAGGCGGTTGACGTGTTCAGCCGTATGTATCCGAATCCCGAGTGGATGACGGACGAGTATTTAACCGATCCGCTTGAAAAGCGCCCGCTTGTTTTGTGCGAGTATTGCCACGCTATGGGCAACGGTCCGGGAGATCTGAAGCAGTATTGGGATATTATGAATTCCTCCGATCGCTTTATGGGCGCGTTCATCTGGGAATGGGCGGATCACGCGGTGCTTTACGACGGAATCGGTTTCCGTTACGGCGGCGACTTCGGCGAAAGCGTCCACGATTCCAACTTCTGTTGCGACGGAATAATAACTTCGGACCGCAAGCTTACGCAAAAGAGCGAAGAAATGAAGAAAGTTTACGAGCCGGTGTTCTTTACTTTCGACAAGGATACGCTTAAGATAAAATCGCGTAACTTTTTTGCTACGTTGAACGCTGTTCTTAACGTAACGTACCGCGAGGGAGGAAAGGATATAGGCAAGGAAAAGTATGAACTCCGTTTGGCACCGCAAGAAGAAACAAGCGTAAAATTAAAAGCAGCGGAGGTCGTTGTTGTTAGTTTGACGTCGGTAGAACCGACCGAACTGCTCGGCACGGGCTTCGAGTTGGCTAAAGAGGGTTACAGTGCGGAAATAGATTGCGCGACCGCGCTTAAAAACGCTCAACCGACGATAGAACACAACGGAAGAATGTTGGTCGTCACACAAGGCGAAATGCGTTATACGATTGACGGAATGAACGGCTCCATTGTTGAAATTACCAAGAACGACAAAAAAATAATAAAGACGCCGCTTGCGCTTAATATATGGCGCGCGCCTATGGATAATGACCGCAAATACGTTCGCGACTGGACGAAGATATTTATGCAAGAGGCTAAGGTTAACGCTCGCAACGTCGAGACCGAAGGTAATCGCATTACGGTTGTCGGCGAGATTTATGCCGCCGTTACGCAATGCTTTGTAAACTTCAAACTCATCTACGCCTTTATGGAGGGCGGATTCAGCGCAAGCATCGAGTATGAATCGATAGATTACGTTTTAACTTTGCCGCGCATAGGACTTACCGCGTCGCTTGACAAGAAATTCGACAAGGTGCGTTATTACGCTTACGGTCCCAACGAGTCTTATTCAGATCGCCGCATATCCTGCGTTCGCGACCATTACGAGGACACCGTCGAAAATATGATGCAGCATTATGTTCGTCCGCAGGAGACCGGTAGCCATTACGGCGCTAAGTACGTCGAATTGTCCGACGGCGAAACTACGATAAGAGTAGAAGGTGACTTCTCGTTCTCGGCGTTGCCTTATTCGGCGCATACGCTTTATGCAACGAAACACGATTGGGAACTTCCCGAGTCGGACGCTACCTATTTGTCCGTCGACTATTTTATGGCGGGCGTAGGTTCCAACTCCTGCGGACCGAAACTTCCCGAAGAGCATCGCGTTCCTCGCATCGGAAAAGGTTGCGTAACCTTTATCGTAAAATCGTAGCAAGCAAAAAGGAAACGGATTGACTACATAAATAATCGAACAAAACGAATATAAAACGCACTCGATAATGATAGTCGGGTGCGGTTTTGCCGTCGATTTTTCATTAAAAATCCGCGTATGGGTTTCGGTCGGTTTGACAAGACGAATAACGCTCGTGCGGAACGCTGACTCGGCAGACGCATTTTGCCGTTTGCGTTTTTTTTGTAAGTGCGTAGCGGCGCGCGTTATGAAGTTTGCTGTCGAAAAATTACAATAGAATTTGTGCGGGAAAAATCACTTGCGGCTTTTCGGCGGAATTTTTACGCAATTTTCACATTAAAACTATTGACATCGGCTAGGTTGCGGCGTTATAATATGTTAGCAGTCGAGCGAAACGAGTGCTAGTCAAGCCAAAGTGCGAGTGCTAATTTTGGAGAGGCGGCGTCGAAAATTCGTCAAGGCTGTTGTTATTTTGGAGGCGAAACGAAAATGAAACAATTCAAGACCGAATCGAAGAGAATACTTGACCTTATGATCAATTCGATTTACACAAACAAGGAAATTTTTCTGCGCGAGCTAATAAGCAATGCGAGCGACGCGATAGACAAGCGTCACTTTATATCGCTTACCGACGGAGAGGGCGCGATTGATTTCAAGATAGAACTTGTTCCCGATAAGGAAGCGCGTACGTTGATTGTTCGCGACAACGGTATCGGAATGAACGGCGAGGAACTTGAAAAAAACTTAGGTACGATTGCTCAGTCCGGGACGCTGGCGTTTAAGCGCGAGCAGGCAAAGGACGAAAACGCACAAAACGAGCTTATAGGTCAGTTTGGCGTAGGTTTTTATTCTGCGTTTATGGTGGCGGATAAGATTGAAGTCGTTAGCCGTAAACTCGGCGAGGACAACGCGTACAAGTGGACGAGTAAAGGCGCTGAAGGGTATTCGATTGAGTCTGCCGAAAAAACCGAGGTCGGTACCGAGATAAAGTTATACTTAAGAAAGAAAGACGACGATTTCGACTATGACGAGTTCTTGCAAGAGTATTATCTGCGTTCGCTTGTTAAGAAATACTCGGACTATATCCGTTATCCGATAGTAATGGAAGTGGAAAAGTCTCGCCCGATAGAGGGAGCGAAGGACGACGAGCCGAAATATGAAACTTATCGCGAGACGGAAACGTTAAACGGTATGACGCCTATTTGGAAAAAATCCAAGTCGGACGTTACGGACGAGGAGTACGCCGAGTTTTATAAGGCAAAGTTCCATGACGTAGACGCTCCGCTTAAGACTTTACGTTTTGCAATCGAGGGTGCTGTAAACTATACTGCTCTTCTGTTTGTGCCCTCTCACGCTCCGTACAACTATTACAACAAGGATTATAAAAAAGGTTTGCAACTGTATTCCAACGGCGTACTTATAA